>JAGWXJ010000051.1 GCA_018969935.1 Alphaproteobacteria bacterium | reverse complement strand
AGCAGGGCAATTTTGGGCATTTGGGACATTTGTACTTGGGACCTTTCTTGGGTTCGGGGGGGATGTGTTTCGTGTGCGCGATAAAAGCCTGAAACGGGGGGGCACTGTCAAGAAAAAATCGCGGTTTCTTTATATTCTATATAGATGGCCCGCGAATGATTTTCCACACCTGCTCGGCAACATGGCGGCCACCCTCGATGGCGGAGTTCATGCCGTCCTCAACGATTGTTTTGAAAAGACCGCGGTTGGTTGCCGTGCGCGGGGGCGGCACAAGGCGAATACCGTCGGGCATCGGGAACTGCGATACATATTCGCTTTTGCGGATGGCTTCGACATCGGCTTCGTACTCGGCTTTGGTCAGCGCCTTGTATTCCATTTTGCGCGAGGCCCTGCAGTAGTTGACGCGGATGCAGGCAACATCATCGGCGCGTGTTTTCTCCATGAATTCGCACACGTAGCTTGGCAGGTGTTTGTGGTCGTAGCCTGCCCAGTCCATGGTGGCATAGGCGACGTTGCGTTCAGGCACATATTCAACGTCCAGCCCGCCCGGTTCATAGATGCGGATGCCCAGATAATTGCCGACACGGAAGAACGCGCCGTAAGAACCGACAGGGCCTTCGGTTGCGCCCATGATGTATTCCAATGCTGCCTGTTCGCGCGGGATTTCCTTCAACACCGCCTCGCCGGGGTTCAAATCGGTGTTCAGCTGGTCGTGGCTTAGCGGCACCAGATATTTGGCCATTTCAGGTTTCAGGCAGCCGCCCCAGATTTGCATGTGGTTGAAGTTATCGCAGTACTGTTGCAGTACCGTATCAACCTCGGGGTCATCCATCTGGCGGCGACGGGTGCGCAGGTATTCAAACATTTCCTTGCCGGTGCCGCTGGCGGTTTGGCCTGCAATACGCAGCATCCAAAGCGGCGTGATGGGCGAGCCCAGCGCCACATAAGCAACAGCCGCGATGAAACCGTTGATGGCGGTGACCACGCCAATGCGGCCCAGCATGCGCATGCCGCGCAGTTGCGCGAGGGCGTAGGAAAAATTGGTCGCCAGTTTTTTGAAGCGGTACTTGAGGCGGATGCGGCCGTTCGATTTTCCGTTGAGGACAATTGCGTAAGGGTCTGTGCCTTCTACGAATTTTTGGGCACGTTTAAGGAAATCCTCAGGGACGATTTTTTCAATTTCCTCCATGCTCAGGCCCTTGGCACGGACGGATGCCGCACGCAAAAACTTGCCGCACAGGCCGGTAAAAATACTCTCGTAATTACGCCCGAGCGACCATCCATGCGCGGGGGCGGATATCATGAGCAGATCAAACTTGCCTTCGGTTTTTTCGGACGGGAGGGCCTGATAAATCACGCCGTCGCTGACCCAGAGATTGTCGCGGGCGCGGAAGAGCGTGCCGTAACTCTCAGTAAAGGACTGGAAGGCGTGCTGGTGGCGGTTGATTTCCTCGCGCAGCCATTTCTTTTCCATGGCACGGGGCTTGACGGAGAAGACGCGCAAGCGGGCGATGTTGCCGTTGCCCTTGTCTTTAATGCGCATGGGCAGTTTTGTGCCCGCAGGTACGGGCACTTCGGTTTGCGCACCATCGGGGCCTGTTACGAATTGCCTGAGCGTGGCCGATGTTGCTTCATCAACGGTCAGGGTTTCGAATTCAAGATCGTCGGGGTTTTGCGCCCAGATGCCCACCCGTTCGCCCGAGGGGCCGGCAAAAAGCTGGTAAAGCCCGCCTTGGGGGAAATAAAAGGCCCCGCTTTCCAACGGGATAGGATTGAGAAAACGGCGGCCTGCGTTGATAAGGCGGACGGCTTCCTCGCGGCCCAATGCCTCCAGAGGCAGGGTTTCGGAGGCCAATTTAAGTGATGTCTGGGCGTTCATGCCCCCAGTTTAGGAGGGCACCTTTATGAAAAGCAATAAAATCCCGACAAATTGGGGCTTGCCATTGTGCAGCCCTTTGAACACACTCATTTTTTAGATTGCATAGGGTTTTTCAAATCACTATACCTACCCATAACATTCGACCTGATTATAAAGGAGTCCCGCCTATGTTCAGTTTCCGCCTTCTTGGCCTTGCCGCCGCTGTGGTTGCGCTTGCAGCCTGCTCCCCCCAAGGCTTCAGCGAGGTCAATACGCTGAACAAGACGAGCGCCAGCGGCTCGCCGTTCACGCAGCAGCTGACGGCCGAATACAAGGCTTTCTCCAACTACCTGCTGAACACCATGCAGGATTACGCCGATTCGGTTCACTTCGCCCGCAAAGGCCTTGAAAGCGCGAAGGGCGAGAACATCATGCCCGAGCCTGTCAACGACTGGGACCTCGAAGCTACCGAAATCACCGAACTTTCGGACGCACGCGCCCGCCTCATTTCCGCATTCGACCGCGGCGCACGTGACATCATCCCCGGCAAAACGGCTGTGGCCCAAGCCCGCTACGACTGCTGGATCGAGCAAGACGAAGGCTCTGTCAACGACACGGGCAAAAAAGGCAACCTGAACTGCAAAAACGAATTCCTTGCAGCGATGCAGGAAGTTGAAGCCGCCATCCCCGCCGCCCCTGCAGCCCCCGCTGCCGAGGAAGTGCCGGAGCCAGTTGGCATGATGGACGCCAAGCCCGAGCCGATGGACCTGAAAGAGGCCATGTACCTCGTGTTCTTCGACTGGGATAGCTCGGTTGTCGGTACCGGTGGTTCGTCCGTCCTTGATGCCGTCGTGAAAGAAGTCGCAGCCCGCGGCGTCAAACACGTCAACATCGTCGGCCACACCGACCGTTCGGGCCCGAACGATTACAACGATAAGCTGGCCATGCGCCGCGCCAACGCCATCAAGAAAGAGCTGATCGCACGCGGTATTTCCGCCGACATGATCAGCGTTTCGGGCCGCGGCGAGAACGAGCTGCTTGTCCAGACCGCTGACAACGTCCGCGAACCGGCTAACCGCCGCGGCGTCATCACCTTCGAATAAGCGAAGGCATAGCGCATAAAAAAAGCCGCCTTAACGGGCGGCTTTTTTGTTTGTGCTGTTATCCGTCAGCCTACGTTGTCGAGCAACGGATAGGTGCCGCCCTTGCCACGGGCTTTGGCTGCTTTGTCCTTTTCAAGGACGACAGGCTTGGCGGTAGGCAGCAGGCTTTCCACCTGCGTGTAGCCTTTGGCCATCAGGTCGGCGGAATAGGGTACATGGAATTCTACGGCGATTTTGCCTTCCGCACCGTCCTTTGCGGGGGTGGTAAGCACACGCATTTCGCGCGGCATCACGGCTGGGAAATCAGCTTTTGCGCGGCGGCACAGGGAACGAATGGTTGTGAAATCGGCTTTACCGCCTGCGACAGCTGTCAGCATGACGTTGGCGAATGGCAAGGCGCCATCCGCATGGCGTGTGAAGGTTTTTTTAACGGTGATACGCGTGCGCATGTACTGCCGCCCTTTTTCGTTGAACGGCGGCAATTTAGCCAAACATACAGTTATGTCAACTAATTCATCGTCCCCTGGATGACGACGGGTTTGCCATCGGCTGTCGAGGGCGGGACGATTTGCATACCGCTATTGGCATCGGGCATGGCCTCGGCAGGTTTGCCGAAGGTAATGGGGCCGGGGCGGACGATGATGCGCATGTTGTCATCGATACCGCGTTCGATGGCGGTATCCATGGCGCCTATCATATCCTGAAGCAGCAGGTTGAGTTCGCGGTCACGGTCAGCGAGCGAGGAGCCTGCGGGCAGGGTTTTCTTGCGCTCAAGGGTATAGGCCGAACGGACGTTGGGCTGGCTTGTACGGCCAGCCAGTTCAAGGCCTACGCGCATGGTGATGGTGTATTCCATCGGGTTGCTGAGGCGGAAGCTGTCGGTCCAGTCACCGGTGCCTTCCGCTTCGGCTGAGGTAAGGGATGCCTGCTGGATGACAAAGTTAAGCGTACCTTCGCCACCGACTGCCTGAAGGCGGGTCTTTGCGTAGCGCGAAAGCGTTGCTGCGGGGGCCACACGGCCATCGAAGTAGCGGGTGTTGGGATTTGCCGTCTGGTCAACAACACGGACGTTGCCCACATTAAGCTGGAGCGGCTGCATCTGGCTGAACGAGAGATCTACGGGGCGCTGGGGCGCATTGTTGGTTGTCTGGCAGGCGGCCAGAGGTACCACCGCAACAAGAGCTGCTGTTAAAAGAAGGGTCTTGATGTTCGTTTTCACGTTCATGGGGCTTCTCCTTAATTCCATGCCTAATGAGTCACCTGATTCGGCTCAACTTCAATACAGGACAGCGTATTTGTGTCGAAACGGTAGGTTTTACTGCAAAATTCGCACTTCATTTCGATGACGCCGTCCTGCGACGCGTGCTCGCGGTCATCGTCCGAGAGGGTTGCCAGCACGCGGGCCACACGGTCGCCGGAGCAGCGGCATTTGTTGATGACGGGCTGGGCGGGGAAAATACGCACGCCTTCCTCATGGAACAGCCTGACCAGCAATTCATGCGAATGCAGATCGGCGTTCACAAGTTCCTTTTCGGTGACGCTTTGCAAAAGGATGCGCGCGCGGCTCCAATCCTCCTCCTTGGCTTCGGCCAAGTCGGGGCGGATGGGCAAAACCGTATCGTTACCCTGTACGCCGATGGACGGGTCGGGCATGCGCTGGAGCATGATGGCCCCTGCCCGCCAGCCTGTTTTTTCATCGTGGTGCGCGGCTACCTTGATGGATGTGCCGATCTGTTCTGACTGGTCGAAGTAGTGTTGGACCGTATCGGCCAGCGTGGGGCCCGAAAGGGCGACGATGCCCTGATAGCGTTCCATGTGTTCGCCTTGGTCTACCGTAAAGGCCAGATAGCCCTTGCCGCACAAGTGGCCCATATCGAAGCCCGCGTAGGCGCCGTAATCGGGGCGTTTGTCAGCGGCTTCCATGGCCTTGATGACATCTTCCGAAAAGCCTGCGTAGCATCGGATGTGGCCGGACGTCGTGACATCGGCCACCAGTGTACGCACAGGGCCATCACCGCTTGTTTGCAATGTAAACACGCCCTCGTATTTCAGCATCGATGACAGCAGAAGCGCGGTTGCAGCCGTTTCGGCCAGCAGGGCCGCGACAGGTTGCGGGTAGGCGTGGGATGCCTGCATGGCCTCCAAAATGGAGCCGATGCGGACTACGCGGCCGCGAAGGCCCGATACCTCGAGCTGGAAGGGCTGGATGATGTTGTCGTCCGGCTCGCGCGGGGCGGTTTTATCGCTGTTATCGTTGGCAATTCGTGACATGGGCTAGGTTTATAGCGTCATGCGCGGATTTTGTAACCCGATTTCAGCATGGCCAGCGTTGCCACCCACAAACCCACGGAAAGCGTGGCCAGCATGGCTATACCAATGTGCAGGGGCATATCGGCATGGCCGATGAAACCGTAGCGGAAACCGTCAATCATGTAGAAAAACGGGTTGGCATGGGCCAGTGCCGCAAAGGGCGGGCTTAAATGCTCGGCTGCGTAGAACGTGCCCGAAAGCATGGTCAGCGGCATCACGATAAAGTTGGTGACGCCTGCGAGGTGGTCAAACTTTTCGGCCCATACACCTGCCAGAATACCCAGCAGGGCAAGTAGCGTGCAGCCCAGCACGGCGTAAACCACGATGGCCCATACATGCGCCACAGGCAGGTGCGCAAACGGTATCATGACCAGCACGTTGAAAAAGCCTACCGAAAGGCCGCGCAGAATGCCGCCCAGCGTATAGGCCGTCAAAAGCTCGCCCGCCGAGAGCGGGGGCATCAGTACATCCACAATCGAGCCCTGAATTTTGGCGATGATGATGGAGGATGACGTGTTGGCAAACGCGTTCTGGGCCATGCCCATCATGACAAGGCCGGGGAGAAGGAAGGTCATGTAAGGCACGTCGCCGATGCCGCGCCCCTGCCCGCCCATGGCGACCGAGAACACGAGATAGAACAGAAGCGTCGTGACAATCGGGGCCACGATTGTCTGGAGGTAGACCTTGCTGTAGCGCGCGACCTCCTTACGGGTCATGGTGTAAAGGCCGATCCAGTTGATGCCTTTGATGATGCGCGGGGCCGGTGCTGACATGCTATTGCTTTCGGATTAGAGTCAAAACATGGACCAAGATAGCCCGCCCAAACCCAAGGTCAAACGCAAAACGCCCAAAAAGCTGAGCGAGAGCTATCTGCGCAATTCGGCCCTGTATTATTTGCAGCGCCATCCTACGTCCGTTTCCCACTTCCTTGAGGTGATGGGCAGGAAGATGAAACGCTCGGCCCGCGCGCACGAAGGGCAGGATGTGGATGCCTTTATGGCCTTTGTGCGGGAAAAACTGGTGCCGGAATTCGAGCGCGCGGGTTTTCTGAACGATGCGTTGTACGCGAAGGCGCTTACGGGTTCCCTCCAGCGCAAGGGTTTACCCAAACGGGCGATTGCCATGAAACTTGCGGCCAAGGGTGTTGCGGCCGATGAAACGCAACTGGCCGAGCAGGACGATTACGAGGCCGCAAGGCTGTTTGCCAAAAGAAAGCGCCTCGGCCCTTTTGCAACCCGCGCACGGGAGCCGCAGAAGGATCTGGCGGCGCTTGCCCGCGCCGGTTTCTCCTATGATGTGTGCCAGCGGGTGCTAAAGGGCGAAAATTAGTTCTGGAAATTGTTTGCGGCTGCGTGCTAAGCGTGTCGTATGGCACGAAAAGGCAAAAACAAAACAGGCCCCCGCAACCGTGACGGTTCAGCGCGCGTGCGCGCGCCGTTTACCGTTGCAAGTATCTCGCAGGGGAATCGCGACAAGCAAACCAGCGCGGTATCGGCGCGTGTGGCTTTGACCCAACTGCGCGAGCAGGGTTTTATCGTGGTGACGTTGCGCGCAAGCGAACTTGCAGGCATCAACCGCCAGCAGCGTGATGCGATGATGTGGCTGCGTTCGGAGTACGGGATCGAGCACGCGAAGGTATCGAATACGGGGTACAGCCTTTATCTTGCGCATGCATCGCTGCCCGAATTCATCCAGCTGCCCATCAAGCAGATGCTGACATTCGAGGCGGTCGACAAAATCAAGAAACTGACGGGCATCCATCTGGTGCCGGGGCGTGATGCGCAAACGCGCGAAGAGCGCCTGCGTTTCAGCCGTTAAATTTTACAGGGAATGCCGCGACGTTGTCGCCCTGCGTGGTTTGCGGGGCCTGAGCCACGCGTGCGGCAGGGATAACCAGCGTAGCTGTTGTGCCAACGCCCTTGCGGCTTACAAGCTCGAAGGTACCGTTGTGCATTTTGATGAGCGCATCGACCAGCGTGAGGCCGAGGCCCGTGCCCGAGTTGTTACGCGCGAATGCGCTTTCCACCTGCCCGAAGGGCGATAGGGCTTTTTCAATTTCCTTGTCGTCCATACCGATACCCGTATCGGTAATCGAGATGCGCAAATCATGCCCCTGCCCCGCGTAATCGCAATCGACCGTCACGCGGCCTTCGGGCGGCGTGAACTTGATGGCGTTTGAAAGCAGGTTCATGAGCATCTGTTTGAAGGCCAGTTCCTCGCCAATCACCTTCGGCATATCGGCGTGGAGGTTGTTGGAAACGGTAACGCGCCCAGCCTCGGCCTTGGCACCAAGCAGGCTTACGCAGGTGGCTGCCGTGCGCTGGAAACTGAAGAGCGTTTCGTTGAGGGTTCTGTCGCCGGCTTCGATGCGGCTGATGTCAAGGATGTCGTTGATGATGGTCAGCAGGCGCTTGCCGCTGTCGTTGATATCGCCCGCGTATTCCACATAGGCCTTGTTCCCCACGGCGCCCATGGCCTGATTCTGGATGATTTCGGAGAAGCCGATGATGGCATTCAGCGGCGTACGCAATTCGTGCGACATGTTGGCAAGGAATTCCGATTTGGCGCGGTTGGCCAAATCGGATTGCATTTTGGCTTCCTTGAGAGCCTGCTCGGCCAATTTACGTTGCGTGATGTCTTCGATGCTGCCTTCGAAGTAGACAAGGCGGCCGTCTTCGTCCTTCACGGCGCGGGCGTTTTCAGAAACCCAGATGATGGTGCCGTCGCGGCGTTTGATGGTGGCTTCGTGGTTACGGATGAAGCCGAAGTTTTCGAGGTCGCGTTCATAGCGCAGGCGGTCGCGCGGGTCGGTGTACAGTTTGCCCATATCGGGGATGCCTTCCATCACGTCGCGCGGGGTGTTGTACCCCAGAATGCGGGCAAGCGCGGGGTTGGCGGAAAGGATGCGGCCTTCGTTGTTGACCTGATAAATACCGCCTGCCGCGTTTTCAACGATGGTGCGGTATTTCTTTTCGGCTTCCGCCAAGGCGCGTTCGGCGCGGCGGCGTTCTTCGACGTCCGTAATGGTGCCCACAACGCGGGCGTTGCGTGCGTTGTCAGTACGGACCATGGAGAATGCGAGTTCAATCGCCCTGAATTTGCCGTCCGCCGTTTGCAGGCGGGCAATGGAGCGATAGCCCTGCCCCTTCTCGCGCACAAGGTTTGTGAAGGCCATGCGTTGCGGGTCGTGGTCGGCGGGGTGCAGCATGTCGAAGAGGTCGCGGCCAAGCGAGTGCGGGATGGAGAAGCCCGAAACCTTTTCCCATGTCGCGTTCACGAAAAGAAGGTTACCCGCGGCATCGCATTCGAAAATGATATCGGATACGGAATCGATAACGCCGCGGTACTCGCGTTCGGATCGTTGCATCGTTTCGTAGAGGCGGTTTGATTCATCAACCTGATTTTTGAGCTCGAGGTTTTTGGCGGTCAGCGCATTGTTCATGGCCGAGAGGCGGATGGACTGGCGGTAGTTGTTACGCACATACAGCGTCCCGATCATGGTGATGGAAAGTCCGAAGAGCAGCAGAAGCAAAGGTACGCGGCTGATAAAGGCCATGCGCATGTTTTCCTTTATCTCTACCGTCACGTCGATTGAACTTTCGGCGGCGGGCACGCTCCAGCTTTCGAGGCTGAGGTGCAGCGGGAAAAGGCCTTTGGTACTATCGTCCAGCGGGTCGCGCCTATCAATCAGGAACAGGCGGCTGCCTGTACTGCCATCGCGCACAACAAGGCGCTGAATGGATGTGTTGCCTGTAATATCACCCAGCAATATGCCCGTGCCCACGCGCATGACACCCACTACAACGCGGCGTATCTGGCCATCAGCCACAACGGGGTGCAGCATGACCATGGGGCGGGACTGGATTTTGGTATCCTGCGTTTCGGCCAGCAGTTCATCGGGGCCGATGGTCGTACGTAGCTCGTAAGCGTTTTCGCCCTTAAGGCCGCGCAGAATATCCTTTGTCAGGGCGGGGTGGTTTTTGGGGGCGCTGCCCGCCTTGTATAATGTGTTCTGTTTCCAATCCTGCCCCGATTTTTCGAAGAGGATGATTTCATCGAACAGGGCATGCTGGGGGACCAGCTTTTCAAAATCGGTCGTATCGATGGCGCCTTTGGATACGGCCATCAGCTCGATGGCGCGGTCGGCGCCTTCAAGTGTCGAGGCCAGACGGCCGAGGCCGTTTTCCATCTGGTGGCGAATTTGGGTAGTGAGGGATTTTACATCCTCGCCGCGCATCTGGTTGATGAATACGGTGAGCGTAATGAATGCTGTAATAGTGAGAATAAGCCCGTTCAAAAATACCATGAGCTGCGTCAGGCCGCTCTTGCCCAGACGCAACGTGGTGGTTTGACTGCCTTTGGCACCCTTGCCCTTGCGGTCAGGCGCTCCTTGGATTTTAGCCATAATAGGCACTTCGGCGAATTGCCGCTTTCGTGGTTTTCGCCCCTATTCTAGGCAGAGTCCGGTTAAGGAAAATTTAAGAGGAATACTTGACGATCGTCATACAAAATTTACGAAGGTTAACGTATCGCTGGACATTGTTAACCTTTTGTGCTTCGTTAGAACCTACGTTGTTGTAATGCAGCAAATTCAATCGGAGGCCTTTTATGGTTCGCTCTTTTTTTGATCCGTCGATGATTAAGCAGATGATGCCCAAGCAGGGTATCACCGCTAACCCCGTGTTCGATCTTAAGATCCTCATGGAAACGCAGCGTAAAAACATGCAGGCCATGACGGATGTCATGCAGCTGAGCATGGAAAGCCTGCAACAAGCGGTTTCCAGACAGGCCGAACTCATGGGCCGCATGGTTCAGGACAATTCCGGCTATGCCTCCACCATGCTGACGGAAGGCACGCCCGAGCAAAAAGTACAACGTCAGGCCGAGCTGGTACGCAAGTCGTATGAAACGACCGTTGCGGGCGCACGCGAAGTTGGCAACATCATCACCAAAACGGGTGAGGAAGCAGCCGAGATCATCAACCGCCGCGTGAGCGCATCGCTTGCCGAGTTCAAGGCCGCGTTTGACCCCAAGGCCGCCATGATGAATGGCCAAGCAGAAGCTAAGCCTGCTGCTGCCAACAAACCTGCCGCCAAAAAAACGGGCAAGCGTAAAGCCGCCTAATGGCGACCATTGAAGATTTTGACAAGCTGGACGTCCGCGTTGGTACCATCGTGGACGTTTTGCTTTTTCCCGAGGCGCGAAAGCCTGCCTACAAGCTGTTTGTCGATTTTGGCCCTGCCATCGGCATCAAGAAAACTTCCGCCCAAGTGACCGCCAATTACACACCTGAAACCCTGATGGGCAAGCAGGTGGCTGCCGTTGTGAACTTTCCGCCGCGGCAGGTGGGGCCTTTTATGTCGGAGATACTGGTTCTTGGCTTCCCTGACGAAGCGGGGGCCGTAACCCTGATGCACCCATCCAAACCCGTGCCTAACGGCGGACGGATGTTCTAGCCTTAGCCTAGAGCGGCAGATGGATCATCACGCGTAGGCCGCCCTGCGGTGACTTATCGAGGAAAATACGCCCGCCGTGGCCGAGGATGATATCCTGTGCGATGGCAAGGCCAAGGCCGGTCCCGCCCGTTTTGCGGTTGCGCGATGCTTCAAGGCGCTGGAAGGGTTTGAACGCATCCTCGTATTTTTCGGGCGGGATGCCGGGGCCATCGTCATCAATCGTGATGCCTACCCAGTTGTTGTGCTTGTCCTCCCACACCGTCACTTTTGCGCTGTGGGCGTATTTGCGCGCGTTTTCGACAAGGTTTGTCAGCGCCCTTTCAAGCGCACCTGTACGTACTTCCAGTTCAAGCACCTTGGGGGCTTCCAGCCGGACATCGAAATTCTGGCGGCGGGCGTTGGCCAATACGCGTTCCACCAGTTGTACCATATCCTGCTTCTGGCTTGGTTCATCGCCCTCGCCGCGCATGAAGGCCAGATACCCCTCCACCATCGATTCCATATCCGCAATATCGGCGCGCATGGCCTGTGTATCGGCGCTTTCAGGCATCATGGCGAGTTGCAGTTTCATGCGCGTCAAGGGCGTGCGCAAATCGTGGCTGATGCCTGCCAGCATGGCCGTGCGCTGCACGACTGCGCGTGTAATGCGTTCCTTCATGTTGAAGAAGGCTTCGGTGGCGCGGCGTATCTCGCTTGCGCCCGAGGGTTTGAAGAGCTGGACATCCGCACCCTTCCCGAACCTTTCGGAGGCGATGGCGAGTTTGCGGATGGGTCGGATCTGGTTACGCATGAAGATAATGGAAATCAGGAAGAACAGGAGCGCGAGGCCGTTGAGCCACAGCACGAAAATATAACCCGAGCTATCATACATACGGCTTTGCGGCATCGATGCTTCCAGCAGGCCGTTTTTAAGCTGTACTTCCACATCCACGCGCTTGCGGCCCAAATCGATATCCACGGCAAAAGGGCGGCGGACTTGCAGCATGATGGCGCGGGCCAACGTATCTTCAAGGCCGGGGCCGCTGCCTGCCTCGGTTTGCAGGTTATCGCGCTTGGCCTTGGGCGTGTAAGTTACCAGCACATTGAGGTGCTTGGCCATCATGGCTTTCAGCATTTCCTCGGTGCGGCGGTCACGAGGGTGGGCCTCGATCTGATCGGATATCGACGCCAATTCGCCCGCAACGGAGAACGCGAGGCGTTCTGTCATCTTGGTCCAGTGGCGGTCAAAGAAGATGTAGGTGGCGATACCTTGCAAAA
>JAGWXJ010000050.1 GCA_018969935.1 Alphaproteobacteria bacterium | reverse complement strand
CGTGAAGACCATGCGCAAAATCATCCGTATGCGCAAAATGGATTCGAACAAGCTGGCGGAAGAAGACGCCCTGCTTGAAACCTACCGTGCGGCCGTAGGCGTATAAGCCCCCTAAAAACATACATTTTTCGGGCGTTAAACTTATTTTCATAGTTTTCGGTTAGCTTTCGAGTGTGAAGCCTTATGCCGAACCATCGCCCGTCCAAAAGGAAGCCGTAGCAGCCGCCAAAAAGAGCCTGCGCGATAGCCTTGGCGCCGTTTCGGCAGTGATTGCCGATATGCCGCGCAACACGGTTGTGCGTATGGCTGACGCCTTTTTGCTAATTGACCCCGGCCTTTGCATCATGCACCGCCAGATTGCGGACAGCCGCAGCCATGCCGAAAAAATTGCAGCGCTGCTTGGCGCAGGCGACCCGATGATGGAAGCCCTTGCCGCCCAGATTACAGCCCTTGAAGAAGCCTACGCCCAGCGCCTTGCAGCCCTTAAGCGCAAGCGCGAGGAAGGCCGCAAGGAAAACAAGTTTCATAAAGTGGAAGTGAAAAACCTGCCGCAAGTCCGTGGGCAGGAGGATCAGCAAAAGAGCAATAACGACATTCTGTGGTTATGGATGTTCCTTATGCTTTTGGCCAATCAGGCTTCCATGAAAAAAAGCGGACCCAGACTTGAAGCGGCCTGAAAAAACGCTGATAGATCTGAATTAGAAAGACTTGACGGGTGCCTGATAAGCGGCGTTTACCGCGATCTCAGCCCCGTCAGCGTTTTTCTGGAGGATGTTTTGCCATTCGGCAGCCGGAATCTTCGCGGCTTCAATCATATCCTGTTCAATTTCGGCAACCGACATGTCGGACATCGCAACAACGCGGATGGCTTTCTGGTTGCGGACAGACACGACAGCCTCACGCAGTTCGCGCACGGTTGCGCCCCAGCTTTGCTGGGTTTCAACTGCGGCGCCTTCTACGGCGGCTGAAATCACCATCAGCATCGGCGTTTCGGATTTTACGGCGGCGGCGGAGATGGCGCGCACGTCTGCCCAATCGGTTTTGGTTTCAGCATGCACGGCGACAATCATGCGCGTGCCCGACTTGATGGCGGCGATAATGTCATCAGCGGTTGCGGCAACGACGTTTTGAGGCAGGGTTTTGCCGAGTTGTGTTTCAAGGATGCTGGCTACGCTGGCACCTGCGGCGCGCATGTAGGGGTAAGCCTGAAAACCGAGCGTCATGATTTTGTCACCGGATTTCAGTTCATCGGCGATCATGGAGGCCATGGCCGTTTGCGCTGCGGGCGCTACCTGCCACTGCACGATGCCGGTGTCGAGGCGCATGAGCGCTTCTTCCGCAGCGTTGATGGATTGCCATGAGGTTGCGATTGTCTTTGCGACATCGGCATCAATCTGTACGACCTCGCGGTCTGTTTTTGTAGTGCGCTTAAGCGCTGTGTTGGTGGCCATAACGAATCATCCCCCGTAAAATTACTGACGTAACGCTATCACGCTAAATTTGGATTTCGCAAATTTTACGCATCATGTGACATAATACGACGCACGGAATTCCGCCACTTTGCGTAGGCATTTTCCTCTGCTTGCCCCGAATGCGGCTCAAAACGTGCGTCTGCGCGCCATGCTGATGTTATGTCATCCAGCGATTTGAAGACGCCGCTTTCAAGCCCCGCCAGTGCGGCTGCCCCCCATGCGGTTGTTTCGACATTCACGGGGCGTTCGACTGCGCAGCCCAGCTGGTTTGCGATTTGCGCGCACACAAAGTTGTTGCGGGAAAGACCGCCATCAACACGCAGCGTTGCAGGCGTGATGCCCGTATCGGCGCGCATGGCATCCATGAGGTCACGCGTCTGGTAGGCCTGTGCCTCGAGTGTTGCGCGCACGATATGCGCGGGCGTTGTGCCGCGCGTAAGGCCGAAGATGCCGCCCCGCGCGTGCGGATCCCAGAACGGAGCGCCGAGGCCCGTGAGTGCCGGCACAAACATCACGCCGCCTGCATCGGGCACCGATGTCGCCATGCCTTCGGTTTCGGCACTGTTTTTTATCAGTTTCAGGTTATCGCGCAAAAACTGTACGGCAGCGCCGGCTACAAAAATCGCGCCCTCGATGGCGTAGGTGGTTTTGCCCTTGAGGCGCCACGCGATGGTTGTCAGCAATTTGTTTTGCGAGGCTTTGAATTGCGTACCGATATTCATGAGCGCAAAGCAGCCCGTGCCATACGTGCTTTTGACCATGCCTTCACGGTAGCAGGCCTGCCCGAACAGCGCCGCCTGCTGGTCACCCAAAATGGCGCGGACGGGTAGCGGCGCGCCAAGCAACTCGGTTGTGCCGAAATCACCGCCGCTATCTCGCACATCGGGCAGCATGGAGGCGGGCACGCCAACCATATCCAGCAAACCCGCATCCCAGCTTTGGGTATTGATGTTGAAGAGCATGGTGCGGGATGCGTTGGTGGCATCGGTCGCGTGGACCTTCCCGCCAGTCAGGCGCCAGAGCAAAAACGTATCGATGGTGCCGAAAAGAAGATCCCTGCCCTTTGCGCCTTCAACGTTATCGAGAACCCAGCGGATTTTTGTGCCTGAGAAATACGGGTCGCAAAGCAGGCCCGTTTTTTGCTGGACCTCAGGCTCGCGGTTTTTGAGGGATGCGCAAAAACCGGCGGTGCGCCTATCCTGCCAGACAATCGCGTTGTAGACGGGTTTGCCTGTTGCCTTATCCCACACCACGGTCGTTTCGCGCTGGTTGGTGATGCCGATGGCCGCAATGTTGGCGACACCGACTTTTGCAACCACCTCAAGGCAGGTGGCCAGCGTGTCATTCCAGATGGCTTCGGGGTCCTGTTCCACCCAGCCGTCATGCGGGGTGAAGAGCGACAATTCCTTTTGCGCCAGCGCCAGTACCTCGCCCTTATCATTAAAGACCAGCGCACGGGTGCTGGTGGTACCCTGGTCGATGGCGAGGAGAAGGTTTTTCATGCGCGGTTATTCCCCTATGTGACGGCGGAGCATGTTTGCCGTATCGGGGGATACATGCAGGCCAAGCTTGGTGCGGCGCCAGAGAATATCATCGGCCGACCTTGCCCATTCTTCATCGCGCAGATACTCCACTTCCGCCTCAAACAGGCCGTGGCCGAAGTTGCGGCCCAGTTGTTCGGGCCGCGTGGCGCTGCCCAAAATGCGGCCCAGCCAAGAGCCATAGGCGCGGGCGTAACGCAAAAGCGCATCGCCTTCAAACCAGTGATAGTGCGCGGCCATATCGGCCAGAAATTCATGGAAATCGCGGTCCACGATATCGCCGCCCGGAAGCGGGACACTGCTTGTCCACGGGCCTGCCTTACGGCCGATTATTTTTTCGGCATCGGCCAGAACAGCCTCGGCCAGCACACGCGCGGTTGTAATTTTGCCGCCATAGACCGAGAGCATGGGCGCGTTTTGATGGCGCGATGCGTGCAAATGATAATCGCGCGTAACGGCTGCGGCCTTGCCGCGACCATCATCGAACAGCGGGCGTACGCCACTGTATGACCAGACGATTTGCGCGGGCAGGGTTTGCTTGGTGAAATACCTGTTTACGGCGTCACACAGATACGCGGCTTCATCAGGGGTGCAATGGGGCGGCGCATCGGGCCCGCCCGTGTGTTCGACATCTGTTGTGCCGATGAGCGTGAATTTATGTTCATACGGAATGGCAAAAACAACGCGGCCATCGGGCTGCTGCAACAGATATGACTGATCACCCTCGAAGATGGCGGGCACTATGATGTGCGAGCCGCGTACTAGGCGGACTTTTGGCGTGCTGGGTTGCGCGAGGCCGTTTTTTTCAAGCAGTTGGCGGACCCATGGCCCCGCCGCGTTGACGACCATGCGGGCGTGGATGCGGCGGTCGGTATCGGTTTCAATTTCCCAAAGGCCGTTTGCGGGTGTGATGTCACGCACACCGGTACGTGGCCACACGGCAGCGCCCTGACGGCGTGCATCAACGGCCTGCAACACCACCATGCGCGCATCATCTACCCAGCAATCGCTGTAGGCGAAACAACCGCGCAGATTGCCGAACAGCGGTTTCACGAAATCGTGCTCGGTGGTTTTTATGCGCTCGGCATTCGGGAGCACATCGCGGCGGGCAAGGTGGTCATACAGGCCCAAGCCTACGCGCACCATCCAAGCGGGCCTACCCTTTTCGGGTAGCGGAATAACGAAGCGCATGGGGCTTACGATATGCGGCGCGGTTTTTAAAAACACCTCGCGCTCGGCCAATGCTTTTTTAACCAGACGCAACTCGCCGTATTCGAGATACCTGAGGCCGCCGTGGATGAGTTTGGTGGAGGCGGAGGATGTGCCTGAAGCAAGGTCACCTTTTTCGAGGAGGACCACCGAATGGCCACGCCCAGCAGCATCACGCGCGATAGCGGTGCCGTTTACGCCGCCACCGATGATTGCGATATCGTAGCAGTGCGGGGCTTTGACAGCGCCTTCGTTGTTATTCAGAATTGTATCCACTTTTCCTCTCGGGTTTTTCGCCCAATATGCCTGTTCTTTATACGATTCTGCTTTTTTTGGCGCTGTTGTCCATGCCTGCCGTGGTTTGGGCCAACGAGCCTGTGGACCGTTGTGCCGACATGCGCCTAGATGAGGCGGTTGCGCCGCGCATCGGGTATGCCCTTACGCAACTGAAAGCCGAGGGTACCGCCATCCCCGATAGCCGCGTCAGCATGCAGCCGCGCCTTGCGGGCCTACGGGGCCCCAATGTTACTTTTATTGGCCGCAGCGTGCGGCAGGCGGTGATGCGCGGGCAGGCATCACCACAGGAGTTGTGGCAGGGCGCCCGCTGGAACAACGCCGACATCAAGTGCAGCCATGCCACTTATGCCCTGCCCTTTACGCAGCGGTTTATGTGGAAGACCACATTTGAAAACAGCCTTGGCCTGACCACGTATTATCCGCGTGTGCTGGCACGCAGCCGTTTGCTTGTGGCAGGCCTGATGACGCAGCCCTTTGGTTTTACGGTAGGGGCCAGTGCGGCCATCCCGCTTTATACGAATACCGAAACACTGATGCATATTGCGGACCCGCGCCCACCCGTGCGGCGTGATATCGACGATTTTGACAACGGCATAAGCGCCGAGAACCTTTTTTTGTCGTGGCATGCGACACCGCTGACCGATTTGCACATCGGCATCACTGGCGGCTTGCTTGAGGGCATGTACGGCGGGTACGGCGCCGAGTTTGTTTACAGGCCTTATGGATCCCCTTTTTGGGTGGGCGGGGACGGCTGGAAAGTATGGCGGCGTGACCCTGATAGCACTGCCGCGATGAAACTAACCGACGGCAGCCGTTTTACGGGGCAAGTGCGCGTGGGGTATGACATGCCCGATACGCGTTTCAGTACATCGCTTGCCGCGGGGCGGTATCTGGGCGGTGACAAGGGCGCCACCTTGAAACTATCGCAAGGGTTTGGGGAAGCATCGCGTATTGAAGCCAGCGTGACATGGTCGGGCCGCGAGGAGGTTATCGGGTTTACACACAATGCGCATTTTGCGCCCATTTTCAGGATCGTCGTGCCGCTGGGCACGATGGGCGGCGGGCACCACAGTATTGATACATCGATCAGGCAGGTGGGGCGCGATAGCGGACAGGCCCTTGAGAGGCCCACGCCGATTGAAAGCATGACCGAGGTGTTTTCGGCCCGCGAGATAGCCCGCCACTGGCCCGATTTATTTTGAATTTTAGATAAAAAAAACCGCCCTTGCGGGCGGCTTAGTTTAGAGTGGGTCACACAAATCAAAGTCAGAAATCAGTAGGCAGAAACTTTAAAACCTTTCAGACAGTGTCTATAATTTTAATTTACATAAAAATTGAACGAAAATCAAGAAGAATTTTTATGGAAGTTTGATGTAATTTATCAAGTCTTTGATATCGCTTGGTAAATCAACTTTAAATTCTTTCAGCTTACCGGTGCGCGGGTGCTCGAATTGCAGGGCTACGGCGTGGAGCGCCTGCCTTGGGAAGGCTTTGATGTACCCTGCCCCTTCCCCCTCCAGACCCGCCTTTTTGAGGGTGCTTTCAACGGCTGTCGCGGGGATACCGTATAGGGGGTCGCCAACCACGGCATGCTTGATATGGGCCATGTGGACACGGATTTGGTGGGTGCGCCCGCTTTCCAGCTTGCATTCAACAAGCGAGGCGTGAGCGCCGAATTTTTCGAGGACGAAGTAGTTGGTGGCCGCTTCCCGCCCCTCGGGCCTTACCTGCATGTAAAAGCGGTTGTTGGGGTTGCGGGCCAGCGGGGCATCGATACGGCCCTTGATGGGGCTGGGCACGCCCCATACGACCGCCTGATAGGTGCGGGACATCGTACGGTCGGCTAACTGGGCGGCGAGGCCAGCGTGCGCCATATCGTTTTTGGCGACCAGCATGAGGCCCGATGTATCCTTATCCAGCCTGTGCACGATACCGGGGCGTTTGACGCCACCGATGCCTGAAAGGCTATCGGCACAGTGATGGAGCAGCGCGTTGACCAGCGTACCTTCCGCGTGGCCTGCGGCGGGGTGCACCACCAGCCCTGCGGGTTTGTTGATGACCAACAGGTCCTTATCCTCGAACACCACTTCCAGCGGGATGTTTTGTGCGGCCGGTTCAGCGGCAGCCGCCTCGGGCACCGAGAGCGACACCACGTCACCGCGCCTGACCTTATGGGATGCGGTATCCTGCACTTTGCCGCCTACGCGCACCTCGCCGCCCTCGATCAGCTGCTTGATGCGGCTTCGGGATAAGTCGGGCAGGAGCTCTGCCAAGGCGCGGTCAAGTCGCGTAAGCTCAAGCGAATCTGGAATTGTAATATCTGTCTTCATCGGGAAGTGACCTTAGCACATGAAGCTTCTGATTGTCAGCGATGCGTGGGAGCCGCAGATAAACGGCGTTGTAAGGGTGTACCAGAACCTTATCCGCGAGATCGAGGCCATGGGGCATGAAGTGGAAGTCATCGGGCCGGACCGTTTTATTTCCATGCCGATGCCGGGATATAGCGAAATAAGGTTATCGCTGTTTGCCGGGCCAAAGCTGCGCAAACTTATGGCCGCCTTCAAACCCTCGGTTGTGCACATTGCCGTAGAGGGCCCTCTGGGATGGGCGGCGCGCGCATTTTGCATCAAGCACCATATTCCGTTCACGACATTCTTCCATACGCAATTCCCTGACTACGTGGCGGCGAGGGTTGCGTTTTCGGGCAAGGCGCTTACCGCGCGGGTACGCGAAGCCATGGTGGCGTTGGTACGGCATTTCCATGCACCCGCACGATACACTTATGTGACCACCCAAAGCATAGAGGACCAGTTGAAGGCATGGGGCTGCCAACAGCCCCTCAAGCGGCTTGCCTGCGGCGTAGACTTCAGCGTGTTCCATACAGGGCCCAAGACACTGTTTGCCGAATTGCCGAAGCCCGTGCATCTTTTTGTAGGGCGGATTGCGATTGAAAAAAACATTGCGGCATTTCTGGATTTGCCGCTTGAGGGCAGCAAGGTTGTGGTGGGCCAAGGCCCGCAACTGGACGAACTGAGAGCCAGATACCCTGATGTGATATTTACGGGGCCAAAGGTTGGGCAGGAACTTGGCGACCATTTCAGGAGTGCCGATGTTTTCGTGTTCCCTTCCCTTACCGATACGTTTGGCCTTGTGATTGTGGAGGCGATGGCCTGCGGGCTGCCCGTTGCCGGATACAACGTGACAGGCCCCAAGGATATCATCACCGATGATACGTTGGGTGCCGTGGACACAGACCTTGGCCGCGCCGTTGCGCGCGCGCTTGCATCGGGTGGTACACCGCAAGGCCGAAACGCACACGCCCAAAAACTTTATAGCTGGCCCGCCATTGCAAAACGTTTTGTTGAAACGGAGGCCAGCGCCGCGCAATGACATCAATTGACCCGAACCAGCCAGCCACAAAAATCCGCGCGCTTTTTATATCGGACTTACACTTCGGATACCGCGGGGTTGATACCGCGGCGCTGCTGGACTGCCTTAAATCATACTCGCCGCAGAGGATTTATCTGGTCGGCGACATCATCGACGGGTGGAAACTTTCCAAGCGCTGGTTCTGGACGGCAGGGTACACACATGTGCTGGATGCCCTTGTGGACCACAGGCGGCGCGGCGCCAAAATCATCTACCTGCCCGGTAACCATGACGAGCGTGTGCGGCATATCAATATCATCGACCGCGCAAAGTTCAGCATGCAGGCAGGGCTAAAGATAACCAACACCGCCATCCATACGACCAAGCTTGGCAAGAAGCTGATTGTACTTCACGGCGACCAATTCGATAACGTGCTGTTGCGCGGACGCCTTTCAAAACTGAGCGACTGGTTTTTTGAAACGCTGACTGATTTTTTTGACTTTGTGCGCCCGACGCCACTGGTGATAGTTGACGGCAAGCCAAAAAAATTCTCGCTGGCCAAGGCGCTTGTCAAAAAATCGGGCAAGATGGCATTCAGGATGCTTGGCACACTGGAACGCCGTGTGGTGCGGCTTATACGCAACCGCCAGCTTGACGGGCTTATTTGCGGGCATACACACCTGCCCAAAATAAAGATGCTGAGGCGCAAATACCTTTTCGGGAATTGCGGGGTTTGGATGGGGTACACCAACACCGCCATCATCGAAACTCTGGACGGAACAGTGGAGCTGGTGCGCTGGCCTGATATGCGAGCCACGCAAACCTGCATCCCCGCATCGGAGGCGGTGCACATAGCCCGCAACTATGAAACCGCCCTTATCATCCGCCGTATCCGACGTCTGTGGCCCAGCCGTAAAGGCGGGGTTGAAGAAGCCAAAGAAGCCACTAGCTGATGAAGGGATTGTGGACAACGGCGCATTTTGCTTGATAGAAATGCCGCCCGCGCGGTTCAATGAACCATAGCCCTAATGACGAGGCATAGAATACATGGCCAAAATCCTGCTTGCTGAAGACGACACCTCCATGCGTGGTTTCCTGACCACGGCGCTTGCCAAGGCGGGCCATGAAGTGGAGGCACGTACGGACGGGCTGGATGCCCTTGCCGCCATCAAGGACGGCAAGGACGGGGATTTTGACCTGTTGCTCGCGGATATCGTGATGCCCGGCATGGACGGCATCGAACTTGCCCAGAAAGCCACGGATTTACACCCTTCCATCAAGGTTATGTTTATAACCGGTTTTGCAGCCGTTGCCATGGGCGCCCGCAACCCGCAACGCACACAGGCCCGCGTGCTTTCAAAGCCCTTTCATCTCAAGGACTTGGTGGATCAGGTGAACCAGCTTTTGAAGGCCGCCTAAAAGACTTGCACTAACGCTGCAATCCCGCTATTTAATCCCCCACTCACGAATGGTATGGGCACTTAGCTCAGCGGGAGAGCATCACATTGACATTGTGGGGGTCGCAGGTTCAATCCCTGCAGTGCCCACCATCCGGCCTTACGGATGTCATACCATTTGAACAGGTTGTATGCGCACCAAGCGCCCACTACCTTGCTAGTTATCCCCTTAAGATATCTTTATTTTTTTAGCCGTTAGTTTGCGCCCAAAGCCCAGTTGGGCTAAGGTGCCCGCATGATGAAACGCGCTTTCGATATCGTGGCTTCGGCCTGTGGTTTGCTGGTGTTCAGCCCTGTCATTCTTGTGTTCATGTTTCTTGTCTGGCGGCAGGACAAACACTCGCCATTTTACATGGGCGAGCGCATGGGCATGGGCGAAAAACCCTTCCGCATGGTGAAGCTGCGTTCCATGGTGAAGAACGCCGATAAAACGGGCGTGGATTCCACCGGCGCCAACGACATGCGCATCACGCGCGTGGGCCAAATGATCCGCAAGTACAAGCTTGATGAAATTACGCAACTCTGGAATGTGCTGAAGGGCGACATGTCGCTGGTCGGCCCGCGCCCGAACGTCAAGCGCGAAACGGACCTTTACACCCCTTACGAGAAAAAACTGCTGAGCGTGCGCCCCGGCATCACGGATATATCCTCCATCGTATTTTCGGACGAGGGCGAGATTTTGAAAGATAAAACGGACCCCGATATCGCCTACAACCAGCTTATCCGCCCCTATAAAAGCCGCCTTGGCGTTTTCTACATCGAGCACGCAAGCTTTGTACTGGATATCAAACTCATCATCCTGACCGCGATGGCCATTGTTAGCCGCGAAAAGGCGCTGGCCGGTGTGCAGGAGATTCTGGCGACGCTTGGTTGCGATGCCGACCTTAAACGCGTCGCCGCACGGCAAGAGCCGCTGCAACCAGCACCGCCACCCGGTGCCACCGAGATTGTTACAACCCGAGAAAGGGCCGCCGCATGACCGCCACTGCCGAAAAATTTGACGAGGCGACATACAAATCCGTTACCGAGATGTCGGGCGATGAAATCAGCGCCGAGCAATTGCAACGCCTGTGCAACCGCTATTACTGGGCGGGCAGCTATGCCGAGGGCAAGGACACGATTGAAATTGCCTGCGGTGCCGGCGCGGGGCTTGGCTACCTTGCATCCGTCGCGTGGTCGGTACAGGGCTGTGACATATCGGACGAAGTACTTAAAAACCCGCGCGCGCATTACGGCACGCGCATCCGCATCGATACGGCTGATGCCGCGAAGCTGCCTTATGCCGATGCATCGGCTGACGTAGCCCTTATATTCGAGGCCATATACTACCTGCCCGATGTCGATGCCTTCATGGCCGAGATGAAGCGTATTTTGCGCAAGGACGGTGTGCTGCTGATAGCGACCGCCAACAAGGATTTGTACGACTTCAACCCCAGCCCGATGAGCCATACCTATTTTGGTACTGTCGAGCTGAAAGCCCTTATGGAGAAACACGGCTTTGCCGTTGAGGAGATGGCAGGCGACACGCCGCTTAAAGCCGTATCCATCAAGCAGAAGATTTTGCGCCCTATTAAAAAGATTGTTGTGGAGCTGGGCCTGATGCCCAAAACGACAGCGGGGAAAAAATGGATGAAGCGCCTTGTTTTCGGATCGCTTGTCCAGCTGCCGCATGAAATTACGGGCACCACCTGCCCCAAACAAACGCCCGATGCCATTACAGCCGATGAACCTTGCCGCACGCATAAGGTGATTTTCTGCGCGGCCCGCAAAAAAGCATGACCGACCTTAGTACCGTCCGCGCCCTTGCCAAAACCATCCGCCTCAAGACCCTTGAGATGACAAGCCGTGGCGGCGGTTCGCACATTGGCTCCATTTTCTCGATGACGGATATCATCGCCTCGCTTTACGGCGCTGTCATGCGGCTTGACCCCAAAAACCCGCTGTGGGAGGGGCGTGACCGCTTCATCCTCAGCAAGGGGCATGCCGGTGCCGCCATTTATGTGGCGTTATCTGAGCGCGGTTTTTTCGAGCGCAGCGTTTTGGACAGCTATTACACCAATGGCTCTATCATGTCGGGGCATGTGTCGCACAAAAACGTGCCTGGGGTTGAACTTTCGACCGGTTCGCTTGGCCATGGTTTGCCTGTGGCTGTTGGCCGCGCCTATGCCCTGAAACTGCGTAACGCGCCTTCCCGTGTTTACTGCGTGCTATCGGACGGGGAGTGTGATGAAGGTTCCAACTGGGAAGCGTTTTTGTTTGCCGCGCACCACAAGCTTTCCAACGTTGTGGCCGTTGTAGACTGGAACGGCCTACAAAGCCTGACCACCACCACGGACACGTTGAACCTTGAACCCTTTGCCGACAAGCTGCGCGCCTTCAACTGGGATGTGGTGGAAGTAGACGGGCATGATTACGAAGCGCTGATTGCTGCGATGGACGTAGACCCCGCCAAGGCCACAAAGCCGCGGCTTGTGATTGCGCGTACCATCAAAGGGCGCGGCGTATCGTTCATGGAGAATGCGGTGCTGTGGCATTACCGTACGGCCAAGGGCGATGAATTCGAGGCCGCCCGCAAAGAGCTGGAGGCCAGCTAATGCGCGATATCTTCCTCAAGACCCTTCTTGATATTGCCGCCAAGGACCCCAGCGTGATGTTGCTGACAGGCGACCTTGGTTTTGGCGTGCTG
>JAGWXJ010000189.1 GCA_018969935.1 Alphaproteobacteria bacterium | reverse complement strand
CCAGCTTCGTCAGCTGGCCATGTATGCCCACGCCGCAGGCCAGCCGGACAGCGGCCTTTTCAAGCCTGACCTCAAACGCCACTTCGATACGGTTTTGGCAACATACAAAGGCCCGTCCGATGGCCTTTGGATATACAGCGTCGATGACGAGGACAAACCGGCCGATACCACGCTCGATTTATACACCCATGCCTTCGTCATTTTTGCGTTCTCGCATTACAGCCGCACGACGGGTGACGCCAGCGCAAGGCTGGAGGCGGCATCAACCCTTCAGGCCATCGACAGGAATTTTCGCAAAGGCGTCATGAAGGGTTTTGCCGAATCGCTGGATCTGGCGGGCAACCACTTGCAGGCAGTGCGCCGGCACGAATCCCACATGCACTTGCTTGAGGCCTGCCTTTTTGCCAACGAGGTCTGGAACGACGCGGCTTACATGCGGATAGCCGATGAAATCGTCGGCCTGTTTCTGGGCAGCTTTTACGATAGCGCCGACAACATGCTGAGCGAGTATTTCACCGATGATCTGCGCCCCCGCGCCGATATCCAGCGCCATAAAGTCATTTGCGAGGCGGGGCACTATTACGAATGGATATGGCTCCTCAAAAAATACGCCCATGCCAAAGCCACGCCCGATGCATATGACGATATTTGCAAACGCATGCTGGATTGGGCCAACACCCACGGCTGGGACCAAAAATACGGCGGTATTTACGATGAACTGGACGCGCAAGGGCAGGTGGTGCAGGAAACCAAGCGCCTATGGCCGTTTACGGAAGGTCTGAAAGCCAACGCGCTGATGCTGAATATTGTGGCCGACCGCGATGCTGCGAAGGAACACATGGCGCGCATGACAGCACTTTTCCGCGATAAATACATCGACGAACGCGGCTTCTGGACCGAATGGTTGGAGCGGGATTTGACACCGGCAGTTGATTACATGCCCGCCACAACCCCGTACCACGTGTACTTCGGAATCATGGAAACGCGGGATATTTTGCGCAGTCGCGGCGCATCCAAATCATGGCGTGCGGGCCCGCGCAAAGTGCTGTATAAATCGCGCCGCCTGCTATCGACCATCATGCGCAATACACGCCGTAAGCTACTGAAATAAATAGCCCTAAAGTGATGCATCGAAATAACTTGCAACCACTTCGATGCAAGATTATACCAAAGCCCAACTCAAAATCGGACATTTTATAACAACCGCAGGTAAGAAAAGTTTCGACATGAAACGTAGCAAGCTCGACAAGATTGACCGCAAAATCCTATCAACCCTGCAGGATGATGGCCGCATCACCAACGTGGAATTGGCCCAAAAGGCCGGTATTTCAGCCCCGCCGTGCCTGCGCCGCGTCCGTGCCTTGGAAGAATCGGGCTTTATCCGCAGCTATCACGCCTTCCTCGACCCCCAAAAGCTTGGCTACGGCGTAACCATTTTCGCGCACGTGTCGCTTGCTTCCCACAACGATGCCGATTTGCGCAAATTCGAAACCAGAATCGCAAGCTGGCCGCTGGTGCGCGAGGCGCATTTGCTTTCAGGCGAAACGGATGTTCTCCTCAAGGTTGTCGCCAAGGATTGGGAATCCTACCAGCAGTTCCTGACATCAGAACTGCTCGCCACCGAAAACGTGGCAGCCGTGCGCTCCAGCATCGCTATCCGTACCGCGAAGCTAGAGCCGGGCGTACCTATCAACGACAACGTCGTAGCCTAGGGATACAGGCGTGTGGCACCCCACACGCCTTTTTCATTTTTCTCGAAGATGAATCGGTCGTGCAGGCGGTACTGCCCGTCCTGCCAGAATTCGATGCGCGTGGGTTTCACGCGGTAGCCAAACCAGTGCGGCGGGCGTGGTACGTTCTCGGTGTGTGCGTACTGGCTTTCAAGTTCGGCCACCTTTTTTACCAGCACATCGCGCGCGGGC
>JAGWXJ010000188.1 GCA_018969935.1 Alphaproteobacteria bacterium | reverse complement strand
GTTTTTATGCTGCGTTTTGCGATTTCGTCCACAAGGGCGTCTTTTGCTGCTTTCAGCATGTCCGGCCCGCCTGATGCATGGACATTCAGGAAGTCGGGTGCGAGGCGCGTGATAGAGCGTACGGCGCCAGCAACCGTGTTTGGGATGTCGTGGTATTTGAGATCAATGAACAGGGAGATGCCTGAGGCAGATTTTTGTACGGCCTCGATGCCCTGAGGGCCGTTGGCATTGAAAAATTCCATACCCAGCTTTATGCCGCAACCAGCGGCCCCAACCTGTGAAGCCAGTTTTTTTGCGCCTTCGACGTCTGGTGTGTCGATGGCTACGTATATTTTCGGGAGAGTCATGATGCTTGCTCCAGTATCGGTTTCAGCCAAGCCAGTACATCGGAGGCCACGGCAAAATGTGGCAGTTGGCCGTATATATCGGACGGTAGGTCATGCGTGCCGAAGAGGCAAACGGGTTTTCCGAACTTCATGGCGATGTTGATTTCGTTTCGAGTGCCGCCGCTGCCCGGTAGGGCCACGATGGCGTTCGCAGTCATGATGTTCACCATGTTGCGGCTGACAAAGTCCGTACCCTCGCCTGCATAGGTGCCAAGCGGGGTGAATATGGGGATTTCGATGAACGGGTTGGGGTATCCTGCTTTTGCCTGATACGTGCCGTCAGCCTGCTTTTCTGTCGGAATAATGCCGATGGTGCGGCCTTGGCGGGGTGATACTTCCGTGAAGGCTTTGGATACGGCTGTCATGGTGCCGTTGCCCCCGCCGGTAAGCAGATGCACGGGCAGGGTAGCCAAAGCTGCGCCCAACGGTTGCGCCCATTCAGCCCACGGCTTTTCGCCTGAGCCCATTACGCCCACGATGGGCAGTTTTTCCAGCATGTTTAGAATTTATCTTCGGCGTTTTTATCGACCTGTTTGCCGTTCAGGCGGTCGCGCAGCATTTTGCCCGTTTTGAAGAAGGGCATTGTTTTGGCGCGTACTTGCACCGATGCACCCGTGCGCGGGTTGCGGCCCGTGCGGGCTTCACGTTTTTTCACGGAGAACGCGCCAAAGCCGCGCAGCTCAACCCTATCACCGCGTGCGAGGGCTTTTGTGATCTCATCGAAAACGGTGTCGATCACGCGTTCGAGGTCGGACAGGTACAGGTCCGGATAGCGTTCGGCCAGCCTGCGGATCAGCTCTGATTTCGTCATGGAGAGTTAACCCCTTGTTCTCTTTTTGATTTCTTCCCTGACACTGCCCCAAGCAAGGTATACTCGTCAAGTTTCAACTTTGATAATTTTTCAATGCTTTCATACCCTTGCCAAATTCAAGCCGCCGTACCATTCTTGCTTCATGAATCTTTCCAGCTCCAAGCAGGCTTTGGGACGCGATGGCGTCGATAAGCCAATTATCATAACTATTAGCGGCGATCTCGGGTCCGGCAAAAGCATGCTGGCCAATGCCTTGGTCGAGCGCTGGAAGGCTGACCGGTATTCAACTGGCATGGTCCAGCGCAAGTTGGCCGAGCGTATGGGGATTACGACGCTTGAGCTTAACAAGCGGGCGGAAACGGACAAGAGTATTGATGACCAGATAGACTCGGTGTTCAAAAACCTAAGCAAAACCGCCAAAAATCTGGTTGTGGACTCGCGTATGGCGTACCATTTTTTACCAGAATCATTCCGCATCCGCCTTGAAGTCCACCCCCGTGTTGCGGCCACCCGTATTAAGGGTGATACGTCACGCATTGGCGAGGGCACCTATAATAGCCTCGAGGAGATCGAGGCGGCTATCAATGCCCGTAAATTGAGCGAACGTGAACGTTTTATAAGGTACTACAGCACGGATATTGCCGACCATGCGGGGTATGACCTTGTGGTGAATACCACTAGCGCCGCTCCCGAAGTGGTTGTCGAGGTGGTGAATGCCTGTATCGAGGCATGGAA
>JAGWXJ010000049.1 GCA_018969935.1 Alphaproteobacteria bacterium | reverse complement strand
TGCCATGCCGCAAGGCAACGCCAAGGAGAAAATCAAGGTTTGGCGCGGCCAATGGCCCAGTGTAGCCAAGCGCGTTAGCACCCGCGATCCTATCGTCCCGCTGCTCCTGAGTGACATTTTGAACGGCAGTGCAGCAAAAACTTCGGAAAACACAAAGAATAAGCTTTCAGATTATGAAAATATTTTTTCTTTGACATTTTCCAGAAGCTATGCGATGCCTTCATATGGGTTGACGCAGCGATTGGCTGATGTTATTGAAAAAGAACAGACGGGTCAGTCCGTCGCACTTATACTGATAGGGTATGGAGCCATCCCTCCCGATCAGGTCATCCCACACCAGATGGCGTTGGTAATAGACGGTATGAATAAAGCGGGGCTTGCGCGTTCGGCGCGTAGGTTCGCTCTAGAGGTACTTCAATAATACCAATAACTGGTATATAGTTAAAAAAATATTAGGTTACAAAAGAGACAGGTTAG
The DNA here is from genome assembly GCA_018969935.1 of Alphaproteobacteria bacterium. Taxonomy (GTDB): domain Bacteria; phylum Pseudomonadota; class Alphaproteobacteria; order Micavibrionales; family UBA1664; genus UBA6145. The sequence continues at coordinate 11,788 of JAGWXJ010000049.1, read as the reverse complement.
GAGAAACACACATGCCGCGTCCCGGTCGTCCTGCAAAACCGAAGCAACCGCTTCACAAGCAGATTGAGTCATTCTTGGACATGCTGATGGCCGAGAAGGGCGCAGCGCTCAACACCCGTCACGCCTACGAGCGTGACCTCATCGATGTTGAGGCTTTCCTGAAACCCCAAGGCATCGATATCGCCAAGGCAGACACGGCCCAGATCCGCGCCTACCTCGATGACCTCTCGCACAAACAACACGTGAAGGGCGAACAAACCGCCCAGATCGCGGTACGCACGGTTGCCCGCCGCCTTTCGGCCCTGCGCCAGTTCTACCGCTACCTCGTATCGGAAAACGTCCGCAAGGATGACCCGACCTCCACGATCGAATCCCCCAAACAAACGCGCACATTGCCCAAAACGCTGACGGAAAGCGAAGTCGGCCACCTCATCAAGACGGCTGGCAACATGGGCGGCGCCAACAGCCAGCGCCTCGTATGCTTGCTGGAAATGCTCTACTCCACCGGCCTCCGCGTGTCGGAACTGGTGGGCCTGCCTGCCTCCGCCGTGTCGGAAGGTTCGCAATTCCTGATCATCGCCGGTAAAGGCGGCCGCGAGCGCATGGTTCCCCTCTCGGATCCTGCCCAGAAAGCCGTTTCCAACTACCTGCGCATCCGCCAGCAATTCGTTGGCTCGGATGATGACGGTACACGCGCCCAGTGGCTCTTCCCGTCCAAGACATCCGTGGTCGGCCACCTCACGCGCCAGCGCTTCGCCCAACTTCTCAAGGAATTGGCAAAAGCTGCTGAAATGCCTGCAGATAAAGTATCTCCGCACGTGCTTCGTCACGCCTTTGCAACGCACCTGCTGCGCAACGGCGCCGACCTCCGTTCGGTCCAGAAAATGCTCGGCCACGCCGATATCGCCACCACCCAGATCTACACCCACATGCTGGGCGAAGACATCAAGAAGAAAGTGGCCGAAAAGCACCCGATGTCCAAAGCGGGCAACTTCTAATCTGCCACTTTAACCTGTTTATAAAAAAGGCGCGGAACGTTTACGTTTCCCGCCTTTTTTGTTAGTGTCCGCCATCCGTTTAACAACCATGGAATGACCATGAGCAATTTGGAATTTGAAAAACCGGTCCTTGAACTCGAATCCAAGATTCGCGAACTTCGCGCGACCAGCGGCGAACCCGGTTTTTCCATCGTCGAGGAAATCAACCGCATGGAGCGCAAAATCGAGCGCATCCTCAAATCCGCCTACGAATCCATCTCGCCTGACCAAAAAGTGCAAGTGGCCCGCCATGCCGACCGCCCGCACTTCCTTGACTACGCGGCAGCCCTTGTTAGCGATTTCACACCGCTGGCCGGTGACCGCAGCTTCGGCGAAGACAAGGCGCTTGTAGGCGGCCTTGGCCGCTTCCGTGGCCGCCCATGCGTCGTCATGGGGCAGGAAAGGGGCTCCGATACCGCAAGCCGCCTCAAACACAACTTCGGCATGGCCCGCCCCGAAGGCTACCGCAAGGCCCAGCGCCTCATGCACATGGCCGACCAGTTCGGCCTCCCCGTCATCACCCTGTGCGATACCGCAGGCGCCTACCCCGGCGTGGACGCCGAGGAACGCGGCCAGTCGGAAGCCATCGCCCGCTCCATCGAAACCTGCCTATCGTTGGGCACGCCAATCGTGTGCACCATTATCGGCGAGGGTGGCTCGGGTGGCGCTATCGCCATCGCCACAGGCAACAAGGTCTTCATGATGGAACACGCGGTTTACAGCGTTATTTCCCCGGAAGGTTGCGCATCCATCCTCTGGCGCGCGGCAGCGCACGCCAAGGAAGCGGCTATAGCCCTCAAGATTACCGCACAGGACATGCTGGGCCTCGGCCTCATCGACGGCATCGTGCAGGAAGGGCTGGGCGGCGCCCACCGCAACCGTGATCTCGCCATCCGCAACGCCGGCGACACCATCGAGGCTGCCCTCAAGCAGATGGAGGGCATGGATGCCCAAGCCTTGCGCCAGCAGCGCCGCGAAAAATTCCTCGCCATGGGCCGCATCCAGCAGCGTTAGAAATCATACTGTATACGCTCCGGAACCTGCCGTTCCTCGGGGAGGAAATCAACGCCCTCACGCTCGAAGTGACAAGCCGCTCCCCCGTAGGCGGGTAATATTCAATCTTTTGTTGAATGCGGGGGTTGCCACTGCATGTAAAAATAACTATCATGGGTTGTATAAAGAGAGTCTATTCAACCTAGGGGTGGTTACATGCCGGATAAATCAGCGTTGGTAAGCAGGAATATCAACATCAAGGGGCGTCGTACGTCCATCAGGCTTGAAACCCAGATGTGGTCAGCCATACGCGAAATCGCAGAGCGCGAGCACTGCTCAATCCACGATTTATGTACGCTGATAGCCAGCCGCCGCAAGCAGGGGCTGTCCCTTACAGCCAGTATCCGCATTTTCCTGATGCTCTACTTTAAGGCCGCCTGTACGGAAGAAGGGCATACCCGCGCAGGCCACGGCGGGCTCGATCGTATGATGTCACGTATTATGCCTGCCAACGGGACCGAGGCCATGCAAGCTGGACCTGCCATGATGGATAAGCACAACGGGATTGATAAATCTACCGAGGCTGCCTGAGGCCTTAAGCCGCCTGCGGAACGTGCGTGGGGTAATGCCGTACGCGGGAAGGGGTCTGTACACCAAGCGCGTTGTAGTTGCTGGCAGCCATTTCCTCTAGCGCGGCGCGTTCTATGGTCGATTTTTTACCAAACTGGCTTGTAATCAAATCGCCGTGCAGGCCCCATTCGTCTTGCCCGTGGCGCAGCAGGGACCGCACATGCCATGACCGTGTGTTCTGCTTGGCCGTCCAGTCGCAATCCAGCGAGTGGTTGTAGGTCAGCATGTGCCACGTGGGTGTGCCTGCCTTGGCGTTTTCGGCATGCAGTACGGCCTCGTCATACATGTGCCACCAGATAAGCCCGCCCGTATCCTGCAACTGGTGGGAAGGAATATCGCGCTGCAAGCGCGGCGTGATAAACGGGCTTTTCGGGCGGTTGGTGCCGATAATCATGATGGCGTCCGCCTTGGTGGGCGTATTGGCCAGAGTCATGAGGCATGTGTTTTCGGTATACCCGCCGTCCCAATGCTTGCGGCCCTTGATGATAGGCGCATCAAAAAGGCCCATCAGCGCCGACGACCCCATCGAGCGTTTGACGGTCAGGTTTTTGGCCGTGTGAATGGTATTCACCAGCGAACCGTCTTCCTGCTCCATCGCCGTATTGATGTAAACCTTGATGAACTTTCCGCTGGCCGCATGGGTGAAAATACGGTCCTCGGGGTCGCGCGCGTCGCTTTCCGTCGTACAGACATTGCTGATGATATCGCGCAGGGCATTGGTGGCCACGGCCGCCGATGCCGAATGCAAAGACCCAACGGCCATATCCATGGCTTGCGGCATGGCGCTGAACAGGGGTGCGGCCTTGGCGGCCCCCGCAAACACCTCGGATATGCGGCGGCGCTGGTGCACAAGGTCGTTCAATATCGGCAGGTTGGCGGATTCATTGCCGCCAATACGCTCGAGGGCCGAGCGCTCATAGCTCTCAAAAGCGCGCTGCATCGCCGTCATGGATGTCTTCCAGAACGGGTTGAAGGGCGCAGCCCCACCAAGAATGTTGAACATCTGTGAAAACTGCGATGCGAAATGCGGCATGCCCGACATGCTGCGCATGAAGGCCGTCCAGGCCTGCGGATCCATGGGCTTTTCAATCACATCCAGCGCACTCATGGTAATGGCGCTATCGCGCACAATACGGCCCCAGAAATCGAAAAGCGCGTTAATGGCATCGATCCGGCCTTCATCGTAGCTGCGCGCGCGGTTGATGCGGTCAGCCACAACCATGGCGATTTTCTCGCCAGCCGATGTACCCGCAATCTCGACAATCTCGATTGTGGGGTCCAGAAGCATCTGGATCAGGATGCCCGAACTGTAAGCCCCGTAAACGCCGCCACCCTGTATGGCAAGCTTGACGCGTTTCTTTTGGGCGGAAGGTCGCATCTGGCTATAGGCAGCGCTGGCGGCAATAATTTCGTCTTCAAACAGGTGATGCGCTGACTTCATGGCGGGGGCAGGAATCCATAATTGGTCCGACTAGGTTTGCCAGAGTCACAGCCGCAAACAACTATTTTACATGCTGCATAGCCGCAACGTAATAAAACTGCGTCATAATATTTCATAAAAATAAGTTGTGACCCTAAGGCCACCCCATTAAAAAGGGCAAAAGACCAAAGAGTTGGCAGGGAAAAATGGACGCCGATACAGGCGCAGCCGCACAAGGCGCGCAGACCGATGAGAATGAAGCCGCGCAGGCGCTGGACCAAAGACTGGACCAGCACATCGAAACCGTCCATGACAAGGAAAGCGAAGGCGCCCCCGCTTACTACGCCCTCATTTACATTCAGGACGAACTGCAAGCCGAGGGCCTGCCCCTCGATCAGGATGAAACCTACAAGCTCGCCGGTTTTGAAGGGCTGGAACAGTACCGCGATGGCCTCTACCACCATGCCATGCTGGCCGCAGTGGAAGAATACAACAGGGCCCGCGCCGCAACCCTGACCCCGCCTGTCATCACCCCCGACAACCTGTATGCCCACAGCGTAAACCACTACCAGTCGCTGCTATTGTGGCTAAGGCGCGCCGAATGCCCGCTGCTCAGTAGCACCCTTTACAAGCAACTGGGCGTCACCCGTGACCGGCTGATGCAAGAAGTGCAGGAAGCCCATATCGATGCCGTAAAAACCTATATGGCCCTCGCGCAGGACATCATGGTCAACGGCGGCGATAACGAAAAAGGGCTGGAGATGATGAATGCCGTCATCCACATGCACATCCCCGCACTGGGCATATACGGCATCGATACCTACGTGCAGGGCTTTCTGGGCGTAAGCGCCGACGATGTTGCCAACACGCACAGGTATTTCTGCCGCAAGGCCTTCCATACGGAATTGCTGGAAGCATGCAAACACAGGCTGGATAGGGATGGAGCCGCAAAATACGCAAGCGGCCTGAGTGCTGCCGCAGCGGTACTGCAAAAGACATCGGGCATCATGGATGACCCCGGTGTGTTTGCAGGCACCGGCATGTCCAAAGCATCCTTTGACCGTGAACTTGACCGCACCGTCGAGGCAGGCCTTCGCAACCTGCTAACGGAATTGGCCCAAATCCGCGGCAGCTCGGCTGAACTCAAGGCCAAATGGGATGAGCTGAACACCATCCGCAGCCTCTATGGCACCGTTTATGCGCCCGATGACGCGCCGTACGCCCGCCGCTTTGATGATTACTGGATGCAGCACGTCTTCAAGGATTTCGGCTTCGAAACCTTCACCGATGTGGTGGACAAGATTAACCGCGATACTGCAACCGCACTCGTCACTGAAACTGTGGAAGCGCAGGATATATCGCCCGTCACGGCATTTGAAAACCTCCGCGAGGCGGACGATTATCTCGATAAATGCTACTTCCCCAAATACGACGGCGAGAAAATGGACGGGCAGGGTATCGATATCGTCCAGTACCGCGAGGCGACTATTCAGTGCGCACAATTTGCCGCCAACCACTACTGGAACCAGCTTTTCAGGCCCGAACTGGACCCCGTACAAAAAAAGAACGTCATCAGCAAACTTGAGGATGCCATCAAGCAAAACAAGGGCTACGAAAACCTGTCCTTCACCGAAGAACAGCTGGCTGACACGAAAACCGCGATTGCCTATACCCGCATCGAAAGCCTGCTATTGGATTATCTGGCCATGCTGGATAGCGGTATCGCGCAAGGCGTCATCAACGAAATGTTTGATGAAATGTACGCAGCCGGCCTCGATATCTCAAACGAGGACGTACAAAGAAAACTCCGTATCACCCCCGAAATGGCGGAAAACCTGCGCCAACACCAGATGGTTGCCAAAATGTCGGCCTTCTGGCGCGAAGCCAATAACGACAATACCGAGCCGATGCTCGCGCTCGACCTTCTGGTCGCGATCCGTGACAACATCCCCACGCTCACAAACACCCAGTTGACGCTATTCCTGCTTCATACGGGCCTTAAGGATATTGTGACGGTGCAGGAAAAAATCCGTCAGGTGGGCACCGATATTTTCAGCTACAACATGAGCCTCGTTGAACCCAACCGCAACGATGCCCTCAAGGCCGCGGAATTGATGGAAAACGCTGTCAAAGCCGTATCCGCCATCAACGCAAGCCTGCTGGGCGACGAAATAGGATTCCAGCGCCGCTTCGGCATAAAACTGATGCCCTTCATGGCCGACTACATGGGCATGTTGCAACGCGCAGCCGACTATACGGCGCCAATCACACCCGGTTTTGGTTTCTCCGATGGCAAGCTCGCCCGTTTTGGCGATGTATTGCTGCCCGAAAACCGCGGGGAAAAGGCCGTCGCCATCATCGATGCGCTGGCCGCAACCCTGCGTGAGGAAGGCAAGCACATCCTGCAACCCGAAGTATTGGCCCACGCAGGCTTTACGCCCGAAACATTCAAGGCTTTCTATGATGAAAACCTGTATGTGGCGGCGCAGGCCTGCATTGAGCGCGCCAAAAAATACACAGGGCAGGATTTGGGGCTCGATGTCGTCAACAACCATCCCTTCCGCCATTATTGCGATGCGCTTCGTCATGCCGCGCGCATCTCCGGCGGCACCGTCATGGGGCATGAGCGCTGGAAAAAACTCGGCTTCAATGACCGCGGCGACTTCGTGGACCATCTGCGCGACCAGCTGATAGACACCATCACGCAGCTGGAAAGTATATTGCCAAATCCGCAACTGCTGGCGAAGCTTTCGCCATACGCACGCATCAGCATCCTGCGCGAAATCAACGCGGCATACGAAGTACTGGGCATGGGCCCGACCCGCATCCCCGAGGCGGGGGACCAAACCGAATTTACCACCAACGCCGGCAACGTGGATGCCATGCAGCGCATCCTCATCCAGAACGGGCCTGTAGCGGTTTCCCAAATCCTGAAAGATAAATCGTCTGCCAGCGATAAGCACAAAAAGTTGCGCACGCTTCTGGGCTTCGCCTCGCAGATGAAAGCCCGTAACTGGGATGTGGAGGCCATTGCCCCCACGGGCACCCACGCCTTCAATCGTGCGGGGCTGGGTTCCCGCACCAAGCGCGCCAACGACGCCTTTGAAAGCGTGGTAAGGCAGCGCATTGAAGGTGTGCTGGAATTATACGCAAAGCACAGGGGCAGCCCCGCGCGCGGCGCCGCCCTTGCGCTGGCCATCAAGGAAACGATGGAAGCCCATAACCTTGAGGAACGCGATTGGTTCATCAAAGGCATTCGCAAGCTGGGCTTTGAAAATGTCGGCCACTTCTATGACTATACGGCCTGCCAGCGCCTCGGCCAGATTACCGATATCCTCCGCAACACCCATGAAATGCGCTCGCGCGCTGAAATGGCAAAGCCTGAGATATCAATCATTCTTCTCCGTCACATCGAGCGTATAAACACGCTTTCCGAGGATGGCGGCCTGATAGATCACCCGCGCCTCTTGCAGCTCATGGACATACGTAAGCTTGGAAGCGACTGGCTGCAAACTATGCAAAAACTGCTAGCCAAACTGGCCCTGCCTGCACTTGTGGAAACGCTGCATGACCCCACACTGCACGTGGTTGACCGCTGGAACATGATAGCCGAAGTCGAAAGCCTGAAACGCGGGCTGGAAGGCGAGGAAGTGGCAGGCAAAGTGGATTGGGAAGGCGTCAAAGCCCTTAAAGCCCTGACAGCCCAGCAAATGGCAGGCAATTACCTTGTTTACGACCTCCTGCGCGGTGACTTCCATACCCTGTCGGAAGGTCTGATCAACGCGGCAAATACGCTTGGCGTTGCGGGCCTCGATTTCTCTGACCCGTCGGCATTGCCCGCACTGGAACTTAGCGAAACCGAAGCCGCCAACCTCAAGGACCTCAATCCGCTGATGCCGCTGTACGGCCTTGTAAGCGAATTCGAAGAATCCGAGAAATTCGAGGGCAATTACCTCTACAACATGGTCGGCTTCATGATTGACGAGGCCGCAAAGCTCAATCTCAGCATCCACGAAACCGCAGACCTCGCGCGCTTTGGCGTCAAGGACCCCGCAACCTTCGTGAAAAAGTTCGATAACGCGGCCGTAAGCGTACTGAAGGCCCTTGCCAACACGGCCACCCAGTTTACCGATGAGCCAAAACGCCTCCAGATGCAGTACAAGGCCATGATCAGCTTCGTTGATAAAACGGGTATCGATAAACGCTTCACACCTGAAAAACTGAAGGAACTGGGCGTACCCACCCGCGCCGAACTGGCTTCCGATCTGGACGCCGTATCCCAAAAAATACGCGCGGCCCGTAAGCCGCGCGCTGCAAAAAGGGCGTTAAACCCCTAAGCCTTAAACACGTTTGATTTTTTCGCGTAAGTAAGCAGCCACATTCGCCATGGGGATGCGTTCCTGTGCCATCGTATTGCGCTCGCGCACGGTCACCGTACCGTCCGCAACCGTCTGGTCGTCGATGGTAAAGCAGAAGGGTGTGCCGATTTCATCCTGACGGGCATAGCGTTTGCCGATGTTCTGCTTGATATCAAGGTCCACTGCAAACTCCTCGCGCAGCTCAAGGTACAGCTTGGTTGCCAGCTTGGGGTGCTCGTCCTTGGCCGTTAGCGGCAGAATGGCCGCCTTCTTGGGTGCAAGCGCAGGATGGAAGTTGAGGTAAACGCCCGATGGGCGGTTGGTGTCAACGGTATACGCCTCGCAAAGGATGGCCAGCACGCCGCGTGTCAGGCCTGCGGCAGGCTCGACAACATGGGGCATGAAGCGTTCGTTCGTCACGGGGTCCATGTACTCCAGCTTCACCTTGGAATGTTCTTGGTGCTGCGTCAGGTCGTAATCCGTGCGGTAGGCAATGCCCTCAAGCTCGCCAAAACCGGGGTCCGTGAACGGGAATTTGTATTCGATATCGAACGTGCCCTTGGAATAGAACACAAGTTCATCCTGCCCGTGCTCGCGCATCAGGATGTTGTCGCCGGAAAGGCCGAGCGACTGCCAGAATTTCTGGCGCTCCGTCTTCCAGAAATCGAACCACATCTTGGCTTCGTTGGGGTGGCAGAACCATTCCATCTCCATCTGTTCGAACTCGCGGGAACGGAAGATGAAGTTGCGCGGATTGACCTCGTTCCTGAAGGCCTTGCCGATTTGCGCAATACCAAACGGCACGCGCACGCGGCTTGAATCCACGACGTTCTTGAAGTTGATGAAAATGCCCTGCGCCGTTTCACCGCGCAGGTAGGCGATGTTGTCATCCGATGCAACGGCACCGATTTTGGTTTCGAAGAGCAGGTTGAAGGCCTTGGGTTCGGTCAGCGTGCCTGCTTCCTTGGCATCGGGGCCGATGATTTTGGCGTAGTTTTCAAGCCCGATACCGGAAAGGGATTTGCGCGTAAAGGCGTCCTCGCTACGGCCTTTGCCGAATTTCTTGATGCGTGATTTGGCAACGCCGTCTTCGTCATTCTGCGGAACAGCCAGCCAAGGGCCTTCGCCGTCATTCGGTACCAGCACGTCCAGATGGTCTTCGCGGTAACGCTTCTTGGTTTCGCGGCAATCCACCATCGGGTCGGCAAAGCCGCCCACGTGGCCTGATGCCACCCAAACTTTGGGGTTCTGGATGATGGCGCTATCAAGCCCCACAATTTCAACAGGCTGGCCGTCGGGGCCGATGGGCGGGGTCAGCACCATCTTCTTCCACCACAGGTCACGCAGATTGTTCTTGAGCTCGACGCCCAGCGGGCCGTAATCCCAGAACCCGTTGATGCCGCCGTAAATATCCGATGCGCCAAAGATAAAGCCGCGGCGCTTGCACAGGGCCACGATGTCCTTCATGCGCTCGGCAGGGGTTTGGGGGGCAGGGGTTGTCAGTTTTTCGGCGGTCATGGGTAATCTCTTTCGTTCGAATACGGTTTTCTGGCAGAAAGCCAGCATTTTCACAAGGGAAAGGTGGGGGAGATAGGCGTAAGTGTCCCTACTGGGGACCTCGTTGGCGCAGCAGGCCCTGTACATAACCATCGTCAACGCGGTCATCCTTGATGACGCGGCGGAGCATCATATCGCTGTACCCGTGGTAAACGTATTTGGTGCCGCCCGTGCCGCTGCTGGTGGTGCTGCTGTCGCTGGCAAAATCGAATTCCGCGCCCGTAAGGCCGCCCGCGCCAACGCCGGCATCATTGCTGCCGGGGAAATCGGCATCCGACATGCTGGCCAGAAAATCCTCATCCGATTTGGAGAGCTTGGGCGCGGCAGATGCCGCTGCTTTTTCCTCGCCGTCCGCACGTGCGGGCATAGCCCCTGCAAAAAGGGCCAGCGCGGCAACCGAAAGGAACAGCATTCTCGTAAACATAAATGCACGCTAGCATGGACCGTATGGAAAAGGAAATATTCAAGATTGAGATTTTGGGGCGCGATGGCGCCTCCCGCGCGCTCGCATTCTACGACACGGCAGGCTTCGCCTACCGTGACAGCGACCGCGCCGTACTGGCCGAAGCCATGGAATCAGGGCAATGGACCATGCTGATGGCCACCCAAGGCGGTGTGGATATAGGCGGCTGTTACCTGAACCGCGAGCCCAAATATGGCCTCTACCGCCGCCTGCGCCTGCCCGAATTGCAGGATTTAAGGGTCCTGCCCGAATACCGCCGCCGCGGTGTGGGCGAGGGGCTGATACAGGCCGCCGAAAATCTGGCGCAGACAGAAGGGTTTAAGGGCCTTGGCCTCTCGGTAGGCCTCAACGCCACGTTCGGGGCAGCCCAGCGACTGTACATCCGCATGGGCTATATGCCGGACGGGCAGGGCGTTACCTATAATCGCGAAGTCGTGGCCCCAGCCGAAAAATGCACGATCGACGACGATCTGGCGCTCATGCTGCTTAAACATTTTTAGGGGAAGGCACTAAAGGATAATTGTCTAGTACATTACCCCGCATTTCATCAAATGGATTCTATGGAATACCCCCGAAAACCCCGCTAAGGTGCCTGAAACAACAGCCAAACGACGGGGGTCATATATGGCGCAAAAGTGGGTTTACGGTTTCGGTAACGGCAAGGCCGAGGGCAAGGCAGACATGAAAAACCTGCTCGGCGGCAAAGGCGCCAACTTGGCCGAGATGTCATCCATCGGCCTGCCTGTCCCCCCCGGTTTCACGATTACCACGGAAGTCTGCACCCACTTCTACGCCAACAAACAGCAATACCCCGACAGCCTGAAGGCCGAAGTTGAAAAAGCGCTCGCCGCCATCGAAAAAACGGTCGAATGCAAATTCGGTGACCCCGCAAACCCGCTGCTTGTATCCGTCCGCTCGGGCGCACGCGCATCCATGCCGGGCATGATGGATACGGTGCTCAACCTTGGCCTCAACGATGTGACGGTGCAGGGCCTAGCCAAACGCGCGGGCGATGAACGCTTTGCATGGGATAGCTACCGCCGCTTCATCACCATGTACTCCGATGTGGTGCTGGGCCTCGAACGCCACGAATTCGAGGACGTACTGGACACCTACAAGCGCCGCAACAACCTGACATCCGACACGCAAGTGAAGGCCGAGGCGTGGAAAAACATCGTGGCCGAATTCAAGCAAATCGTAAAACAGCACCTGAAAACCGACTTCCCGCAAGACCCGCAGGAACAGCTGTGGGGCGCCATCGGTGCCGTGTTCAAAAGCTGGATGACCCCGCGCGCCATCACCTACCGCCAGATCCACAACATCCCCGAAG
>JAGWXJ010000048.1 GCA_018969935.1 Alphaproteobacteria bacterium | reverse complement strand
TTGCCCAGTTCCCAAACTATTGCTAAAAACCTACCCCATGACAGAAACGACACCCGACTGGTCCGGTCTTTGGGACACCATCCGTAAAACCCTTTTCGTGCCTATCCACCCTGCTGGCTGGCCGTTTATCACGGCATTTGCAGTGGTATCGGCACTGCTTGGCCTTTGGGCCGAACCGCTGGGCTGGGGTGGCCTCGTACTTACCCTGTGGTGCCTTTACTTCTTCCGCAACCCCGTGCGCACCGTGCCCCAGCGCGAAGGCCTTGTGGTATCCCCCGCCTGCGGCAAGGTCGTAGCCGTAGTGCAGGATCAGGCCCTCCCGCCCGAACTTGATAAAGCCATGGATACGGGCATGAACTTCACGCGCATCAGCGTGTTCCTCTCCGTATTCGATGTGCACGTCAACCGCACGCCTATCGCAGGCAAGGTTGTGCAAACCGCTTACCGCCCGGGCAAATTCCTCAACGCCGCGCTCGATAAAGCCAGCACCGACAACGAAATGTCGGCAACCCTGCTGCGCGTAACCGACGGCAAAAAGGATATTGATGTCGCCTTCGTACAAATCGCAGGCTGGGTCGCCCGCCGCATCATCAACAACCTGAAACCCGATGATGTCGTCGAAACCGGTGGCCATATGGGCCTCATCCGTTTCGGTAGCCGCATCGATGTCTACGTGCCCGAGTACGCGGTACCCATGGTGTGCGTGGGCCAGCGTGTGGTGGAAGGCGAAAGTGTTTTGGCCGATCTCAAATCAAAGGAAAAACCGCGCGAGGGTAAACCGATATGACAACGACAGGCGGACTGGGTGAATACTTTATAGACGACCCTAAAAACGAAGCGCCCAAGCCCGGCTTCAGGCTGCGACGTTTCTTGCCCAACATGCTTACGCTGTGTGGGCTGTCCGCTGGCCTACTTGCCATCCAGAAAGCCATGAACGGCCTGCCCGATCAGGCGGTTCTTCTTATTACCTTTGCTGCAATCATCGACACCATGGATGGGGCCCTCGCCCGCCTTCTGCGCGCCACCAGCAAATTTGGCGCCGAGCTGGACTCGCTATCCGACTTCCTCTGCTTCGGCGTGGCCCCCGCGTTTGTGCTTTACGTCTGGGTGCTTGATGAAGCAGGCCCCGTAGGCTGGATAGCCGTGCTGGTATTTGCGATTGCCTGCGCCCTTCGCCTCGCCCGCTTCAATACAATGACGGAAGTTGACCCCCGCCCCGAATGGGCGCGCAAATTCTTTATGGGTGTACCTGCACCGTGCGGCGCTGGGCTGGCCTTGATGCCTGTCATCATCTACCAGCTATTCCCCGAAATGAGCTACTTCAACTTCCTGACTCCTCTCATCGGCGTCTGGATGATTGTCGTGGCAGGCTTAATGGTTTCGGGCCTTCCCACGCTGTCTACAAAGCAGTTCAAGATGCCGCAAATGCCGGCGGTTGCCATGCTTGCATGTGGCGGCGCATTTCTGGCGGCCCTCATCCACGCCCCGTGGGCTACATTGACCGTAGTGGGTTTTGCCTATGCCTCCTCGCTATTCCTCGGCTGGCAAAAATACCTCGAGCTGAAAAAGGCCAACACGGCCCCTGCCGTTAAAACCGATGCTTGATGCAAAGGTCCAACCTTACATCAATCCGTTTTTGGTTGCGGCGGCCCGCTGGCTCCACAAATACGGCATCCGCGCCGACTACCTGACATGGATAGGCTTGGCATTCAGTGCCATCGCAGGTATCTGCCTTATCTATCAGATCTTCCCTCTGGCTCTGCTCTTTGTGTTGGCCAACCGCGCATGTGATGGGCTCGATGGCCAGCTTGCGCGCCTTGAATCTAAATCGGGCACCGATGCGGGCGCGTACCTCGATATCGTTTTCGATTTTATTGCCTACGCGGGCCTGCCTTTTTGTATGGCGGCGGGTCTGGATACCAAAACCGCGTGGGCTGCCACTGCCTTCCTGATGCTGGGCATCGTGTTCTCTGGCACAACGTTTCTGGCCTACGCCATCATCGCCGCCAAAAGAAGGGAGCCATCCAAAAAAGGGTTCTATTACGTAAGCGGCCTGATGGAAGGCACCGAAACGGTTATTTTCCTCATCACGATATGCCTACTGCCGTTTGCATACCCTATACTGGCATCCATATTCGGGATTTTGTGCATTATAACCGGCATGGGCCGCATTGGCCGTGCGCTGGGCGACTACACGTAAATGTAGCTCTGCATGGAACGCCCGCGCGCAGCCCTAAGGCGCGGCACATCGACAGTACCGTCATCCTTGTCGTTCCAGTTATTGCGGGCATAGCTGTTAATCCTGAAACGTTCGCGGAGCGTACCGACAACGTTTAGGGCCTGCGCGCGTGCGCGCAGCACATCAAGCGGCTGGACGGCAGGCGCTGCAAAATGCCTGCGTGAACCCGCCATTAAAAAGCGGCTGGCCATAAGCTCCATACGGGCATTCGCGGCCCTCGTGCGGCGGCCCGCAGCTGTGGTGGCCATAAGCCCGCTATGGTAGCGGAAGTGGCGTGTAGCACCGTTACGTGCACCGGCAAGCGCAATAGGCGCGCGGTGGAAAGTGCGGGCACGGCGGGATCCGCTATGGGTTACGACAGGCACACGCCCGCGCCTTGCGGCAGGTACACCTGCAAGGCTGTTTTGCCCGCCCGTCAGGATGGCCATGGCGCTGCGATGCAGCTGCTCGGCCCCCGGCAACGGGTCGGATGCGGTAAACGTGGTGTTGAGCGAAACCATACGCGCATGATACGCCAGATTCATTGCCAAGTCTAAGAATTCGGACTCAGGAATTTACGTATTGAGGTAACGATGGGGCCTGTATGTCAGCGCCTCTGCAAGGTGTGCGCGGCCGATAAGGTCGTGCCCGCCATCAAGGTCTGCAATCGTACGTGCAACGCGCAACATGCGGTGATAACCGCGCGCCGAAATTTTCATGGAGGCGGCAGCTTGGTCCAGCAAGGTTTTGGCATCGGGGGCCAGCTGTGTAACGCCCTCAAGGACGGGCACGCTGACACTGCTATTGATGCCCTGCCCGTCATAGCGCACGTTTTGTATGGTACGTGCCGCAGCCACGCGTGCTGCAACCGCCGCCGATGTTTCGCCCGTTTTTGGTGCGTTCAGATCAGCAATGGATACCGCAGGTACTTCAATATGCATGTCGATACGGTCAAGCAGCGGGCCTGAAAGTTTGCCTTGGTATTCCGATGCGCATTTGGGCGCACGCGTACATTCCTGCGAAGCATCGCCAAGGTAGCCGCATCGGCACGGGTTCATGGCAGCAACAAGCTGGAAGCGTGCTGGCCACACGGCATGGCTGTTCACACGCGCAATCACGGCCTGCCCTGTTTCAAGCGGCTGGCGCATGGCCTCCAGTGAGCCGCGGGCCATTTCCGGTAACTCGTCCAGAAACAAAACGCCGTTATGGGCCAGACTAATTTCGCCGGGTTTCGCACGCGTACCGCCGCCAACAAGGGCAGGCAGGCTAGCTGAATGGTGCGGGTCGCGGTACGGCCTTGTACGCACCATGCCGCCGTCGGGCAATACGCCCGCAAGGCTATGGATCATGGATACCTCAAGCGCTTCCTTGGGCGTTAGGGGTGGCAATATACCCGCAAGGCGTGACGCCAGCATCGACTTGCCCGAACCGGGCGGCCCCATCATCAAAAGGTTATGCCCGCCTGCGGCAGCAATCTCCAGTGCGCGCTTGGCGCTTTCCTGCCCGCGGATGTCTGAAAGGCAGGGGCCCCCTAATACGGCATCTTCCGGCAACTTGGCCTCCGGTGTTCGCAGCACCTGCACACCCTTGAAGTGGTTTATCAGCTGCAACAAATCACTTGGCGCCAGTATATCGATGCCGCCCGCCCAAGCCGCTTCAGCCCCGCAAGGGGCGGGGCATATCAAGGTCAGGTTTTCGGCTGATGCATGGATGGCTGCAGGCAAAACCCCGTTTACGGCCCGTATATGCGCATCAAGGCCAAGTTCCCCCAGAACGCAGCAATTTTTAAGCTCCTCGGGCGGCAAAATTCCCATGGCGGCCAGTGTGGCCAGCGCAATAGGCAAATCGTAATGCGAGCCTTCTTTCATCACGTCGGCAGGCGCAAGGTTTACGGTGATGCGCTTGGCAGGTAGCGATAGGCCCATGGCATGCAGTGCCCCGCGTACACGTTCGCGGCTCTCGCCCACGGCTTTGTCAGGCAAACCCACAATGGTAAAGGCAGGAAGGCCTGAAGCCAGCTGGACCTGCACCTCTATGGGAAGGACATCAATGCCGGAGAACGCAACCGTATGGACACTCGAAACCATGAATAATCCTCTTTCAACAAAGTGTTATAGAGGATTATCCACCGCACGCAAATCATGTTACGCTTTCCAATAACGATTCTTTGCCCACCCCGCCTCCAAGTTATCCCATATGACGGAAAGCCCAAAAAAGCTGCGTTTGTCCGAACAGGATATGGCGCAACTCTATATGCAGACGGAAGCCGCGCTCCGTCTGGACGCGCTTTTGCAAGGGCAGGAGGAGGAAAATACCGCACAAATCGCCGTTCACGATGCCATCGGCGGCCAGACCCCTGACTTGGCACTCATATCCCTTTCGCTTTGCGCCCTCATCATCGCCCGCGACTTTCCGCTGGAACTCAAGGACGGCGAGATGGGCCCCGTCATCCGTGAACTTGTCGTGTCTGCCGAGGATAATCTCGTAACCGTAGGCCACCTCTGGCTCGATACGTCCTGCTACGGCATCGCCCCTGATATGAAGCAGGCTCGCCCAATAATTCTTTCCATCCCCGACCGCCTGCGCATCATGGCCTCGATTATGATGGAGCTGCGTGACGCCCTCGAAGGCGGCAACGAGGCCATGTATCGCGCTGTCAAAACCCTCTACTATCAGGCCGAAAGCCACGCCGATCTTGCCGACAAATTCGTCGAGCCGCTGGCCGCCAAAAAGAAAAAATCCGCTGAGGCAAAAGCCAAACCGGCGGCGGTAGCAAAACCGGCCAAAAAACCGCTGGACCAAGTGCCCCTGCCATTTGAACTGACGCGCCCCAAGGTCGGCGCCGATATCGTGACCTTCAGCCTTTTCCGCGAAAAGCGCGGCCGCTAGGCCAAAACTTGTAGTTTCCGTAACATATAAATATGATGCCGGCCATGGCCATCCATCAAGCCACCGCGCAATCCATCTTCAATCATCATGCCCCGCATGATGCCCGCTTCATGGCGGATGAAGCCGCGCGTAACGAGTGGCGCGCCAACACAGGTTTTTGTATGTGGGATGCGGCGGCCTTGATGGCGGAAGGCCTGCCCGCTGACACGGCGGTCGAATTCCTGTTCAGGGTAAAAGACAAACGCAACACCATTCAAATGCGTATCAAGCGTGAAGGCGCGTTTGAACACATGGCGCTGATCGATTTTAAAGCGCAGGAATTTTTTGACGGCAGTACATGGGTTCTGGAACCACACCGCAACAAAGGTTACGGCGCCCACTTTGTCGCGGCCAAGGCAAGGCTTGCACAATACATCCCCATCAAACGCTCTGCCTTCAAGGCGGGCATGCACTTGGGCGCATCCACATGGGCAAAATTCTGGCCGGCCGTAGACCCCATGTGCGAACGCGCCATCGGTTGCGAAATCAAATCCCGCATGAAAATGCTGGAAGCTTACCTGAAGAAAATGAATCGTCCGCCAGTGCCTGATGCCTTATTGCGTGAGGTCGAGTTCCGTACCGATAAAATGCTGGCCAACGAAATGGGTTACGCCGATTTGGGCATCATTGCAGCCATGCGCCATGATTTATCGGATTACGGGCCGGACCTTGCAAACATGATAGGCAGCCACGAAGCCATGTTCATGCGCGAAGAGGTACTGAGCCCCAAGTTTACGCTGGGCCGCTTCTTGCTCTGCTTCCAGATGTACGACGCCCACCTTGATTTGCGCAGCAAGCGTACGCTCAAGCGCATCGAGGCCCTGACAGGCCGTACGGTTACTCAACCCATGCAATCCGCAGCGTATTTGTCGAGCCAGCCGTCCCGAACGGTACGCCTGCCGTAATCACGACACGTTGCCCCTTGGCGGCAATATCTTCGGCTTTTGCAACAACGGTTGCTTTCGCAACAGCATCCTCGAAGGTATTGATGTCGGTGGCATGTACGGGGTGCACACCGTACGATAGCGTCAGGCGGCGCGCCGTACCGGCATCGGGTGTCAGGCAAAGTACAGGTACGATCGGGCGCTGGCGCGCAGCGCGCAGGGCTGTAAGCCCCTTCGATGTAAATGTAACAATCGCGGCCGCATTGATGTCTTTTGCTATGTAGTGCGATGCCGCCGATATGGCGTCCGAGTTGTCACCAAGCCGTGTACCTGGGTGCTCGGCATCCATGATGGGGCGGTAATACGGGTCGGATTCCACCGACTGTGCGATACGGTCCATCATGGTCACGGCTTCAATCGGGTACTGGCCCGATGCGGTTTCGGCCGAAAGCATGATGGCGTCAGTACCGTCATAAATGGCGGTTGCAACATCCGATGCCTCGGCGCGGGTAGGCGTGGCCGATGAAATCATCGACTCCAGCATCTGCGTCGCAACAATCACGGGTTTGCCCGCAAGGCGCATGGCCTTCACGATGCGCTTTTGCACGGGCGGCACACGCTCTGGCGGTATTTCAACGCCAAGGTCGCCGCGGGCAACCATCACGGCATCGGCAAGTTCGATAATCCCTTCAAGGCGCTCGATGGCCGATGGCTTTTCAAGCTTGGCAATCACCTTGGCTTGGCCGCCCGTCAGTTTTTTGGTTTCGGCAATATCCTCGGGGCGCTGCACGAAACTCTG
Source organism: Alphaproteobacteria bacterium (assembly GCA_018969935.1). Classification (GTDB taxonomy): domain Bacteria; phylum Pseudomonadota; class Alphaproteobacteria; order Micavibrionales; family UBA1664; genus UBA6145. The sequence continues at coordinate 5,518 of JAGWXJ010000048.1, read as the reverse complement.
TGCAATCCAGTCCGCACCCATGTCCATGGCCGATTGCAGGTCGCGGCGGTCTTTTTCTGTGAGGGCAGGGATCGGCAAAATGACGTTTGGTACGTTCACGCCTTTTTTATCGGATATGCGTGTGCCTGATATCACTTCAACCAGCAGGCTGTTTTTTGTTTTCTCGCGCACCATCAACTGTACCTTGCCGTCATCGACAAGCAGCTTCATGCCCACATCTGCCACCTCGATAATCTCGGGGTGGGGCAGGCATACGCGGCTTGCATCGCCCGCCGTTTCATCCAGATCAAGGCGCATCTTGTGGCCGGCGGTTACATCAATCGCGCCGTCCTTGAATTTTCCAACGCGCAGCTTCGGCCCCTGCAGGTCGGCAACGATGCCGATGGGGTGGTCGAACTCGCGCTCCAGTTCACGGATGATTCCAAGCCGCGCCTTATGGTCATCGGCAACCCCGTGCGAGAAATTGAGGCGGAAAACATCGGCCCCCGCTTCAAAAAGTTTGCGGATCATTGCCGCATCGCTGGATGCGGGCCCAAGCGTCGCAACGATTTTGGTACGGCGGCGGCGCGGTAAAAAGGTGGTGGATGCCATAGTCTATTCCTGCTGTTTGCGATATATATTATACGAAACACCAATGATTCCAAAAACCTCTCAGCCCAATCTTCTACTTTTCGGACCGGACACAGGTATTGCCTCGTTAAGGGCGGCACTGATGGCCGAGCTTCCGGGCATCCGCTTGGCCGAACAGCTTTGCGAATCGCTCTTGCCTGAAGCCGATATGGAGGCCCTGTTGCTGCGCGCCGTCATGGCGCACGGGGTTTCGGATGTGTTGGTTGCGTCACATACATTGTCATTACGTATGGATGAAATGGCGGCGCCAGTAACGCTGCACCGCATGACATCGCCGTTGGCCGAAGCGGCAAGGCTGACCTGCACGCATCATATAGGTGTGCTGGCGCAACCGCCCGCACTATCCCACCCCCGCATGCAGGCCCAGCTGGGCCTTTTTGCCGAACGGGGTCTTAAAATCACGACCCTGCCCGTACCGGAACTCACTTATATGGCGCACCGTTATCAGACAGGTGGCCGCCTACCCGATCTTGCGACACTACGGGATATGATGGCCCCCATCAGGGCCGACGCCCGAATCGACACGGTGGTATTGGCAACATCCAGTGCCTACCCCTTGCGCGGAATGCTTGAAAAAGCGGCCTTCAGGCCCTTCTACTGGGTTGATGGCGCAACCGCCGCAGCAAGGCGTTACAAGGCTTTGCAGGTGGAATCGGAGAAAATAGTATCTCTTCGGTCCTGATTGGGATGATTCGATAGCCCCATTGAATCCAAATTCGATTTGCAACAAGACTGATGTCTTATTTTTAGGGTGGAAATCGCAAGTTTTTCTTTCCCTAAACCTGATGGTTTTGTCGATAACCACGTGGATAAAATGGGGGATTTGGATGCAACCCCATGGAAAGATTGGGTTTGAAAAAATTGTTCACTTTTTATCCTCATCAGGACAGATTTTGGACAAAAAAAGAATATATTCCTCATTCTCAATACCACAGCATCTAGTATCATTGGTCGTGTTGAGACACTACGGGTTGTGGAATTCTTCACGGCCCTTCGGGTAACCAGAAGTTTTTGCCACAAGTTTGCCTTATTTCAGCGGGGTCCAGGGAAGGGCCTTGTTGGAGAAGTATCGCCAAGGGAGTTTACAATGTTTGATATAGCCCAAGTTGAAGCAGGTCCCCGCGTCCGCATCGATCGTGAGCGTGATGCCAAGTTGACCGATTTCGGCAAAGCCACCCTTGATGACCGTTACCTCCTGCCCGAGGAATCATACCAGGACCTTTTCGCACGCGTGGCTATGGCCTATGCCGATGACTCGCAGCACGCGCAGCGCATCTATGATTACATTTCCAACCTCTGGTTCATGCCTGCAACGCCCGTTCTTTCAAACGGTGGCACCAACCGTGGCCTGCCCATCTCCTGCTTCCTCAATGAATCGCAAGACGGCCTCGAGGACATCGTAGGGTTGTGGACCGAGAACGTCTGGCTCGCAGCCAAAGGCGGCGGCATTGGCTCCTACTGGGGCAACCTCCGTTCCATCGGCGAAAAAGTAGGCCGCAACGGCAAAACATCGGGCATCATCCCCTTCATCCGCGTGATGGACTCTCTCACGCTTGCCATCTCGCAAGGTAGCTTGCGCCGCGGCTCCGCCGCCTGCTACCTGCCTGTCTGGCACCCGGAAATCGAGGAATTCGTCGAAATGCGCCGCCCCACGGGTGGTGACCCCAACCGCAAGGCCCTCAACCTGCACCACGGCGTCGTCATCCCCGATGCTTTCATGCAGGCTGTCGAGCGTGACGAGGAATGGGCCCTCCGCTCCCCCAAAGACAACAGCGTCATCGATAAGGTCAAGGCGCGTGATCTCTGGATCCGTATCCTCACCGCCCGTATCGAAACCGGCGAGCCGTACATCCTGTATATTGACCACGTCAACCGCGCGATCCCCGAGCACCACAAGATGGCGGGCCTCAACGTCAAGACGTCTAACCTCTGCTCCGAAATCACGCTGCCCACGGGCGTTGACCCCGACGGCAAGGAGCGCACGGCTGTTTGCTGCCTGTCCTCCCTCAACGTCGAAACCTTCGAGGAATGGCAGGACCACCCGACCTTCATCGAGGACGTCATGCGCTTCCTCGACAACGTCCTGCAGGACTTCATCGACAAGGCGCCCGACAGCTTCGCCCGCGCCAAATACGCCGCCATGCGCGAGCGTTCGGTGGGCCTCGGCGTCATGGGCTTCCACTCCTTCCTCCAGTCGAAAATGATTCCGATGGAATCGGTAATGGCTAAGGTCTGGAACCGCCGCATGTTCTCCGCCATCAAGCGCAGCGTCGACGATGCTTCCAAAAAACTGGCACATGAACGCGGGCCATGCCCCGATGCCGCCGACTACGGCATCATGGAGCGTTTCTCCAACAAAATGGCAATCGCACCCACGGCGTCCATCTCCATCATCACCGGTGGTGCATCCCCGGGCATCGAGCCCAATGCCGCCAACGCCTACACGCACAAAACGCTCTCCGGTTCGTTTGCGGTCAAGAACCCGTACCTGAAGAAAATCCTCGCCGAAAAAGGCATGGATACGGACGAAGTATGGTCCTCCATCTTCACCAACGAAGGTTCTGTCCAGCACCTCGACTTCCTCTCGGATATCGAGAAGGATGTCTTCAAGACAGCCTTTGAAATTGACCAGCGCTGGCTCATCGAGCACGCGGCCGATCGTACGCCGTTTGTTTGCCAGGCCCAGTCGCTCAACGTGTTCCTGCCTGCCGACGTGCACAAGAAAGTGCTGCACCAGATCCACATGGAGGCTTGGAAGAAGGGCGTTAAATCGCTCTACTACTGCCGCTCCCGTTCCATTGCCCGCGCCGAAAGCGCGGCCAGCTGGGACCGCGCCAAGAAAAAGGCGCAAGGCGAAAGTGAAGGCAAGTCGGAATCCGGCAAGTACGAGGAATGCCTCGCCTGCCAGTAAAAAAATAAAAACTTGGGGTACGAAAAATGAAAAAGGATACATTGCAATGCGTGGAGGAATTCCACGCAACCTACGGGCTTCCGATTAAAAACGAGCCCTGCATCACGGACGAGCGCACGAACAACCTGCGTATCGGCCTCCTGCAGGAAGAACTCGATGAACTGAAGGAAGCACTGGCCGAAGGTGACGAAGTGGGCGTTCTTGATGCCCTGACGGATCTCCAGTACGTCCTCGATGGCGCATACCTATCGCTGGGTTACCACCAGCTGAAGGAAGTAGCCTTCATGGAAGTCCAGCGCTCGAACATGAGCAAACTGGGCCTCGACGGCAAACCCGTCGTCCGCCCTGAAGACGGCAAAATCCTGAAAGGGCCGAACTACACCCCGCCCGATCTGGCAGCCGTTCTGGAGGCATGGAAACAGGCCCGTAAGAAACACGCCGCCTGATCCGGTTTTTTTTGAGTCGCAACAAAGCGTTACGGATGCTAGGAGTCTGGTATCCGCAGGGAAAGTATTGATTTAAGGAGAGAAAAAAATGTCCAAGCTGCTACAGGAGCGTCACGTATATAAACCCTTCCTTTACCCATGGTGCTACGAGGCGTGGCTCACGCAGCAACGCATCCACTGGCTGCCCGAGGAAGTACCGCTGGCAGAAGACGTCCGCGACTGGCGCAAGAAACTGACGCCCGAGGAAAAAAACCTCCTTACGCAAATCTTCCGCTTCTTCACGCAGGCCGACGTTGAAGTCAACAACTGCTACATGAAGCACTATTCCCGCGTGTTCGGCCCCGTCGAAGTGCAAATGATGCTCGGCGCCTTCGCCAACATCGAAACCGTGCACATCGCGGCCTACTCCCACCTGCTCGATACCATCGGCATGCCGGAAGTCGAATACACGGCCTTCATGCAGTACAAGGAAATGAAGGACAAATACGACTACATGCAAACCGCCCGCATGGATTCCCCGCGCGACATCGCCAAAACCATGGCCATGTTCGGTGCTTTCACGGAAGGCCTGCAGCTGTTTGCTTCCTTCGCAATCCTCATGAACTTCCCGCGCTTCAACAAAATGAAGGGCATGGGCCAGATCGTGACATGGTCGGTACGCGATGAAACGCTGCACTGCCTCTCCATGATCCGCCTGTTCAACGCCTTCATTCAGGAAAACCCCGATATCTGGGATGACCAGCTGAAGGAAGAAATCACGGACAGCTGCAAAACCATCATCGGCTTTGAAGATGCGTTCATCGACCTCGCCTTCGAACAAGGCGGTATCGAAGGCCTCACGGGCGCCGAAGTCAAGCAGTACATCCGCTACATCGGTGACCGCCGCTTGCAACAGCTGGGCCTCGAGCCTGTCTTTGGTGTCGACAAAAACCCGCTGCCATGGATGGACGTGATGATGAACGGTGCCGAGCACGTCAACTTCTTTGAAAACCGCGCAACCGAGTACTCGAAAGCCTCGACACAAGGTTCGTGGGAAGAAGTGTTCGCCGAAGACCTGTTCTCCGGCAACTACGGCAAGAAAAAAGGCGCCGATGAACAGCTCGGCGGTGTAGACGAAGCAGCTTAAGGCCGCTCGCGACAATTTGTACCAAAAAGCGGGATGTTAGTTTTTGACATCCCGCTTTTTCTTTTTCTATAAAACACCATGCCTACAAGTAAACCAAAGGTGCTGGCAGCAGCACTGTTGTTCACATTCAATGCCGCCGTATTCTCGGCTGTAGCCCAGTCACCTGAAACGCAGGAGGCCATAAAGGCCTACACTGCCAAGTCAGGCGATGATCCTGATTTTGTCGTGGTTCTGGACGATTATATTGGCCCCGCCACTCACGATAAATTCATCGAAAGAATTGAAGAGCTGGTCAAACGCGACCGCACCAAAAAGATAGTATTCTGGATAGATTCAAAAGGCGGCAGGCTCATGGAAGGCAAGCTGATGGCCACCAAACTGGCATTCATCCCCAATAAGGTGGAT
>JAGWXJ010000047.1 GCA_018969935.1 Alphaproteobacteria bacterium | reverse complement strand
TCAGGGTTCGTGTTGCCCCTGCCCGTGGTAACCGTGCAGTGCCATGAGTCAATGGAACGGGGGGCACAGCCATCGTTTTCGTAGCCCAGATTGAGCAACGTATCGATGAGCATTTCCGCGTGTGCTTTTTCCTGTGTCATGCGCCAATTTTTCCGAGTGGCGCAGACAATAAGGTTTTAGCGTTTTCGCTGTCAAATTTAGGGCTACAAAACCCGCGGGAAGTTGGGAATTTATGGCGTTTCCGGCTTATTGGGGCGCAATGCCGTCACTTTGCGGGCCGGCAGCGTGGCTTTGCGCTTGAAATCATCCTCCCTCAGGGCGGGCAGACCGAGCTTGCCCATGAGCGCTGTGTGGAGGGCGTAATCAGGCACCACCATTTCGCCATCCGCCTTGCCGATGTAACCATCGACCTTGCCTATCACGTACACATCGGGTGATACCAATGCGCGCAGCGGGTCCGCATCACGGTGGATGCCGTAGCCCCTGTCTTGCAGCCAGTTCAGGTAATCAACTTCCTGCGCGCCCAATTTGCCGATACGCGGGCCGATATACACATGCCCGTCCGTATCGTAAATGGCGATGAGCGCGGTTTTAGAAGTTGTACGGGCCTCGCCTTCCGGCCCCACGATGATGGTGCCTGCCCTTTCAAGGCGGTGCTTGACGATATCTGACGGTTTACGGATGGAATGATCATGCAAATAGGGCACCGTGCTGATGCTTGCCTGTGTGCCGAAAATAATGCCGTCGGCCTTCAGGAACGGGATGCCGTCCTCACCGAACAGCATATCCAGGCTGGTTTGCTGGCGCGCGGCACGTTGGGCGGTAAAAAGGGTTTGCGCTTCGGCCAGCGCCCCGGCTTCACGTTCGCGGCGGGTTACGGAGTGGGGTTTGTTGCCTGTCAATTCCAGATAGCGGCGTTCATCGGCTGTCCAGTCTTCACCGGCTATGACCTGCCCTGCTTTAAGGATTGGCTCGCGCGCGCGGTCAGGCGCTGCCTTCGATGAAAAGGCCCATTTGAGAAAGTCACGGATGATGCGCATAAAAACCCCTTGATGCTTATATGCTTCGTGTATTGAATACGAAAACACTTAACATACGGTAAAATATGAAAATTCCAAAGGTCATCGGCCATCGCGGCGCTTGCGGGTATGCCCCTGAAAATACGCTTGAATCCATCAAGGCGGCGGCCGATATCGGTTGCACGTGGGTGGAGCTGGATGTGAAGCTGACCAAGGATAGCGTTGCCGTCATCTTCCATGATGACGAGCTGGACCGCTGTACTAACGGGCACGGCCCCATGGCGGAGATGCTTTACCGTGACGTGCAGTCCCTTGAGGCGGGTTCATGGTATGCGGAGAGTTTCGCGGGTATCAAAATACCCACCCTTGAGGAAGCGATAGACCTGATACTGGAACTGGACCTCGGGCTGAACCTTGAAATCAAACCCTGTGCGGGGCGCGAGGTGGAAACGGCAGAAGTGGCGCTTGATGTGCTGAGCCGCGTTTGGGATGACCCAGAGAAGCTTATTATCTCCAGCTTCCAGCATGTATCCTTGGAAACGTGCCTTGATATGGCGCCGGACTGGAAGCGCGGTTTGCTGATGGACGAACCTTTGAAAAACTGGCCCGAGCTTGCCAAGTACCTCGAGGCGTTTTCCATCAACTTCGACGGCAATCTGCCGGCCTTTAACCGCGAGATGGTGGAGGCCTTTACGGATGCGGGGTATGCCACCCTCGCCTACACCATCAATGACCCCATACGCGCCAAGACCCTGTATAGCTGGGGCGTGGACGGCGTTTTCAGCGATACGCCTGATGTGATTGAAGGTATTTCCAAAACCCGACATTGACCTTATGTCATATACCTCCTAGAAGTATGGAAACTATAAGGGGTTTCCATGTCCAGCACCCAACTTGATCTTTCCGCCAAGCTTACGCTAGCCGCCCACGCGCTTACCGACTTTGCGGCCACGGGCGATTATCAGTTCAGAAATAACTACAACAGCTATGTGCGTGATGCCTTCAAGGCTGCTGCACGCAATGATGTGGCACTGGACGCCATTTTGCACATGAGCGAACAGCTGGCCAAGCGCGACCCCGTTACCGCGCTTGATAACCTGCAAGAGATATCAAAATACATCAGCCGCGCACGCTGCGAGGCCTTCGTGCTGCCTGTGATTGACCGCATCTGGAAGCCGGAAATTGTGCCCACGCTTTTCAAGAACAATAACGATTTTCCAAAGATGTATCTGATCGGCACCGTTGCTGCACGTTACATACTGGAGAAAAAACTCGGCTTTGCGCCTGATAATTTAACGGCTGCCAACACGGACAGTTTTTTGCGCATCGCCTACAGGCTTGTCGAGCGTGAAGACAGCGCAAACAGCCCGCACTTCAATACTGCCGTGCGCGTACTGATGGCCGTTATAAAAGACGAGCATAAGGCGTTTGGTGCCGAGTACCGCAAGCGTGCCTTGCTGATTGCCGCACGCCCCAATGTTGAAAACGCCATCAAGGCTATCGACGAGCAGTATCTGGAGGCAACATTCAAGCCTGCGCTTGCATCGGTTTTGCTGGACAAGGAAGACAGTCGCGATGAAATGAAGCGCAACTTCACAGGCTATCTGCACTACCTTCAGGATGGCAGCCAGATGACGGCCTATGCCCTTGAATTATTGCCGCAGGTGCATGCGAATATCCGCAACCATCCTGAAACCGACAGGCACTGGACCAACGATGACGTGGCAGCGAGCATGGCTAAGGATGTATCCAATTTCAGCCGCTCGCCGAAATCGGTGAAGACGCTTGCATGGGGGTTATATGAGGCTTACGCCAAACCCAACATGCCAAAGCAACAGCATGCCCACGGCTGCTATGAACATGCGATTGTGGAATACGCGATAGGCTGCGCAAAATTCGAAACCAGCCAAGCCAAGGGCCGCCGCATTTCGCATACCGTCAGGGCGGAAGAAATTCAAAACATCCGTAAGGCCGTTGGCAAGGCCGTACGCCTGACCGCCAGAAGGCCCGCGGAGATGAAGCGCCAGATACTGCTGCAAATCCTCAGAAACCTGTCGGATGCGGGCGCAATCGATGCCGCCGGCCCTGCGTTTGCCGCGTGGTTCTCGCCTATCTTCAGGCGCGGCGGGGTTGTCAGCACGTTTGAACATTTCTGCGGGAACGGCAGCCATTCGCACCACCAGTACACCGATATTTCAAGTGTGCGCAGCGAGCATGTGTTTACCGGCCTTTACCGCGAGTTCAAACGCAGGTTCAAACGTGCAGACGAGATGTTCAAGCTCCGTGTCATGGCCCATTACGGCGAGCGCCTTGATGCGGCGGACCATGCAGATTTTATTGCAACGCTAGGCCGTGTGGCCGCTGCAACGCCCGATGCCGTATGGCCGGTTGTTGAAACCATGCTCGAGCACGGGTACCACAACTACGAGTTTGGAAAAACCGGCAGGCCCGCCGATGCCCTGCTTGCGTATATGCCGTATATTGCAAACGCCAGCGAAGATACGCGCCAGCGCGCCGCGCTTACCATGCATAAACTGGGTGCTGCCGAATACTTCGGCAACAGCGGCAAAAACCCCGTGCGCAGGTTTATCAAGGCGCAGCGCACACCGATTGGCCGCGCGCACCCAGCCTTCAAGGTGGCTATCCCCTAAACCTGATTAAACAAGATTGATTGGCAGCAGCGGCGATTATTCTTCGCCGCTGTTTCCGTTTTCGGGTTTTTTCATGCCCATGACGTTATAGCCGCCATCGACGTAGTGGATTTCACCCGTAACACCACTGGAGAGCGGCGAGAGCAGATACAGCCCTGCCCCGCCGATGTCATCGAGCGTCATAGGGCGTTTGAGGGGTGAGGTTTCCACCGCGGCCTTGTAGGTTGCACGGGCACCGCCAATGGCCGACCCTGCGAGCGTGCGCATGGGGCCAGCCGAGAGGGCGTTGACGCGGATATTCTGGGGGCCGACATCGGCAGCCAGATAGCGCACCGATGCTTCAAGGGCGGCCTTGGCCACACCCATCACGTTGTAGTTGGGCATCACTTTCTCGGCGCCGTAATATGTTAATGTAAGAGCCGAGCCGCCATTCGGCATCATGGGCATGGCCCGACGCAGGACGGAGGTGAAGGAGTAAGCCGAGATCTGCATGGTCTGCTGGAAGTTGGCCAGCGTGGTATCGAGGAAGCGGCCCTTCAGTTCGTTTTTATCCGAATAGGCCAGCGAGTGGACCACGAAATCGATGGTTGGCCAGACTTGGCCAAGCTGTTTGAAAGCGGCGTCTATGTTGGCTTCATCCGATACATCGCAGGGGATGAGGACATTGGAGCCGACTTCCCTGGCCAGCGGCTCAAGGCGTTTGAGGATGGGATCCCCCAGATAGGTGAAAGCAAGGTCAGCGCCATGGGCCTTCAGGGTTTTGGCGATGCCCCATGCGATGGAGTAGTCATTCGCGACGCCCATGATAAGGCCGCGCTTGCCCGCCATTAAATTGCTGGTCTGGTTGGTCATGGCGCCCTTACCCTTCGTAGGCCGAGAAGGCCAGCGTGGCGTTGGTACCGCCAAAGCCGAAGGAGTTGGAAAGCACTGTGGTGTGCTTTACGTTGTCCACACGGTTACGCACAACGGGCATACCCTCGGCCAACGGGTCCAGAACCTCGATATTCGCGGAGGCAGCGATGAAGTTGTTCTTCATCATCAACAGGCTGTAGATAGCTTCCTGAACGCCCGTGGCACCCAGCGAGTGGCCTGTTAATGACTTAGTTGAAGAAAAGTGTGGAACCGCTTGATTGAGCGATGAAAATACGCCTTTCATCGCTTCAAGTTCTTTGGTGTCACCAACCGGTGTTGAAGTCCCGTGGGTGTTGATGTAGCTGATGCCCGTAGGCACGGTTGCCAACGCCTGCTTCATGCAGCGTTCAGCCCCCTCACCCGACGGGGCGACCATGTCGTAGCCATCGGAGGTGGCACCGTAGCCCGTGACCTCCCCGTAAATTTTGGCACCGCGCGCCAAGGCATGTTCCAGCGATTCCAGAACCAGTACGCCTGCGCCACCTGCTATGACAAATCCATCTCGGTTGGCATCGTAGGCGCGGGAGGCCTTTTCAGGGGTTGCGTTGTACTTGCTGGAGAGTGCGCCCATGGCATCGAAGAGGCAAGTCATGGTCCAGTGCACTTCCTCGCCACCGCCTGCAAACACGATGTCCTGCTTACCCATCTGGATGAGTTCCATCGCGTTACCGACGCAATGGGCCGACGTGGCGCAGGCGGAGCTGATGGAATAGTTGACGCCCTTGATTTTGAAAGACGTAGCCAGCGTGGCCGAGTTGGTGGAGGACATGGTACGCGGCACCATGAATGGGCCAATGCGCTTGGATGATTTTGTTTCGCGCACAATGTCATGCGCCTGCATCAGGTTGATGGTGGACGGACCGCCCGAGCCCATGACGATGCCCGTGCGTTCGTTGCTGATATCGGCCTCGGAGAGGCCTGCGTCGGCAATCGCCTCCTTCATGGCGACGTAGTTATAGCTTGCGCCATCGCCCATGAAACGGCGGTCGCGGCGATCAACCAGCGTATCGAGGTCGATTTGAGGTTTGCCGTGAACGTGGCTGCGGAAGCCGTTTTCGGCGTATTCCGGCGCAAAGGAAATACCCGACTTGCCCTGCATCAGGCTATCGAGGACAGCAGCCTGCCCCACGCCGATGCACGATACAATGCCAAGGCCCGTGACCACCACGCGGCGGAGCTGTTTGCGCATCTCGGGCGAGATGTTCGGCTTGAGTTGAGCGAAATGAAAATCGTAGTCGAGGGTCAGTTTAGGCATATCTTGCCATCCTTCCTTTTACAGGGAGCGCGGGTTGTCGAAGAGGCCGACGCGCAGGTCGGTTGCCTCGTAAATCGTTTTGCCGTCGGCTACCACGCGGCCATCACCGATACCAAGCACGAGCTTGCGGTTGATAAGGCGTTTGATGTCGACGATGTATTCGACCTTTTTGGTTTCCGGCAGTACCTGCCCCGTGAATTTAAGTTCACCCAAACCAAGAGCGCGGCCCGAACCCGGCGCGCCCGTCCAGCCCAGATAGAAGCCAAGCAGCTGCCACAAGGCATCAAGCCCCAAGCAGCCCGGCATCACGGGATCACCGATAAAGTGGCAGGAGAAGAACCAGAGATCGGGTTTAACATCAAGTTCGGCCCTTACGAAGCCCTTGCCGTGCAAACCGCCTTCGAGGCTGATTTCGGCGATGCGGTCGAACATCAGCATCGGGGGCACGGGCAGCTTTGCGTTGCCGGGGCCGAAAAGCTTGCCCTCGCCGCAGGCGATAAGTTCATCGCGGGAGTAAGATGCTTGGGGCACGAAGCCGTGGTCTTTCGGGGCCAGTTGTGACATTCCAATCCTCTTGTTTTTAAGGCTTTCGTTATAGGACGCCAAGCCAAGGGCCACAAGCGATAATCGGCAGTTTCCCCAGAGAGAAATTAGGCCGCCCAAGCCCCGTTTCAAAGCGCGCTTTTGTTTGACATAATGTATTGTTTTGTTTATAGTTTTCTGATGGTTTTAAGCAAACGGCAGATTGGCGCATTGTTGGCTGCGGTCTTTAACGCAGGTTGCGCCGCGCAGGGTGTAAGCACCATTACCCCCCTCACGGAAAAACCATCCGGCCCCAGACTGGTGCAAAGCATCACCCTGCCCTTCGGCAGTACATGTAAAACAGGACACGCCGATTTGGCTGCCTGCCTTTATGACCCCGTGCTTGAGCGCGAGGACCTTGATACCCATACGGTATTCGAAATTGCCCGCCGCGCCATGACCAGCCTTGATAACCGCTATGATGCATACTTCAAGGAGTCACCCTTCTATTTCGCCAACACTCCCAGCCAGTCTTTGGTGCCCAGCGCCGTGGCCTTTTTCATGTCCATCGGCGGATATACTGTCATCAATGACTTCCCAGAGAATAACCGGGCTGTAGCACTGGATTACAGACTTGGCGTTGGAAAGATGAAAGCTGAAGCCAGACCCAGCCTCGGGCAGATCCGCGCCATAAGAATGATGGTAGCGCTATCAAACGAATACGCGCACTGGCGGCAATACAAAGCAGGCGCGCAACAAAGAATGCTTGGCGACAACACAACAGGCAATACCGAATTTTGTGCCACATACTCGCGGCTTCAACATACATCGGACCTTATGTCGCTTGATTTGCTCAAGCGTGTGCTACTGGACACCAAGAAGCGCAAAGACCTGAAAATCGCCACCGCAGCCCTTTACGGCTCGATAATCATGTTACGGCCCCAAACTGCCATAGACTGGACCTTTGCCGTACTTGAAGGAAACGAGAAAGCCGAACGCAAAGCCGTATACAACATGAGCGTGGAACGCGTTCAAGCGAACAACCCCATTCAGGGTTGCGAACAAAAAGAGGGCGGGCTGCCTTGGGTGACGACGCGCCTGCCTCAAGACCTTCTTGCTGCCATCGATACGCCGCTTACACTCAGGGAACCGCCTTCGTATACGGGCCCTGCTTTAGGAAAGAGATAGATCATTTGTTACTTAGGTATCCTAATAACGACGAAAGATAGCAGATCATGAAAGCATCGTTCCTTGCAAAATACTTTTTGCCTCTGGCTCTCGCGGCTTCGACACTGGCGGGCTGTGGAGATGGCAAACCGCCAATGCCTACAAATACGCAAGGTGTTGCCGAAACCAACTCCATGTTACTGACAATTAATGTGGGCAATAAAGTTGTCGAGCTTCAAAAAATCGGCACCGATGGCGGTATGGACGAATATTATAAAGCCGACGATGGCCGTTTGTATGTGAACAGCGGTACTCCAGGCATTGGAAAAGGCGCCAAGTACAGACTGTTTGAAGAAGACCTAGCTTTGAGAACCAAAGACGGCAAGATATTGCTGTACACAAAAAGCGGGAAACTTTTCACGTATGACGCTGCCCCTGCTGTTGCCGTGAAAAGCGCGCCGATCACTCAAAACACTGTGATAGATACCCGTTTGGGGTGTGGGCAATATGCCACCGAGGCAACTATCAAACCTGTGGTTGCGGATATCCTAAAAGCCATGTTTCCTTTGCATAGAAACGATATTATGGACTTGCTTAACGCACAGCAGGTTACACCCAAGTACTTCACTACCGCTTCTGCCTTCATGCCTCCAAATTTTAAGCAAACTTCGCGAGATCGAGATTTGAATACTCAACTGCTTTCCGAGTCGATGGCCGCTGTTGTTACTGAGTTCAAATTGTTGTGGGACGAAGCCAAAAGCAGCGGCGGCGGTATAATGTCGACCATGGCGCTCGCTGCAAAATACCCTGAACAGGCTGCGGTTGCCCAACGTTTGATGTCAGCACCTTCGCCAGATGCAGGCCGAGCCATTTTGGGCGAATACTTTGCTGATAAAGTCACAAAGCACTTGTTGGCCAGCATGCAAAAACAAGCCACGCCCGCAACGAAGTGCACGCCTTAAGAAACCAAGATTAAACAGCGGCGCGGAAGGCGCCCATCATGGCCGTGAGGGCCAGCGGGCGGGCGACCACATGCTCGATATCCGGGTTTTCACCGGCGGCGGCTACAGCCACCATACGGCCTGCGGCTTTGGCAAGCGCGATGGCCTGGCATGTGCGGTCAAGCATGTGGAGTTCTTCCAATACGGTCAGGGCCAGCGGCTCGACCGAGCGAATGAGATCGCCATGGATGGAGAGTTTGGTGTCGTTTGCGGGGATTCCGTGAAGGATATTCACCTCGCCCGGCATGCCGTGGCGCACGGCTTCTTCCATCATGATGCGCATGAGGTCATCGAGCGCTTTTTCAAGAGAGGCGTGATTGGCGATACCAGCATCCATCATCAGGCGGGCCTGATGGCTGCCTGCGAGGGCGGAGAGCGAAAGAATGCAATCGGCAATCGTCCAGCGCTGGCCAGAGATTTTGACATCGATCGTGCGGTCACAGATGCCGTGGGCGCCGAGTTCGTAGCGGATGCCCATGCGGATGGAATCCGCCATCAGGGCATCGCAGGCATCATCGGCACCTGCCAAGAAACGTATGCCGCGGCCAACTTCAACGAGAGCGTTGCGGGTGACCAAAGTCCATTCGATGCCATCGCCAAGATACAGGCGGGCAAGCGTGCGGCCCAATTCAATATCGATTTCGGTTGCGCTGGCAGAACGCGCCATGGGCATGACCCATGTTTCGTTTTCGGGCAGCACGGAAATTTCGCGCAGCGCGTCTTCGACGGCTTGCTCGGGGTTCTCGTAGTCCAGCATGCATTCGGCCAGAGCGCCGCCCCACACGTTGATAAGGCGCAGCAGGTTTACGCTGCGGCCTTCCTGACACATGTCGCACGCCTGACCGTAAAAGGACTGCGCGATATCGATATAGGATGACAGGGATCGGGTGAGCATATTACCGGAGGGAGATTCGTTGGAAGGTATTGATTCGGAAAGGCGATTCGATTCACTTAGCGATTTATTATGAATCAGGATTACTCCGATTCCTCGTGTTCGTAAACGCCCCATAGAGTGGACTTCAACAACCAACCCTCGTAGCCGCTGACGGACACGTCACACCAATCATCCTCGCATTCGTTGAGTTTTGCAACTACGCCCGGTTCTATTTGGGCTACGGGGCGGGCATCGGATTCAGGCTTCTTATATATTGTGACCGGAATTTGCCCGGCAACGAGCACATGGCGGTTGCCCGAGAGCAGCGACTGGTGGACCCAGCCTTCATCGCCGTCGGAATCCCTTATTTTGCGCCATGTATCGAATTCCTGCACCACTTGCAGGGGGTAGCTGCGGCGCTGGTACACCCATTTGACGGGGAAACGCATGCCCGGGCCCGCGCGCACATACACCGTATCGGAGCGCAGGCTGACAAAGCGCGGCAGCGGGAGTTTTGTTACCGAGCCTATATCCTCCGCCCGCGCAGGCGCAGCCGGGGCCGCCAAAAACAGTGACAGCATCAACAGAAAGAGGATAAAAACGGGGCGTGAAAACATAACCGTAGCGTTTTACAGGAAAACATCCATGCAGCGCAACATCGTGAGCGTCGCCCCGATGATGGACTGGACAGACCGGCATTGCCGGTACTTCCATCGCCTGCTGGCGCCCCATGCCGTTTTGTACACGGAAATGGTGACCACGGGCGCGCTTTTGCACGGGGATGTGGAGCGCCATTTGCGTTACGACGCATCGGAGCACCCAGTTGCCCTGCAGCTGGGCGGCAGCGAACCAGATGACCTTGCGAAGTGCGCAAAACTTGGCGCGGCATACGGGTATGACGAGATCAACCTCAATTGCGGGTGCCCATCGGAAAGAGTGCAGAAAGGCGCGTTTGGCGCCTGCCTGATGGCCGAGCCACAACTGGTGGCCGACTGTGTTGCCGCGATGCGCGAGGCCGTAAGCGTGCCTGTCACTGTCAAATGCCGTATCGGGATTGATGACGCAGACCCGCGCGAGATGCTCTGGCGTTTTGTGGACACCGTAAAGGCACCGCACTTTATCGTGCATGCGCGCAAGGCCTGGCTAAAAGGCCTTTCGCCCCGCGAGAACCGCGAAGTGCCACCGCTGGATTACGACCTTGCGGCCGCGCTTAAAAAGGACTTCCCCGACACGCTGATGACCCTGAACGGGGGTATCACCACGGCGCAAGACACGCTAACGCACCTAAAACGCTTTGACGGCGTGATGCTAGGCCGCGCCGCCTACCACACCCCCGAGGTACTGATAGAGATAGAAGAAAAGCTGCATGGCACGGCACCTATTACGCTTGAAAGCGTTGTAAGCAGGATGGCTGTTTATGCGCAGGCGCAGATGGATGCGCACGGGACCCCGCTGCACGCGATAACCAAGCACATGGTCGGCATGAATACCGGCAAGCGCGGGGCCCGCCGCTGGCGCCAGATTTTGACGGTAGATGCGCTTAAATCGCGCAATGCCGCAGACATATTGAATGCAGCCCTAGAGGCCGTAGCCTAAAATTCTTTTTATACGGGATGAAACCAAATCCCCTCCCCGCGCATTGGAAATGCACAAGCAACAACCAATTCCGGAGGAAACCCATCATGGCCAGTATCAGCCCCCAAAAAATTGCACGCAATGTTTCGGACGCTACCAACGGTTTTAAAGAGGACCTTGCCGCCACGGATATCCGCGAGGATGTACAGGCGCTGAAAGAAGATTCCGCACGCCTTGTGCAAGACATCAAGCAGGTAGGCATTGCCCAAACCCATAAGCTTGAGAGCTTTGCGCAAGACAGCCTTGAAACCCTCAAGACGCAAGGTTCCAAACAGCTTAAGGCTATCGAGGATTATACCAAGTCCGAGCCTACAAAAGCCATTTGCGCAGCGTTTGCCGTTGGCATTCTGGCCAGTGTTCTTCTTAGCCGGAGATAAGCTATCATGCCTGTCTTGAACGCGCTTTCGAGGCAACTGCTCCTTAATCAGCTGTTGGACAACGATGCCTATGCAATTACCAAAGGCAGCATCAGCAAAAGCCTGCTGGCTGTTGCGGCTGTGTTTATGGTGTGCGGCCTTGGATTCATAGCCTTTGCGGGATTCATGTTGCTTCGCGCCAAGTACGGTGTGGAAATCGCGGCGATGACCACGGGCGGATTTATATTCGTGTGCGGCATGTCGGCGGCTTTTGCATCGTATTACGTGACAGCGATCAAGAGGCAGAAGCTTCTCGCCATCAAGGATGACGTTATGAAGCTTCTGGAGCTTGCGATTGCACGCACCGATGACGCCGTTGGCGACACCATCCGCGAGAATCCGCGCACGGCAACCACGCTCGCGGCTGCTGCCGGTTTTCTGGCCGGTGAAAAGTTCATCCACTAGCACAAATCAAACCCTTCAGGAGCACTCGACCATGGGTAACAAAAACGTACTTACTATCATAGCCGTTCTACTGCTTGGCATATTCGTCATTCTTGCCGTGCAGATGCACGAAGACCGCAAGACGCCCGGTGAAAAAATCAGCGAGGGCATCAGCGATGCGGCCGATAACGTTGGCGATGCCGTTGATGACGCCGTGAAAGGCCGGTAACCATGCGCGGTATACTTTTGTGGCTGGTCGGGGTGCCAATTCCCGTCATTATCCTGATTTACCTTATGTTCAACTAAGGCTTTTGAAGTGCCAAGTGCTGCCGTTTGTGATAAATTCACAGATGTGATTCTGGAATTCTCATGAACTGGCAGAAACTTGAGCGCAATGAAACAGCCAAGATCATCCAGCGTGTATCAAGCACGCCGGATGGCGCCCTGTTTTCAAAAGCAACCAGCGAGGCTAGCGTTGCCGTGCTGCCCTTCTACCGCGGGTTCAACCTTGTGCGGCTTACCAACTTTGCGACCTTGCCATCCTTTACCCTTGAATTCCTTTCCGACGGACAGAGCTTTTACCTGCTCGATGGCTCTGCTGACCCACTTAACAAGGTATCCAACCGCGGCGCACTGGTATTGAATGACCAGAATGTGACGGAATACGTGGATTTCTTCTTCAA
>JAGWXJ010000046.1 GCA_018969935.1 Alphaproteobacteria bacterium | reverse complement strand
TTGCCGGCATCGCCATCGATGAACGTGATTTTGGATTTGCAGGAGCCAGTGGAATTGAAGCTGGGGTCAAAGGTGATGTGGCCGGTTTCTGCCAGCAGTTTGCGGACATCTATGCCGTTCGGGCCTGTCGAACCCTCGACTACAGGCAGCTTCCACTGCTTTCCTGACTGGTCGTCGGTGAGGGTAAAGGTTTTGGCTTTGGCGTCTGTCATATGAAATCCCCGAGAAAAGAAAAAGGCAGGCCCGAATGGGTCTGCCAGCGATTCTATGCCAAAAGCGGGGTGCCGCCAAGGATGGTTATTTGAGGCCTCGGGCCTTTAGCTCCTTACCAAGCTGAAATGGGCGGGCGCGGGCAATGGCCTCGATACGCAGGGGTTCCTGTTTTGCCAGAAACTTTGCATCCGACCACTGCGTGATACTGAAAATGCGGGACACGCCTCTTACACGGTCGAGCATTTCCGATACTTCTTTGAGATGTGCGTAATCCCCCGCTCTTTGCACGGCGTCCATGTAGCGCTTTTTCGCTTCCTTGTCCTTACGGCCTGCTGTCTGTGTCCAGTAGCGAGCGGCTTGAACCACGTCAGTAACAACGGATGTGCCGGTTACCTGCTTTGACATGCTCGCTATTTTAAAGGGTAGTGCGGTCATAAGTATCTCCTTGAATAGAAGATATACTAAGCCAAATTATATATTATGTCAAATAATTAGGCGGCTTTGGGAGTGGGGGTGCTGGCGGCTTTGGTGACCGTGCTGGCGATAATAAAGGCTTTTGTTTCAACGCTTTCGCGGCGCCATTTCATCGTCAGGCCCCCGATAACCCAGCAATACCCGCCCATGGTGGCAGCGTTGAGAAGATCGCGGGTTTTGGGCAATTTGTATTCGGGCAGGCGGTTGAGCAGCGCTGCGATATTCCATGCGGACTGGAATTCCCTTGCGAGTTTATCTGCCATTGCAGGCTCACGGTTGGTTACCAGTGCGGCTGCTTTTTGTGCGAGATCGTTTGAGGTTATCTCGTCGGATTGCGCGTTCGTGAGCTTTTTTGCCATTTGCATAAGGCATATTTAACACAACCCGCTTTGACGTGTCGAATTTATGGGGTGTGCCTGTAGGCGTTCGTGCTGGTCGGGAGCACGGTCCGGAAGCCCAGCAGCTCGAAGTTTTCGACTTTGAAGGGGCTGTTGTTCTGGCGCAGGCGGTCTTCGATGTCCGCTTTAAGTTCAGTTGCCACTGCTTCGAAGGCGGCCATGTTTTCCTGCATGGTACGGCGGCCCAGCACGGCGCTGCCGGATGCGTTGAGCGTGTCGGTCATTTCCCACCAGCCATCGGGCATAATGATGCCGTAATTGGTAAGCGGGCGCATGGCGAGGCCGATGTGATTGGGCTGGATTGTGTACTGGATGCGCAGGCGCGCATAAAGCGCCGCGTGGTCTGCCGTGGTATCGCACAGATAGGTGCGGCAGCCGCCCGCGCTGTATTCCAGCGTGATGGGGCCGCGCGTATAGGTGTAAAGCTGTTGTACCAGCGGCACCTTGAAGTAGACGCCCGAGGGCAAATCGGTGGCCGATACATTATTGAACGTAAGTTTGAGGCCGAACGAGTTTGGCCCTACAGGCACCACCGTAAGGTATGTCAGTGCCGACAAACCAAAAACGGCCCCGATACGCAGGGGCCATTTGTGTTTTGATGTCTTGAGTGCCTGAAGCATCGGATTACGATTTGGGCTTCGGTTCATCCCAGCGGGCGCGGTATTGCGTGGGTACGCTCATGGTGGCGCTGACATGGGTAAGTTCCACGCCGTCTATGCGCACAGGGACCGCGTTTTTGGCCAAGCGGGCATCGAGATCAAGAAGGAAGGCATCCATGAATGTTTTGGGTTCAGGCACGCCTGATGTACGCAGGTTGATTTGCGCGGCAACGGCGTTGTGCGATTGCAACGCGAAATCCTGAATGGCGGCTTTTGCGTTTTCGCTGCCCAGCTTGTCGTACCACATGGCGGCGTTGCCTTTGGCAAGGTCAACGACATAGTGAAGGCGCAGGACGCTGCACAGCGAGTTTTGGTCGGCGGTGTTGCGGACGGCGCACAATGTGGTGCGGTTTTCGCCGCTGGTTGTCGTGAAGCCGATGCTGATATCGGTGCGCGCGACGTTATCGGGCGCGTTGTAGACGTAGTAGCGATCAATCCAGGGCCATTTGAATTTGAAGCCGGGTTTCACATTTTGTTCAACGATCTGGCTGAAGCGGACGTGGATGGCGTTTTGGCCAGGGCCGATATTCTGCCAGCCACCAATTAGGAAGTTGAGAGCTACGACACCGGCAATGCCTACCGTTGTGTACCCTGCGTTTTGTGAAAATTTGGAACGTGCGCTTGAAGTGTCACCCATAATGTACCTCCCTGTTATGGATATGACGCTATGACCCTTATGACATAATGTCAATGTGCGGGTGCGTTATCCATAACAATGGACGGCCTAGTGGTGATGGTGCCCGTGGTCGTGCATCCAGTGCAGGGCTGCCTTGATGCGCTTCATCGTTTCCGCTTGGCCTAGTATTTCCGCTGCCTTCAGGATGGGCGGGGAAGATGTGGAACCCGTGAGTGATGCGCGCAGGGGCATCATGACTTTGGCCAGCTTGCCTTCGTAATGGTCAGCCGCGATTTTGCGGACAGCGGTATCGATTGCGGCTTCCTTGAAGTCGGCGCCCAGACGGGCCAGCGCATCGTAAATGTGGTGCATGGCGTTGTGGGCATCGTGATCATGGAGGGCGGCTGAAGCTTTTTCATCATAAGCCACTTCATCGACCAGATAGAATTTTGCTTCCGCTGCCAACTGTATGAGCGTGGCTGCGCGGGCCTTCAAGTCATGCATGCCGGCTGCAAGGCGGATACGGTGCTCATCATCAATCTTTAGTTCGGGGTGGCGGGCCAGAATTTCGGCGGCAAGGCGTTCGTCCTCGGCAAGGCGCAGGTAGTGCGTGTTGACGTGGTCGAGTTTTTTCATGTCGAGGCGCGAGGGGCCTGCATTGATGTCGCCAAGTTCAAACCACTGGGCGGCCTGTTCCTTGGTGAAGAGTTCATCATCACCGTGGCTCCAGCCGAGGCGGAGGAGATAATTGCACACAGCCTCGGGTAGGTAGCCCATGTCCTTGAATTCGCCGACCGACTGGGCGCCGTGGCGTTTGGACAGTTTTGCGCCGTCAGCGCCATGAATAAGCGGGATGTGCGCGAAGGTGGGGCAGGGTACGCCCATGGCGTCGAAGATTACCTTCTGGCGGAAGGCGTTGTTGAGGTGGTCATCGCCACGGACAACGTGGGTGATACCCATATCGGCGTCATCAACCACAACGGCGTGCATGTAAGTGGGCGAGCCATCGGAGCGCAGGAGAATAAAATCATCCAGCTGGCTGTTGGGCACTGTCACGCGGCCTTGTACGGCGTCATCGATGACGGTTTCACCGTCCAGCGGGGCCTTGATACGGATAACGGGTTTGACGCCTGCGGGTGCGGTTGCGGGGTCGCGGTCACGCCACATGCGGTTATAGCGCGGCTGTTCGCCTTTTGCCTGTGCTTCGGCGCGCATGGCTTCCAGTTCCTCTTGCGAGCAATAGCAGAAATAGGCTTTGCCTTTCTTGACGAGGTCTTGAGCCACTTCGGCATGGCGGGCGGCGCGGGAGGACTGGTAAATCGCATCGCCATCCCAATCGATGCCGAGCCATTTGAGATCACGGAAGATGGCATCGATGGCGGCTTGGGTTGAACGTTCCTTGTCGGTATCCTCGATACGCAGGAGGAATTTGCCACCCATCTTTTTGGAATAGCACCAGTTGAACAGCGCGGTGCGCGCGCCGCCGATGTGCAGAAAGCCGGTAGGTGATGGGGCAAAGCGTGTAATGACAGTCATATCGTTTTCTATCCTTTGCCGCATGTTATAAAGGACCATGGTTTTACAGGCAATCCGCAGCATCGCATCACAATGGCAGCCCCAGCGGGACCGTGTTTTGTGGGCCCCCGTGCTGCTGGGGGCAGGGGTTGCCTGCTATTTTGCCGTGCCGCGCGAGCCCGCTTACTGGGAAAGCGCAGGGGCGCTGGCCACGGCCACAGCCCTATACATAGCTGTAAAGTTGCGGGCGCCCAGACTTGGTTTTGCGGGGCTTGCCCTGTTTTTGGTGACGCTGGGGTTTTTGCTGGCGCAAGGGCGAAGCATGATGGTCCATGCACCGATGCTGGACCGGCCCACGGGGGTCACGCGTATTGAAGGGCGGGTACTGGATATAACCGTTACGGATGATGATGCCGATAGCGGCAAGCGGCGCGTGACTTTGGGTGACCTTGTTATCGAGAAACTTCCGCTTGCCCGCACACCTGCGACTATCAGGCTATCGACGCGGCATGTGCCATCGGATGTGGTGGCGGGGGAGCGGATTGCAGTATTGGCCAAGCTGATGCCGCCATCAGGCCCCGTGGCACCCGATGGGTTTGATTACAGGCGGCAGGCGTATTTCGAGCAGCTTGGTGCGGTCGGTTTTACATTAGGCAAATTCGAGAGGGTTGCGTCCGCCGATGCCTCATCCGATGTGTGGTTCAGCGCGCTCAGGCAAACGATATCGCGGCATATCGCAACACACATGAAACACCCTGAAAGCGCTCTGGCTACGGCCCTTTTGGCGGGCGAGCGTTCGAGCATCCCTGATGATGTGAATGCCGAGCTGCGGGATTCCGGGCTTTACCATTTGCTCTCCATATCCGGTTTGCATGTGGCGATTGTGTGCGGGGTTACGTTTTTTGTTTTGCGGTTCCTGATGGCGCTTTGGCCTTGGATGGCTTTGCACTGGCCCATTAAAAAGATTGCGGCTGTGGCGGCGCTGGGCGTGGGCGTATTTTATATTCTGCTATCTGGCGCGACTATCCCCGCGCAGAGGTCCATGCTAACGACAGGGTTGGTGCTGGTTGCCGTGATGCTGGACCGCGCGGCGCTGTCATTACGCACGCTTGCGGTTGTGGCGCTGGTTGTTTTGGCCGTGCGGCCCGAGAGCCTTGTCGGGGCTTCCTTCCAGCTTTCGTTTGCGGCTGTTACGGCCATGATTGTTTTCCATGAAGGTATCGGGCGGCGCTGGATGGCCGAGGGGCGCGAGGCCAATGCCGCCATGAGGGTGCTTGGCTATTTTGCGGGGATTATCATTACGACTGTACTGGTTGGGCTTGCGACCTTCCCCATCGTTTTGCACCATTTCGGGCGGGCGCAGATATACGGTGTGCTTGCCAATGCGGCGGCCATACCGCTTACCAGTTTTATTGTGATGCCTGCGGGTATGGCAGCCATGGTGCTGATGCCGTTTGGCCTTGATGGGCCGTTTTTGAAACTTGTGGAATGGGGGATAACCCAAACATTGGCGGTATCCGCCTGGGTTGCGCATTTGCCCCATGCGGCCTGGGCTTGGCCATCCCTGCCGATGGGGCCTTATATCGTTTCCTGTTTCGGGCTTTTGCTTGTGTGCTTGTGGCGCGGGTGGTTCAGGTGGGTGGGGGTGCCGCTGATGATAGGCGCCATTGCTTACGGGTTTATGGTGCCGCGCCCCTTTTTGCTGGTGGACGCCGAGGGCAAGAACGTGGCGGTGCACGGCGCGGGGCAAACCGTTTACCTGTTCAAAAAACCTACCGATTATCTGGCCAGTAACTGGCTATCGCTTTGGGGCGGCGAGGTTTGGCAGGAGGGGAAACCCCTGAAGGCTGGGCCGTGGGCTCATGGTGATGTGCGTGTGGCCTGCGATGACTGGGCGTGCCGCATTGAAAACGGGGACGCAAGGATTGCGGTTGTGCGTGATGCCAATGCGCTGGCCGAGGAATGCCTGTGGGCGCACGTTGTTGTGGCGCTGGATAAGAGTGCCCCCCGCAAACACTGCGCTGGCAGCGCACGTTTTGTCAGTTCATGGGATGTACATGCAGGGCAGGGCGGGGCTATTGCCCTGATGCCCACAGGGCCTGTTTTTGTGCCAATTTTTGATGACAAGACGGTAAGGCCATGGTCTGTTCATTGACAATATGTAAAATAATATGGTAATTTCCCGCCCATGGCATCGGATGAACCAGAATTTGAAAAGGGTTTAGAAAAGCGCGTCTTCGAGCAGATGGCAGCTGATCCGGCCATGGCTGCTAAAATCGAGAATGCCGCTAAGGTGGCGCCGCTTTTGCAGGAGCTGGAAGCGATTTTCGGCCGTGCCGTCTTTGACAGCAGGAGGGCCGGTAATCTGACCCTTCATGGTGTGCGTTTTGAGGGGATTATTGTTTTCCCGAAGATCAAGCTTGCCGGCAGGCACAAAAAGATTGCCGTTGGCGCCGCTGACACGCAGGAGCCCGCGAATGCCGTGCGCCAGCTTTATAACCTTGTGGCGGGAGCCGCCTTTGCGGGGAACGATGACGCCTTGGTGTTCACGCAGCGCGGCCAGCGTGTTTTGTATAACGACGGGAAAAACGGAAAGCCAAAAGGCTTCAGCGTAATTTAGGGAGAGAGAACAATGAGCAACGTTATTGGTTTGCAGGAATTCGCAGCCGTGTTTTTTGAAAAGGAACTGCGCGCGCGTTTTGGAGAAAAGGCGTTTGGCACACGGACCGAAGCGGACGGCACTGTAACGGCTGAAGTCGTGGGGTTGTACTACGCAGACCGTAACGACGCGCGTGATACAGGCCAGCCCATTAAAGCCAATGGCGCTGACAGGGCGCAGGCTATTTGCAGGCTGTTTGCCGATATTGTTGAAAAGGCGAAGGTGGGCGAGGGTGGCGCGCTGCCCAAGGGCAAGGTTGTGCCCATGACACGTGATGTGCAGGAAATTTTGTACTGGCCCGAGCAGACAACCGCGGCTGGTTTTCGACTTCGTTAAGTAGCGATACGGCGCTTTAAATCCGCGCTTTTTATTGGTCATTTTCCCCGCTGTTTTGCCAACAGCGGGCAGGGCCATTAAATTAGCCTTGACATTATGTAAAATTTTAGATAAATTTAAATTGTAATCTAAGATTTGGGGGTAACGATGAACGGTATGGAAAAATTCTTTGATTTGCCTAGCAGTTTCATGGAGTTACTGAATGGCCTCGATAACGGCGTGACTGTCGTCATCAACGAAAAAGGCCACCTGATCGTTGACCTCAAGGTCTTTAACCCGCTTACCAACTTTGTACCCACCGAATTCCTGAAGCAATTGCCTACGGCAATGTAATCTTTGCGCCTACCGCCAGATCTGGCGGCAGTTGATACGCCCACGTCATCCTTTCGTCAGTGATACTGGCGGTAAATCCCCGAAAGAACGCCTTGGACCTGTACGCGCCCGCCTTCGAGTGTGCGGATGTCGTAGGCTGGGTTTTCGGGGATGAGATCAACGGCACCGCCACGGCGGCGCAGGCGTTTTAGCGTTACTTCCTCGTTATCGACCAGCGCCACCACGATATCGCCATCATGGGCGCGATCAGCCTTTTTGATGAGCGCGATATCCTGATCCATGATGCCGACGCCTGTCATGGAGTCGCCATCGACAACCAGCGCGTAAAAATCACCTTTGCCGAGCATGCTGGCCGGCATCTCGATGTGTTGGCCTTCGTGGCGAATGGCCTCTATTGGGGTGCCGGCAGCGATTTTGCCGTAAAGGGGGACCATGGAAATAAGCTGTTTGTCCTGCTGTTCGCGGTAGCGGCCGATATCCTGCACCAGCCTTGCTTTTTGTGCGGCCTCCGAATGATCGGCGGTTTTGGGGGCGTAGCCATCGGGCAGTTTTTTGACGTGCAGGGCGCGGGCACGGTTGGGCAGGCGCTCAAGGAAGCCGCGTTCAACCAGTGCCTCGATGAGGCGGTGGACGCCTGATTTGGATTTTAGCCCAAGCGCGTCCTTCATTTCGTCGAAGGACGGGGCCAAATCACCCTCGGCCAGTTTTTCATGGATGTAGACCAGCAAGTCGCGTTGCTTTTTTGTCAGCATGGTGTTGCCCCTGATTGGATTGGTATTCCTGATATATTCTTATTATGTTCTAACTCTGTTCTGTCAGGAAAGTCAAGAGGGCGGCGCCGGGGTCGGGTTTTGTCATGAAGGCTTCGCCTATCAGAAAGCCGTGAAACCCTGCTTTCGAGAGCATTTCGAGGTCGGCTTTGGAATGTATCCCGCTTTCGGCAATCGCGGTGCGGCCTGAAGGAATTTCGCGAATCAGGTTCAGCGATGTTTGCAGCGTGACATCGAGGGTTTTGAGGTTGCGGTTGTTGACGCCTAAAAGCGCGTCATCGGCCTTCAAGGCCAGTGCACGGTGTAATTCAGGTGCGTCATGGACTTCGATAAGCACATCCATGCCCAGTGCGCGCGCTTCATCGTAGAGGGTTTGCGCCAGCGCATCATCGACGGCGGCCATGATGATGAGGATGCAATCGGCACCCAGTGCGCGGGATTCACGGACCTGCCATGGGTCTATCATGAAGTCCTTGCGCAAGGCGGGGCGGGTGCAGGCGGCGCGGGCGGCCACCAAATCGGCATCCTTGCCTTGGAAGTAGGGTATATCCGTGAGCACCGAAAGGCAGGCAGCGCCCGCAGCCTCGTACTGTTTGGCGTGGAGGGCGGGCTCAAAGTTCTCGCGCAGGATGCCCTTGCTGGGCGATGCCTTCTTGATTTCGGATATGACCGCGTAGCCGTTTTTGGCTTTATCGAGGATGGATTGTTTGAAACCGCGCACGGGCGGTGCGCCTGCGAGGTCGATCGGCTTTTTAACCGCTTCAACATGTTTGCGTTTGTCGGCGCAGATGCGGGCGAGGACGTCACTCATGCGACCATATCCCTGTAACTGAATAGAATGTTTTTGGCGCGGCCTTCGTCGATGGCGGCGGCGGCCATGGCAACGCCATCGCGCAAAGACGGGGCGGCACCAGCCATACAGAGCGCACCTGCGGCGTTGGCGAGGACCGTATCGCGGTATGTGCCGGGGCCGCCTTCAAGCAAGTCCATTAAGGCATCGGCGTTGAAGCGTGCGTCACCGCCCGTCAGTTCCTCCGACTTTGCTTTGGGCAAACCGAAATCGGCGTGGGTGAGGGTCATGTTTGCTATGTTGCCAGCGGCATCGAGCATGGCGACGGCCGTGGGGCCGGAGAGCGAAATTTCATCCATGCCGTCACCATGGACGACCCATGCGCCCTTGCTGCCCAGTGCCTTCAGGGCTTCGGCCATCGGCGTTACCCAGCTTTGGGCGAAGACGCCGACCATCTGGCGTTTGACGTTGGCGGGGTTTGCAAGGGGGCCCAGCAAATTGAACACGGTGCGGCGGCCCAAAGCCTTGCGCACGGGGGCCACGTTGGCCATGGCGCGGTGATGCAGCGGCGCCATCAGGAAGCAGAAGTTTGTTTTGCGCAGCGCATCCTCGAGTTTGTCGAGTGATGTATCCAGCGGCACATTCAGGGCTTCAAGGACATCGGCTGCACCGCATTTTGAAGATGAGGCGCGGTTACCGTGCTTGGCAACGGGTATACCGCAAGCGGCCACAACAAAAGCGACTGCCGTTGAAACATTGAGGGTGTGGCGGCCATCGCCCCCTGTGCCACAACAATCGATGGCGGTGGCGGGTGCAAAAATACCGCTGACATGTTTACGCAGGGCGCGGGCGGCGCCTGTAATTTCCTCAACCGTTTCGCCCTTGTCGGCCAGTGAAGTCAGGAAATAGGCGATGTCCGCGTGTTCGCGCTCGCCTTTCAGCATGGCGCTTATTTCGGCTTCCATCTGTTCGGCGGTCAGGCCCGTCATAACGTGTTCAGGAAGTTTTTGAGCATGGCGTGGCCGTGCTCGGTCACGATGCTTTCGGGGTGGAACTGGACGCCGTGGATGGGCAAGGTGTTGTGCTGGAGGCCCATGATGAGGCCGTCATCGGTTTGCGCCGTGACGCGCAGGGTATTGGGCAGCGTTTTGCGGTCAACAACCAGCGAGTGGTAGCGCGCTACCTGTAGCGGCGAGGGCAGGCCCTTAAACACACTCGTGCCATCGTGTTTGATTGTGCAAACCTTGCCGTGCATGGGGGCGGGGGCGCGGACGACATTGCCGCCGAATGCCTGCCCCGTTGCCTGCATGCCGAGGCATACGCCCAACAGCGGTATTTTGGTGTTGGTTTTAAGCAGTTCCAGACAAATGCCCGCGTGGTCAGGGTCCGAGGGGCCGGGGGATATCACGATGGCTTCAGGCTTTTTGGCCAGTACTTCGGCTACCGAGATTTTATCGTTGCGGATAACCTCAACGGATGCGCCCAAATCACCCAAGTATTGATACAGGTTGAAGGTGAAGCTGTCGTAGTTGTCGATGAGGATGATCATGCCTATGATATGTCCAGTTTATCAAAGATTTGTCCATAGTTTCATCATAGCTGCATTTTTTAACATCAAATTCAACTAAGGGGTACTTTATGTTTGAATCAAAAATGGGTCGGCAGTTATTGGTTTCTGTACCGATTTGGTTAGCTACTGAGTATGCAATATGTTTGTTATTGGCGTTTATCTTTTCTGATTCGAATATTTGGGGTGTCGCTTTAGCGGGCCTTGGGATGCTTTATTTGGCAAGGATGGCAAGCTGGGCAATAAATTCAGTTTTATCCATTATTTTTTATTACTTTGAAAAGAAGGCGCGTATTGATGCCGTTGTTGCTGCCTTTTATGCGCAGAAATTGCCTGTTACTGAAGCAATGGTGAGCGGTGATAGTGCAATTGAAGTTTTTGAAGATTTAATAAATTTAGATAGTGTTGAAGATAGGATAAAGTTATTCGCTAGTAGATCTCTAGGAGAGTTGGCTGGGATTAAAGCCTCCAACCGCACAGTTTTGTATATTCAAACGCAATTTGTTTTGGAGGCTGCAATTGAGAGATATGTAGCTGAAAAAAATGCTCGTAAAGATTAACGATCTATTTTTATGACTGCACCTTCGATAAATCCAGTGCGTCCTCGGCGGCGCGGAAGAGGGCTTTGGCCTTGTTGACGCATTCCTGATGTTCGGATGCCGGTACGCTGTCGGCCACGATGCCTGCGCCTGATTGCACATACAGTTTGCCATCCTTGAGCAGGGCCGTACGCAGGGCGATACAGGTATCGACATCGCCGTTGCCATCAAGGTAGCCGATGCAGCCTGCGTAGAAGCTGCGGCGTTCGCCTTCCAGCTCATCGATAATCTGCATGGCGCGGACTTTTGGTGCGCCTGAAACGGTGCCTGCGGGGAAGCCAGCAAAAAGTGCATCCAGCGGGTGGACGTTTTTATCAAGCTGCCCCACCACGTTGGATACGATATGCATGACGTGGGAGTATTTTTCGACCGTAAAACGCTCGGTTACCTTAACGCTGCCGATGGCGGCCACGCGGCCGACATCATTGCGGCCCAGATCGAGGAGCATCAGGTGCTCGGCGCATTCCTTCGGGTCGGCCAGCAGTTCGGTTGCCAGAGCTTCATCCTGCTCGCGGGTTTTGCCGCGCGGGCGGGTGCCTGCGATGGGGCGTATGGTTACCTCGCCTTTACGGACACGGACCATGATTTCGGGGCTGGAGGCGATGAGCGAATAGCCATCGAGTGTCATCAGCACCAGAAACGGCGACGGGTTGAGGCGGCGGAGGCTGCGGTACAAATCGGCAGCCGACAAATCGAAGTCTGCTGAAAAGCGTTGCGAGAGCACGACCTGAAAAATCTCGCCCGCCAGAATGTCCTCCTTCGCGCGGGATACCATTTTGAGGTACTGCGCTTCATCGGTGTGAGGCTTGATGGCGATTGGCGTTGATACGTTGCTGCCGCGGTCGGCCAGCGGCAGGTCACCATAAATGAGTGTCTGCTTGGCTGCCATGAGGCGTGTAACGGCAGCATCGTAGGTTTTATCGGCATCGCCTGAGGTATCGCGCACCGGCACGGCCAGATGGACGACCTGACGGATGTTATCGAACACGGCCATGAGTGTCGGGCGCATCATCACGCTGTCGGGTATGCCGATGTTGTCGGGCTTTGTATCGGGCACGGTTGGTTCAACCAAGTGCACCATGCCGTAGCCCATGTAACCGAACCAGCCGGAGGCAAGCATAGGCGGCGCATCATCAGGCACGGCATCAATTTTGGCTTTTGCGACGAGGGATTTGAGGTGGGTTACAGCGTCATCGCTTTTTTCAACGATGTTGCCTTTGGTATCGCGCAAGGTTGCCTTGTGCCCGTTGGAGGACCATAGCAAATCGGGTTCCATGCCGATGGCGGAATAGCGGCCCAGTACCTCGCCGCCTGTTACCGATTCCAGCAAGAAGGTATAGGGCTTGCCGCCTGCAAGGCGCAGGTAGGCGCTAACGGGGGTTTGCGTATCGGCAATCAGGGCAAGGCCAACCAGCTGGCTTTTGCCATCCTGATAGTTTTTCTTGAACGTGGCTCTATCGGGCCAGACCTTGTTAAGGCTGTTCATCAGCTTTTGCCCCGTACATTTTTTCGAGGAGTGCGCTGTTTACCTTTACGTCATGGCGTTTACGCAGGTCAGCGGCAAAAAGCGAGGCGATTGCCTGCTCCGACTGGGCGCGCCATTGGTTTTCGGTAGCTTTGGTGGCTTTGCCGCTACCGGCTTCGGGAATGCGGGCATCAAGCACCTTGGCCAGAATGACATTGGGGCCGGATGGTACTTTTACGATGGCGGAGAGATCCGTTTCATCGAACAGGCGGGTAAGGGCCACGGGGTCATTGAGGCCGGCCACTTTGGATTCACGGCTGACATCACGGGCGGTTTTTACAACGACGCCTGCTTCCTGCGCGGCTTGTTCGAATGTTTTTTCCTTACGGCCAAGTTCGCCCGAGAGTTTTTCAACGAGGGCTG
>JAGWXJ010000187.1 GCA_018969935.1 Alphaproteobacteria bacterium | reverse complement strand
TGAATGGCAATGCTGTCGCTGCCGGTATCCACTTCCCCCTCGAAGGTCAGGCCTAGCGAGGATCCCGATGTACGCCCATCCGCGAACTGGATGACAGGGCCCGTTGTACGGTTGAGGAACACAATATCCGATTCAGCACGCGCGAATTTGAGGCCGGTATCCTGTGAAAGAATGTTCAGAAGGCCGGGGACTGAAAGAAGGTTCACAAGTTTTGCAAGGGTGGGGGCCTTTACGACCGAGAAATCCTCGATGACGACTGTGCCCTTCATGTCGCCAGCATTGCCTTTTTCGAGCGGTTTTGCAGCGACAGACAGTTTGCCGCCGCGTACACGGTCGGTCACTCCAAACGCAGAGAGGGCCGCGCCCGCGTTGTCCGACTGCCAGAGAAGGCCGCCTGCATCGTATTGCAGTTTCGCTGGTGTGCCGCCCGCCGTGGCATCCACGCGGGCTTTGCCAACCGTGCCATCAGCATTGCCGACAAATGCACCCGATACGTTTTCCAGAGGTGTATCGGCGATATAGAGTTTACCTGTTTTGATGCTTACATCGTAAGCCATTGGTGTTTTGGCAGTGGCAGGTTTTTCATTACCTTCGGCGGGTTTTGTGTTGCCCATGATGTAACGCGCATCAAAACTGTTGCCTGATACGGTTGCTTTTATGTCGTTTTCGTTTTTCCAGCTGGCGTCGAGCGAGGCATCGGTTGCGCCCATTCTCAGGTTTTTGAGGCTGGCGGTGGATAGTACGGGGGCATTTGCGCTATCGCGCGTGAAGGTAATTTTGCCGCCATCAAGGCTTATGCCGTCGCCCTTAACCATAAGCGTATCAAGTGACTGCAGGTAATTGTTTTGCAGCGTGCCTGTCAGTGTGGCTGTTGCCTTGACGCCCTTTTCCTTCACGAAGTTGAAGGGGTTTGTGAAGTCGATACGGGCATCGGACAGCTGTGCCATAACATCCAGTGTGCCCTTGCCATCGGGCAGGGTAAGCATTTTGATTTTGGCGGGGATGATGCCATCAACACGGTTTTCTAGGCCCTCGCCAATAAAATGGAGGCGTAAGGGTTTATCGGTGCTGATGTCGGCTTCAAGGCTTGATGCGTATTCATCGCCTGCCTTTGGCTCAAAGCGTTCGGCCCATACAAGTGTGGCCGGGCGGCCTTCGATGGTGCCTTTGCCGTCTATCTTGAAGTGGCTTTCGCTTGCCTCCAGTTTGAATTCATCGCCCGCGAGCGTCATGCCCTTTACGGCTGCTGGCATAACAAGGTTGCGCAGGATGGCATCGGCTTTCACCTTTACATCTTCCACGCGCATGTCCTTGGTGGTGGGGAAGGTTGTAAACAGTTCGACATCGGCGATGCCTTTGCCCTTGCTGCCGTCGATATCCACTTTGCGGCGATAGGAAATCGGTTCCTTCTCAAGATATTCGAAGACGCTGCCGACAGGGCCGTGGAGGGTAAGGTGTAAATCGGCCTTACCGGTGCCCGGGGTAATGAGGTCATCGAAGTGGACGGAGCCTTTTTTGACTTCCAGCTTGCCGATATTGGCCTTTGCAAGATCCAGTGTCAGGGCGAGGCCTTCGTATGTGCCGATGCCCGTTGCATTTTGTACGGGCAACATTGGCTCACGGTAATTGATGCTGACACCCGTAAAATCAAAATTGGCTTTGATGGTGCCGTTGGCGATATCCCATTTGTACTCGGGGTCATCTTCCGTTGCCTCGGGTTTGGGCTCCAGTTTCGTGCGGGTGGCTGTAAACGGAACGTCAACACTCAAATTTGCAACGCGGCCTTTATCCATGCGGTCGACAAGCCAGTGGCGTGCGCCGACATCCCATACGGCGGGCCATACGGCGGGTAGAGCATCGACTGCGATAACGGGGCTTTGGGCCTTGATGTTGCCGCTCAGTTTATCCCAACCCTGTTGTGCCGATATGTGGCCAGATACCTTGAGGGTGATGCCCTTCATGGTGATTTCTGTATTGTTGATTTCGAGGTCCTGCGTTTTGGGGTCGAAGCCTACATCGACATCGAAGTTGGTGAGCTTCTGGTTTTCGAGGCCTTCGCCGTAG
>JAGWXJ010000186.1 GCA_018969935.1 Alphaproteobacteria bacterium | reverse complement strand
GCCTACGCTCTATGGCGCGCATGAAGATATCGTTCAGCGGCCATGTTTCGGGCGTGACGTTGACCGGATATGTTTCAAAAGGGTGCGGCATGCGCGCGGACCCTAGCATTTACATAATTTTATCGCAACTTTGTGGGGGATTCCTGCGGTGCAGGGTGTAATGGGCCGGAATTTTTGTATAGTGGGCCCTCAACGATAACAGGGGAGTGTTTCATGCTGATTGGTGTACCCAAGGAAATCAAGGCACAGGAAAACCGCGTGGGGCTTAACCCATCCAGCGTGGCCGAGTGCGTGCACCACGGCCACAAGGTGATTGTGCAAGCGGGTGCGGGGCAGGGCATCCTTGCAAGTGATGATGACTATCGCGCCGCCGGTGCGCAAATAACCGACAAGGCCAACGAGATTTTTGCCAAGGCCGACATGATCGTGAAGGTGAAGGAGCCGCAGGAGCCAGAATGGAAGCAGCTGCGTGAAGGGCAGGTGCTGTTTACGTACCTGCACCTTGCACCGGACCCGAAGCAGGCCAAGGGCCTTATGGATTCAGGTTGTACGGCGATTGCCTATGAAACGGTTACCAGTGCGCGCGGTGGTTTGCCGTTGCTTGCGCCCATGTCTGAAATAGCGGGGCGCATGGCGCCTATTATGGGCGCTTTCTTCCTGCAAAAGCACAAGGGCGGGCGCGGGCGACTGATTTGCGGGGTACCGGGTGTCGAGGCATCCAAAGTGCTTGTGCTGGGTGGCGGTGTATCGGGCTTCAATGCCGCCCGTGTTGCCATGGGCATGGGCGCGCGTGTGACCGTGATTGAAAAGAACCCCGACCGTATCCGTTACCTTGATGAATTTTTTGGTACGTCCATCAACATCGTTGCTGCATCCAAATCCAAAATCGAACACTACGTGCCGCAAATGGATATGGTGATCGGCGCCGTGCTTGTGCCCGGTGGTGCCGCGCCCCGCCTTGTCAGCCGCGATATGCTGGGTGGCATGAAAGACGGCGCGATACTGGTTGATATTGCCATCGACCAAGGGGGCTGTTTTGAAACCAGCCGCATCACGACGCACCAAGAGCCGGTGTATGAAGTGGACGGCGTGCTGCACTACTGTGTGGCCAACATGCCGGGGGCTTATCCGCACAGCTCGACGCAGGCGCTTAACAACGCGACATTGCCGTATGTGCTGGCATTGGCCGACAAGGGCTGGAAGCAGGCCGTGGCCGATGACGTGCACCTGAAGAACGGGCTTAACGTGCATGCGGGCAAAATCATGCATCCTGCCGTTGCCGAGGCCTTGGGGCAGAGCTACACGCCGCTAACGGCGTAGCCCTCAAGGGGTTGGCGGAGTGTGTTTTTGCACTTCCATCATCGCTGAAGAAATGCTGCCCTGAATAAGCCGCATGGAAACGAAGTCGCGGCTAAAGGCGTTGGTGATAGGTGGCTGTAGTGCCCATCCAGCATCCTTGTCACCCGTGGATGCGCGCATGCGGCTGATGCCTACGTAGGCCAAATTCTGGCGCAGTT
Organism: Alphaproteobacteria bacterium; assembly: GCA_018969935.1. Classification (GTDB taxonomy): domain Bacteria; phylum Pseudomonadota; class Alphaproteobacteria; order Micavibrionales; family UBA1664; genus UBA6145. The sequence continues at coordinate 567 of JAGWXJ010000186.1, read as the reverse complement.
CATCGTGCATGGTGGTTGCAAGGTTCACTAGCGTACGCGCAATCAGCCTGTAATCACCTGCCAAGTCACCCGGCTTTTTGGAGATGCCGGTGCCGGCTTCCAGCTTTTGAAGGCCTGATTCTATCGAGGAAATGCGGTTATCGAGGTGATTCTGGTCTATCACGTGGGGAATGACCATCCGCGTGCGCAGGTCCATGGCCTGTTTTTCATGCAATTTGGTGATTTTGACGAAGTAGGCGGAACGGGCTTCGTCTTTTGTGTCGGGGCAGGTGTAATTGCGGGCGAGCCGGAGCGAGGCATCGGCCACATCAAGGTGCGCGATGGCGCGTGAATAGCGCAGGGCGTTCAGCCTTTCGCGATGGCGCTCGTACACACGTAGGTGGTTGTCGGCAGCTGCAACCGCAAAGGCACGTTTTGCAAGGTCTTCGAGCGGGGCTGCATTGCCATTCGTCCATGCCAGATAGGCGTCGCCCAGAGCATTCAGGCGAAAATGCATCGAGGCAATATCCTGTTGCAGCGTTGCGCGGATCATGGGGCAGGTTTCTGGCATCATATTATGTATAAAAT
>JAGWXJ010000045.1 GCA_018969935.1 Alphaproteobacteria bacterium | reverse complement strand
CAAACGTATCCAGAAAACGCGCGGCCAAGTCGGCATCCAGACGCTGCTTGTCGGCGGCGCTGGCACCCGCGGATTGTGCCCCGCGGCGCAGCTGTTTTTTACGGGAACTGTGGTCTGATATATTCATCTCGTCAATCAAGCGGGGCCACGATGGCCGTGGGCATGCATCAAATCCGCTACTGGCCCAACTAACCAGGTGGGTGCCATGTAATAAGGGCTAGGCCCTTATCAGGGACAGCTCCCAAAGCGAATAATTATCGGCCCGAGGGATTTTGGTACCTACACGTAAACCCCGCAGCCCCGCATCAGATATAGAGGGTTTTGGCGGTTTTGCAAAGAATTGAAAAGCCTAGGCGCGCTTGAGCTTTTTGACGGCGGCTTCGACACGCTCGGTCATCGCATCGACGACCTTTGCTATCTCGGCCTCGCGGGCTTTCAAAGCGGCTTCAGCCTCGGCGCGGGCCTTGGCAAGATCGGTCACGTTGTTGCCAGCGGATTGCGCGGCCTGACGAAGGCGTGCGATTTCGGCATTCAGGCCTGCGATGTGGTTATCATAGGCGGCCGAGAGTTCGGCACGGATTTTGGCTTCGATTTCAGCCGGTGACGGGCCGCGATTGGCGGAGGAATTGGCCTGAAGGCGGGCTTTTTCAGCCTGATCCTTGGCGTCGAACATGTCATCGGCAATCACGAGGGCGGTGAGCACCAGCGTGTAGCTTTCATTCGGGGCGGCGCCAGCCTGATTGAGTTCGCGGAAGCGTTCATCGACGTATTTGCCGAGCTGCTGTACGCGGGACTCCTGACCGTCATCGCAGGCGATGGTGAAAGGCTTGTTGTTTACGTTGATGTTGACCTTTGACATGGCTTAACGGCTCCCTACCTGAAGAAGGTTTTCAATGCGTTCGATTGTACGATCCAGTTTTTTGGCCATCAGCGTGTTGTCTACGCTTGGCTTGCGCGGCGATACGCCCGCGAACATATCAATCTGATTTGTGGTTGTTGCCGGTTTGGCAGCGGCAGCCGTTGCGGCCTTTTCAAGCTCGGCCACGACGGCACCAAGACGACGCAAACTGTTTTCCAGTTCCATGAGATACGCCCATACTTTCAATTTTTAGAATATGTCCACGATTAACGGGGCCCCTGCCCTTTGTCCAGATTCATTATGAGTTATCAACATCACGATTTGACGGGGATGGCGCTGCCGTTTTGGGGGTTTAAAAACCCGTTTTAAATGTTGACCCGGCGCGCGTGGTTCGTATTGTAGCATCCTCACAAGGATATAGACCCATGGCCTCGACCAACCTCGCCCAAGCTGCAACCGCCGCCCGCGCCGTAGATGCGCACCCCCTCCGCCGTTATTCCAACGCCATCCGCGCGCTTTCGATGGATGCCGTTGAAAAAGCAAACTCAGGCCACCCCGGCATGCCGATGGGTATGGCCGATGTTGCGACCGTACTGTTTTCCAAATTCATGTCGTTTGACCCTGCCGCCCCCCACTGGGCGGACCGCGACCGTTTCATCCTGTCCTGCGGGCATGGCTCCATGCTGCTGTACAGCCTTGGGTATCTGCTGGGCTACGAGAAGATGACGCTTGATCAAATCAAGCAGTTCCGCCAGTTGCATTCCATCACACCCGGCCACCCCGAGGTTGACCCCGCGATTGCGGTTGAAACCACGACCGGCCCGCTTGGCCAAGGTATTGCCAACGCCGTGGGCTTTGCGCTGGCCGAGCGCATCAACAATGCCCGCTTCGGTGACGGGCTGATGAACCACTTTACGTACGTCATCGCATCGGACGGCGACATGATGGAAGGCATTTCCCATGAAGCATGCTCGCTGGCAGGGCACCTGAAGCTCTCCAAACTTGTTGTGCTTTATGACGACAACGGTATTTCCATCGATGGGCCGACCAGCCTTTCCTACACCGAAGACCCGACAGGCCGCTTTGAAGCCTACGGCTGGGATGTGCAGACCATCGACGGCCATGACTTCGACGCCATCGAGAAAGCCATTGCGAAGGCCCAGAAATCGGACAAGCCTTCCCTTATCCGTTGCCAGACAACCATTGGGTACGGCGCGCCGACCAAGGCCAATACATCATCATCCCATGGCTCACCGCTTGGTGCTGACGAGATTAAAGGCACGCGCGAGGCCCTTGAGTGGCCGCATGCGCCCTTTGAAATCCCTGCCGATATTTTGACGTGGTGGCGCGAAGCCGGTGCGCGTGGCGCATCCGCCCGCAAGGCATGGCAAGTCCGTTACGAAAAATCCGACCAGCGTGCGGCCTTCGATGCCGCGTTCTCGGGGGATGTATCGGCCCGTACGGCAGCTGCTGTAGACAAGATTGTGCAGAACCTTGTTGAAAAACCTGTGAAAACTGCCACCCGCCAAGCATCGGGCGATGTGCTCAACGCCTTGCTGGAAGCGCTTCCCGAGCTGGTTGGCGGTTCGGCTGACCTGACGCCATCCAACAACACATACAAGAAGGGTACGAACGTGGTTAAAACCGGTTCGTATGGCGGGCAGTACATCCATTACGGCGTGCGCGAGCACGGTATGGCCGCTGCCATGAACGGCATGGCGCTGCATGGCGGTGTTATCCCCTACTCGGGCACGTTCCTGACGTTCTCTGATTACTGCCGCCCTGCCATCCGTATGGCCGCGCTTATGAAGACCCGCGCCATCCATGTCATGACCCATGATTCCATCGGCCTTGGCGAAGATGGCCCGACCCACCAACCCGTCGAGCACCTTGCGGCCCTGCGCGCCATCCCCAATTGCTATGTGGTGCGCCCGTGCGACGCCGTTGAAACAGCAGAGTGCTGGCAGATTGCACTGGACCGCCAAGACGGCCCGACCGTGTTTGCCCTGACCCGTCAAGCCGTACCGCAGATGCGCCTTGATAAAACGGCGTCAAACGCCTGTGCAAAAGGTGCGTACATCCTGCGTAAAAACTTCGAGGCTGGCCAACCTGACCTGGTCTTGATGGCCAGCGGTTCCGAGGTTTCCATAGCGTTTGAAGCGTATGAGAAGCTGCAAGGCTCAAGCATAAAAGTTCAATTGGTTTCAGTGCCTTGCATAGAACTTCTTGAGAAACAGGATGAAGCTTACAAACGCAGTGTACTTGGGGATAAGTCTGCCAAGCGCATCGTGGTTGAGGCCGCTATCCGCATGCCTTGGGATAAGTATATGGGGGCTGGGGATATCTTTATCGGGATGAAGGGCTTTGGCGAGTCCGCCCCTTACCAGAAACTGTATGAACATTTCGGTATCACGGCAGCCGCGATTGCCAGCGCCGCGAAGTAATAACGGAGAGGAAAAGACCATGACTGTACGCGTAGCTATTAACGGATTTGGACGTATTGGCCGCCTTGTTGCCCGTGCCCTTTATGAAAGCGGCCGCAAGGATATCGAGATCGTTGCCATCAACGACCTTGCCGATGCCGCCACCAACGCGCACCTGCTGAAGTATGACAGCGTGCATGGCCGCTTCCCCTACCCTGTTGAAGTCCGCGGCGACAAGCTGGTGATTAACGGACAAGAGATTGTGGTCTGCCAGCAAAAGGACCCTGCTGCCCTGCCCTGGAAGGACCTGAAAATCGACATCGCGCTTGAATGTTCGGGCATTTTCACAGACAAGGCCAAGGCATCCGCCCATATTACGGCCGGTGCCCGCAAGGTGCTGATTTCCGCCCCCGCCACCGATGAGGACATCACGGTTGTGTACGGCATCAACCACGACAAGCTGAAGCCGGAACATACGGTTGTTTCAAACGCATCGTGCACCACCAACTGCCTTGCGCCCGTGGCCTATGTGCTGCACAACGCGATTGGTATCGAGCACGGCTTCATGACGACCATCCATAGCTACACCGGCGACCAGCGTACGGTTGATACGGCCCACAAGGACCTGCACCGCGCCCGCGCAGCCGCGCTTAACATGATCCCCACCACCACGGGTGCCGCCAAGGCGGTAGGCAAGGTACTACCTGACCTGAAGGGCAAGCTGGACGGTACATCCATCCGTGTACCGACGCCCAACGTATCGGTTGTGGACTTCAAGTTCGTGGCAAAAAAAGCCACTACGCCCGAGGAAATCTGCAAGGCCATCAAGGCTGCCGCTGACGGCCCGCTGAAAGGCATTCTGGGCTATTACAGCGAGCCGCTTGTCAGCAGCGACTTCAACCACGATGCGCATTCGTCCATCTTTGCGATGAACGAGGTGAAGGTGATTGACGGTACGCTGTGCCGCGTCATGAGCTGGTATGACAACGAGTGGGGTTTCTCGAACCGAATGCTGGATACAGCCGTTCTTATGGGGAAACTCTAACCTTACGAGGCCCCTATGTACGTTGACGGTTTTTTGCTGCCTTTACCTACCAAGAACGTCAAGGCATACACCAAGCTTGCCAAACTGGCCTGCAAAGTGTGGATGGACCACGGCGCGCTTGGGTACCACGAATGCCTGCTTGATGACGGCGTGGCCAAAATGGGCAAATCGCTGCAAGAGCTGGCACAACCCAAAAAGGGTGAAACTGTTGTGTTTGCCTGGATTGTTTTCAAAAACCGCAAGCACCGTGACAGCGTGAACGCCAAGGTCATGAAAGACAAACGCTTTGACGGCATGGCCGACAAGCCCCTGCCCTTTGATTGCAGCCGTATCGGGTATGCGGGCTTCAAGGAAATCGTGTCGTCAGACTAGCGTTTGCCCGCCAAGTTGTGCGGTTGGCCCGCGCCATGCTACATAGGCCCCATGAACACTGAAGACGCAAAAGCGCCTGCCAAGGCCGATATCATCCGCCTTGGGCAGGTTATCGACCACCTTGTGGATTCCATGGGTGACCCTTCGGTGAGTGTGCGCCGCGCCCTGATATTGCTGGATATCGACGCCAACCCGCACACCACCCAGAACGCCATTGGCGAGCGCCTTAACCTTGAAAAATCAGTGGTTTCCAGAAACGTGGACTGGCTGTGGAGCCACGGCTGCGTGGTACGGGAAGCGGGCCGCACGGACGCCCGCGAAAGCCAGCTGCAAACCAGCCAGTTTACCCATAAACACCTTCAGCTGGCCCTCCGCCCTTTCGGAAATCAGCATGAACTCTTGAAAAAAAGCCTAGAAGTCTTTATAGCATTGTTTCATAAGCATATGCCGTCACTCAGGGAGCTTAAGGCCCTGATTACGGTAGGCGCGAAGGGCCAAGCCTCGCGGAGTGATGTCATCAACAACCTGTATGACGGACCGCCGACGACAGACCAGCGCGCCATCAAGACGTTAATTGAAGAAGGCATTGTGAAAAGCCATGAGCAATAAACTCGAACTTTCCCCCGAAGCGCAGGCCGCCGTTGGCGCCGCCATCGCATCGATGCAGCAAGTTGCCCACCACTACGGTGCCGATGTGCCCGTTGGTACGCCGACACCCAAAGCCAAGCAGCCCACGCTGACGCCCCAAGGCTAATTTTTGAGCAATTGACATTCACGGAACCGCCTACGACAGTAAGGCGGTTTTTTATTCCTCAGGAGATACCATGAAAACTACCAAAACCGTTGACGCCCTTCTTGCCAATTACGAGTCCGACAACGAGAAGACGCGCGAAAACATCGCCAAAATGCTGATGCAGGGTAAACCCGGCGGTACAGGGCGCATGGTTATCCTGCCGATTGACCAAGGTTTCGAACACGGGCCCGCACGCAGCTTTGCCATCAACCCCGCCGCCTATGACCCGCACTGGCAATTCAAGCTGGGCATTGAATCCGGTTGCAGCGCGTTTGCGGCACCGCTTGGCACGCTTGAAGCCGGCTACAAGACCTTCAAAGGCCAGATACCGACCATTCTGAAGTGCAATCACGCGAACTCGCTTTCCCGCCAGAAAGAAAACGCGGACCAAGCGGTTGTAGGCACCGTTGAGGACGCGGTGCGCCTTGGCTGCTCGGCCATCGGGTTTACCATCTACCCCGGCTCCGATGCCTGCTATGCCCAAATGGAAGAATTCGCGGCACTTTCACGCGAAGCCAAGGCCGCCGGCCTTGCCACAGTTTTATGGGTTTACCCGCGCGGCGGTACCCTGAGCAAAGACGGCGAAACGGCCCTTGATGTCGTATCGTACGGCGCGCATATGGGGTGCCTGATGGGCGCGCATATCATCAAGGTAAAACTGCCGACGGCGCACCTTGAGCTGGGCGAAGCCAAAAAAGTATACGAACAGTACGCCATTCCGCGCGATACGCTGACACAACGCGTGAGCGATGTTGTCAAATCCTGCTTTGACGGGCGACGAATTGTCGTCTTTTCGGGCGGGGCTTCCAAAGGTACAAATGAAGTGCTTGATGAGGCCCGGGCCATCCGCGACGGCGGCGGCCACGGCTCCATCATGGGTCGTAACGCATTCCAGCGCCCATGGGACGAGAGCCTTAAACTCCTGTCCGATATCATGGAGATATACAAGGCATAATGGCAGCAAGAGAAGCCGGAAACCGTATAAAAACCCCCGTTGTCCTGATTGCGGACGATGACCTTTTCATACGCAACCTGCTTAAAAAGCTTGTGCCCGAGCCTGCCGAATTTATCGAAGTGAGCGACGGCACCTGCGTATGCGATGCCTACAAACAGCACAACCCGTTGCTGGTATTTCTGGACATGCACATGCCGGGTGCCGATGGCATTAAAATTGTCAAAGACCTGCTTGCCTATGACAGCAAGGCGTACATCGTCATCATCTCGGCAGACGGAAGCCGCGAGAATGTATCCGCATCCGTAGTATCAGGTGCAAAATGCTTCTTGGGAAAACCGCTGGACCCCAAACGCGTGGCCGCCGAAGTGAAGAACGCGCTTACGCAGAAAACGGGCGGTTAAGTACCGCTGAGCGCTTTTGAGAGGTGTTCGTTCAAGGCGGCTTCAACGCGCAAAAATTCAGCCGCAATGTTATCCAGTTTCGCTTTCTGAATCGACTTATCGGCGTGGCCCAATTCCTGCGCCCTGTCGGCCATACGGCCAAGCAATTCGGCGCCTATGCTACGCGCACCGCCTTTAAGCGTATGCGCACCGCGGCGCCAAAGTACGGCGTCATTTTTAGCCATACCTTCCTCCAGTTGCGCCAGATTGATGCGTGTTTGCACCAAAAACGCATCGACCAGCATTTTTTCCGTCGCGACAACACCATTGCTGTAGTTCATCAGAAAACTGAGATCGATGGACGGAATACTGCCGTCGCTTTTTGTAAACCTGAATTCATGATCAGCCGCCGGTTGCAGCATTTCAGGTATCCGTACGTAATAGGCGAGGATTTTCAGTAGCTCGCGCTCAACCAGCGGTTTTACCGTGTAGTGGTCCATGCCGGCGGCGAGGCAACGTTGCTTGTCTTCCACGGAGGCATTCGCGGTAATGGCTATGATAGGCAAATGCCTGTCGGAGCCTGCTTCGCTTTTGCGGATTTCGGTTGCTGCCTGATAGCCATCCATTTCGGGCATGTAGCAATCCATGATGACCAGATCGAAGGTTTCCTGCTTCAGGATACCCAGCGCAACTTTACCGTTTTCGGCCACGGCAATGCTTTTGAAACCAAAACGGCGCAAGACATTTTCAACCACGATCTGGTTTACCGGATGGTCTTCGACCACCAGTACGCGCGCATCTTCGACAGGGATGAGTTTTTCATTTTGTGTCGCCGAAGTATCGATGCCACCTTCAGGTTGCAGGGCCTTGGCCAACGGAAGGCGTAAGGTAATCACGAATGTGGAACCTTCGCCTATTGTGCTTTTGAGCGCAATCTCCCCGCCCATGAGTTCGACGATACTGGCCGAGATAGCAAGGCCGAGGCCCGTACCACCGTATCGGCGCGTTGTAGAGGTATCAGCCTGCGTGAATTTTTCGAAGATAACCTTCTGCCGATCGGGCGGGATGCCGATGCCCGTATCGCTAATTTTTATTGTCAGGCCCGCCGAATTATCGATGTCATCGACCTCGACTTCCGTGATGACAGAAACCGTGCCTTCAGCCGTGTATTTTACCGCGTTGGAGCCAATATTGGTTATGACCTGCCCCAAGCGATACGGGTCACCAACCATAAACGGAATAGGCCCGCCACAATCAAAAGCGATTTTGAAATCCAACCCCTTGCCTGCTGCCATATAGCGCACCGGTATAAGCGCCTTGCCAACCGTTGAAACCAGATCAAACGGGATGCTTTCGAGGTGCATTTCGCGCGCCTCGATTTTAGAGAAATCCAGAATATCGTTCACGATTGCGAGAAGCAGCTCGGAGGATACGGATACCAATTCCTGAAATTTGCGCCTTTCTGAATCGCTTGTGGATTCAGATGCCATGCGCGATAGCGAGATGACACTATTAAGGGGCGTACGCAGCTCGTGAGTCATGTTCGCAAGAAAATCGGACTTGGCGCGGTTTGCGGCTTCGGCCTTATCCTTGGCCTTGCGGAGCTCCTCCTGCATTGCCATGACTTGCGTTAAATCGGTATGGACGCCAACAACGCGTATCACCTGCCCTGCTTCGTCTTTAATGCTTTGGGCACGGCACAGCATGTAGTGCCGATTGTTGTATGTGTCGCGGAAGCGGATTGTGATGGCGGGATGCTCGCCGCCCCGCAAGCACATATCGATGAATTCCTGCGCTGTATTGGCGTCATCCGGATCGACCAGCGCGTGCCATTTTTCAATTCCTGCATCGGCAAATGCGTTTTCGTCCAGCCCCAGCATGGCAAGCGCGCGCTGTGAAAACCAAACCTTGTTTTCGGCCACGCGCCAATCCCAGATACCGTCCTGCGTGCCGCGCACAGCCATTTCAAAACGCTTGTCGGACTGGCTGATCTTCTTTTCACTCTCGAGCCTGATGGCTGCATTTGCGGCATTCAGCTCGTCGGACATCAGTTGCATTGCACGCTCGCTTGTAGCGTGCAGCATCTCGGAGTCTTCATAGGTACGGGATATCAAGGCGAGCAGAAGTTCGAGATCGATCTCGCCGGTCTGGGGATTTTTTACCTTCTTAAGCTGCCTTTCGAGCAGCTTGTGCAAAACCATTACCTGTCATGCCCTTTCGGATATCAGCGAGATCGTCATTGTCTGGTTGTGTAGGCCGCATTTGCCCGAAACCTCGTGGTGACTTATCTCGCCATACGAATAGAACCCTACAACCGTTGCTTCGCCCAGTACATTTTTTACTGCTTCGACTTCGTATGTGACACTTTGGCCCATAAGCAAGCTGCGGCCGATGCAGCTTACCAATATGGCAAGCGCCTCGGAGGTATTGCCACCCAGCCTGTTCTTTGCGGATTCAGCCGCTTTCTGGGCACCGCTTATAAGCTGGTCGGTTGAGCCGTGCATGAGTTGGGCGACATAGCCCGAAGTCACTTCCCCTGCGAAAATAAGGCTTTTTTCATCCTCGTTGATACCGACAATGGTGCGCACCGTTTCGTGCGTATCGTTTTCTGTGGCACGGATACTGAGCGGGAAAAGCAGCCCGCTGCCCGGAAGTTTGCTGGCCTCGGGGCCCAGATAGGATTTGTAAAGATCGAGGGCCGGTTTGTTATCCAGCTCATAGAGGATGTTATTTTCTGCTTTTGTGATTTTGCGGTTGGGGCCGAATTTCTGCCAGCCGCCGTATGTGCCGTAACTGACAAGCAGGTCATCACCGTAAAAACCGACAGCCGCTATGATGCCGCTTTGCGGAATGCCATTCAGGCCCACACCCGTTTTTTTGAATGCCGTGCCATCACCGGCAAGGCCGCCACTGATGATGACATCAGGGCCCAGAGCCTCCACCATCCCCCTTGTAAGTTCGGAGCCGTTGACCATCAGGCCATCGGAAAGCACAAATACATAGCGAAGCTTGTCCTTTGCGAGGGCTGCGCCCAATTGCTTGCCGGCATCACGGGATTCAGCCACGCCATTAATGCTGACCGATGCTGTTTGCAAGGATGATTTGTAAAGCTGGACCGCCACAGACACTGCCGTACCCTTGACCGCTTCATCGTTCGCGATTTCACCGCCAGTGGTACAGCCTATCAGCTGGGCATGCGGGTAGGTTGTGCGCAATGTATTTACGTAGTCTTCAGGGTTACCGAAATCAGGGGACAGGAAGTAAATGACCAGTTGAGAATCCGTCAGATTTGCATCGAAGAGCCTGCCCGTAGAGCCGGTGGAGCAAATCAGCATTTCTTTTTTCATATTATTTCCCTGAAGTAGTTTATGGATTATGTTACCGTACCTCGCCCAATTCCAAAGAAAAATGTTGCCTATGGCTTCAATTTTGCCTAGAACCACGCCATATATTTTTGCAAGGAAAGTGTTATGAAACCTGAAATTCACCCCGACTACCACAAAATCAAAATCGTCATGACGGACGGTAGCGACTATGAAACCTATTCCACATGGGGCAAAGAAGGCGACGTAATGAAGCTGGATATCGACCCCAAAACGCACCCGGCCTGGACGGGCGGCGAGCGTAAAATCATGGAAAAAGGCCAGCTTTCCAAATTCGAAAAACGCTTCTCCGGCTTCCAAGCCGCTGGCGGTTCCAAAAAAGAAGGCAAATAATCATGAAATCATGGCCCGCAGCACTTTTTGCAAGCGCAGTCGTTCTTGCTGCGGCCATCGTTTTCGCCTCCTTCAATACAGCACAAAGCCAAGCCCGCGGCGCGGGTTTCATGATGGCATCGGGCGCGCCAAGCCATGCATGGCGCGTCAATACTTCCACCGGCGCCGTCAGCTACTGCATCCGCAAATCGGATTCACCGGACCCGAAATACATGGCTTCCAACCCGCCTATCTGCTCGGCGTGGACTGACCCTGTACAATAATCAGGGTATTTATTCCTAATTTTCTTGACTTCTCTTTTTAGCGAGCTACAATTTTAGATGTGGGCGCCACTTTTGGGCCCACTCCATAGCAACTCGCTTATCTAAAGGAGATGTACCATGACACGTAATCAACTTACGTCCTGCGACCTTGATTTTTCACCCCTGTTCCGTTCGATGATCGGCTTTGACCGATTGGCGCAAATGCTGGACAGCCAGCCCGCCAGCGCGGCCTACCCGCCCTACAACATTGAAAAGAACGGCGAGGATTCCTACAGGATTTCCATGGCCGTTGCAGGCTTCAAGCAGGACGATATCGACATCACCGTCGAGAACGGCACCTTGATCGTGCGTGGCCGCAAAGCGGAAGAAGACAGTAGCGATGGTAAGGTTTTCCTACATCGAGGGATTGCCACCCGCGCCTTCGAGCAACGCTTCCAGCTGGCCGACCACGTCGAAGTGAAGGATGCCGAACTTGAACACGGGATGCTGGCCATCGACCTTGTGCGGCAAGTACCGGAGCGCCTGAAGCCCCGCAAAATTGCGGTGAAGCAGGGCCTGCTGGATAAAGCCCGCGAGCTTGTGAGCTAACAAAGTTTACGCGCGTAGTACCCCTGCCCCGCTGTTTCCCCCTTGCGGGGCAGGCTTTTATTTACGGGATTTTTTGCCAGCCTTCGCGCGTGATGCGCCAGACTTCGGTTTTGCGGATTACACCGCCTGCGCCTGCTTTTTCACGTGTTTCCAGCAGTTCGCCACCTGAAAAAACCTTGAGAGCGCGTGAGCCTGCATTGAAATCGGCATTGTGTTCCATGAAGGCATCCCAGCCTAACGGGCCGAATACATAGTCGTTTGTTGCGCTTACCGCCTCGCGCATCAGCCCCTGCCCCCAGAGATGTTTGGCCAGCCAGAAACCGCGATGGCCTTCCGGGTGATCATAGAGGCGCATGTGCATTACGCCCACGCATTCATCGGACGGCTTGAGCGTAATGGCCCAGATATGGGCGCGGCCTTCCGACACCTCGGGCAGCGCTATGGATTTCACGAAGTATTCGGCGCCATCAGGCGGGTATGGCCACGGCACGCCATCCCCCATGTTTTTAATCACATCCCAGTTGGCAAAGTATTGCTGAATTGCAGGCGCATCAGAGAGAGCCAGCGGGCGCAGGATTAGGCGCGGGGTTTCGAATATCGGACACATAAAATAACGATACCCGCATTTGAAGCGGGTATGCCATACAAACCTATTGATGGAGTAGATTATGGGCGGCAGCTTTTGACGCCACAACCCGGCGGCATATCCATACGGCCGCCGCCTGATGTAACCGGTGCAGTTGCCTTGAAAACATCTGCTGCAACCTTGTCTGCATCCGCGACACCTTGTTGTGCCAGCATCGCAGCCAAGCCAGAAGCCCCTATCGGGCGTCCGCCCTCAGCGGCATGGAGCGCCATGAGATCTTTCAGGCAGACCGTTGTTGCGGTTTCATCGGGGCCTATACATAGGGAAGCCTGATCGATTGTTTTTGGCGTTGCTGTTTGCGCATCCACGGTCTTGCCTGTCAGTACAGACGCCAGAATGGCCATGCCAATATTTGCAGCTACACCCTTGAATTTTAGTCGCATGAGCTTCCCTCTTATAATTCAGATAAGAGAGTATATTATATATGTAAATATTTAGTTTACAAGGAACTGGGGAGAAACCCTGTTTCAAGCTACCTGATTAAGCCGCTTCGCCAATTGCCTTGAGGGCGGCAGAGAGCTTGGCGATTGCGGCGCTGGCTTCGGCCTTCCTTGCGTTTTGTTCGGCGATAATTTCCTCGGGCGCGTTGGCGACAAACTGTTCGTTGCCCAGTTTGGCTTCCACGCGTTTGAGTTCGGCGGTCTGCTTTTCGATTTCCTTTTGCAGGCGCGCTTTTTCCTTTGTGATGTCGATAATATCGGCCACAGGCAGCACCAGCGTAAGGTTACCGACAACCGACTGGATGGCGCCTTTGGGGGCGGCATCATCGGATAGCGTGATGGATTCAAGGCGGGCCATACGCTTGACCAAGACATCATGCGCTGAAAGCACCGCTTTGTCCGAAGCGCTGCACCCGCGGATTTGCAGGTGCAGTTTGGCCGTGACGGGCACGTTCATGTCGTTCCTTACGGAACGGATTTCGTTGATGACGGACTGAAGCAAGCCGATTTCGCGTTCCGCGTCATTGTTCATCAGGCCCATGTATTCAGGCCATTTGGAAGCAAGCAGACGTTCGCTGCGCGGGGTAATGCCTGCGAACAGTTCCTCCGAGATAAAGGGCATGAACGGGTTGAGCATAAGCAGAATCTGGTCAAACACCCATGCAGCGGTTGATTTGATTTCGGCTGCGTGTTCGCTATCAAGCAGCGGTTTTGTGAGTTCCAGATACCAGTCGCAGAACGTACCCCATACGAAGTCGTAAATGGCGTTGGCGGCATCGTTGAACTTG
>JAGWXJ010000185.1 GCA_018969935.1 Alphaproteobacteria bacterium | reverse complement strand
TCAGGCGCTTCATTACTTTGCGCGAGCGGCGGTTGTGTGCGTGCATTGCTTTTGTAACTTGCGGTGCCCGCAGTTTCTTGACCATGGCCCTTATTGACGGGTCTGGGCCTTGTTCCAGTGTTTTCAAATGGTCTACGGCTTGCTGTTTGCAGCCTTCCAGCATGCGCAGTACATCGGCCTTGGTGTAGCGCGGGTCTGTCAGGGCCATCATGGCCATGCCTTCCAGTTTGCTTATGACGAAGCTGCGTTCCAGATTTTTGCCGAACTTTTCCTTTTTGAAGGCATTCATGGATGCGGCGAGAGAATGCACCCCTTCAGCCATGTCTGCGGCGTGGTAGGTGCGTAAATCCAGTGCTTCGTTGTCCAGGAAATCGAGCGCATCGTGCATCACAGCGGCAGCATGGTTATTAAGGTTACCTGCCTTACGGAGATTTGCGATGCGGGTTTCAACGGCGGCCCTGAACTGTTCGCGCAGGAGCATCACCGTGTTGGGTTTTGTGCGAAGCTCTGCAATTGTTTCCGGCTTTTTAACGTGGCAGAAAAATTCGGGCACCATGCGGGCTACTTGTTCCTCACGCAAGGCGGCCATGACCGTTTGTTTGAAAAGCGCCGCAAGTTTGGGTTTTTCGGGGTTTTTATCCGAAGTGTCGGGGATTGCGCAGGCGGCATCGAGCAATATTTCGGCCTGATGGTACAGGCGCTCGGGTATGCGGTTGCGATAGAAATCCTGAATTTTTTCTATTTCATCATCATAGAAAAAGGATTTAAGGGCCTTGCTTTCGGCCAACTGGTCAACTGTTGCCAGTAGATGCGAGGGGCCATAAAGCGTTTCCTGTGACGGGCCTGCGAGTGTTGCGCGCATACCCTTGACCCTGATGCGCTCAAAGTGTGGTTTGAGATCATCGTGGATATTATCGGTGTTTAGCGTTTCGTCGGGATTTACCGTGATTTGCAACATCAGAAGGGCCACGCCCATAATTGTATCCAGCCCGAATTCGGTGCCGTCCTTGGGGTGTTTGAATTTGTATGTTGCTGCTTTTGCAACGCCGCCCAAGGCTTCTATCAGGTCTTCCTGATAGCGGGTTATGCCTTCCACCGTCATGAGAAGGCTATTATTATTCGTCAGATGGCACTCGGCCACAAAGTGCAGGAACGGATTGAAGTAGTTGCGCTTGTGTTTGTCCTCGACGTGCAGGACGTAGCGCTCGCTCAAGACACCCGGATATTTTTCCCTCAGGGTCGGGATGTTTAGCATGGAGGGCGCCATCGTGGTGTGATAGGCGCCGCCGATGATGAGCGCCAAGTCGCGCGCCAGATGGATAAAGTTGCTTTTCTGGTTGCGGCGCCATTCCCAGCTGCGCCCATTCTGGCGGATGCTGTGGCCTTTGGTGTGGCCGATATCGAGATCGAAACTGTAATTCGGATTTGTCGGGTCGTAATCGTTGATGAGGTGCGGGGCCTCGCCAATCATGCCGTAGAGGCCGTACATCAGATATTCATTTGAAACGACGTCCATATCGTACTGCATGGCCATCGTGTTGGTGAATTTACCTTCGAGTTCCTGATCTTCCCACAGGCTGAAGTGCAACTGGGGGCTGCCGCGATGCATTTCGGGGATTAGCCTGAAATTTTCGGCGGCTTCGTACACCGTTTTTATCATGTGGTGGTAGGTGTTGATGAAGTAACGCGGGCTGCGCATGGGGGCTATACGCAACTCGGCCGTGCCCGGGCTATCCCACCAGCCGTGGCCCAGAAACAGACTGCCGAAACGCGGTTCCATTATCTCGCGCAGGCCGCCGGAGCGTGTGGGCATGACGTGCAGCCATGCAAGGTAGAGGTTGTAGCGGGCTTGTGTTGCCAGATCAGCGTCAGGCCCATCAAGGGCGGCTACGTAGGATTTGATGGCGTCGATGGCGGAGGCGCGCGTCTGGCCAGTTGCCTGAAGGTAAGGGTTTATGGCGCGGGATGTCTGGAGATAGGCGACAAGCCGTTTGGCCGCATTCTTGGCGTAGCCACCATCATCCGTTTTTTCTTGAGGCGTTCATAGAGTTCAAGGGAGGGGCGGATATGCGGGGTTAATCTTAAGAGCCTCTCGCGCCCTAGTGTTGCTATGGGCGTGGTGCTTTCAAAAGCTTCGATGCTTTGGGGGATGAAT
>JAGWXJ010000184.1 GCA_018969935.1 Alphaproteobacteria bacterium | reverse complement strand
CGGGGATTTTCTGCTATTTAGGGCCGATTGTCATGAGGTTTAAGAGATGGCTTACAAATCGGAATTCCTGAATACCCTTAACGAACGCGGCTTTGTCCACCAGTGCAGCGATTTTGCAGCGCTGGACCAAAAACTTATGTCCGGCACGCAATCGGCCTATGTAGGCTATGACGCCACGGCCCCCAGCTTGCATGTGGGCAATCTTATTTCCATCATGATGCTCGCCTGGTTCCAGAAAACGGGGCATAAACCTATCACGCTTATGGGCGGCGGTACGACGCGTGTTGGTGACCCATCGGGCAAGGACGAGCAGCGCAAGCTGCTATCGGTCAATGCGATTGCCGAGAACATTGCAGGTATCAAACAGGTTTTTTCGAAATTCCTGACATATGGCACTGACAACACTGGTGCCATCATGTCCAACAACGCGGCATGGCTTGATACGCTGAATTACATCGATTTCCTGCGTGATGTGGGCAAGCATTTTTCCATCAACCGCATGTTGAGCATGGATTCCGTGAAGCTGCGCCTTGAACGCGAGCAGCCGCTTTCCTTCATCGAGTTCAATTACATGATTTTGCAAAGCTATGACTTCGTGGAACTGCACAAGCGCCATGGCACCATTTTGCAGATGGGCGGTTCGGACCAGTGGGGCAACATCATCAGTGGTGTCGAGCTTGGCCGCCGCATGCATGGTTACGAGCTTTATGCACTCACCGCGCCGCTGCTGACAACCGCATCGGGTGCCAAGATGGGTAAATCGGCGCAAGGCGCCGTGTGGCTGAACGAGGCGATGCTCAACCCCTATGATTACTACCAATTCTGGCGCAATACGGAAGATGCGGATGTTGGCCGTTTCCTCAAGCTGTTTACTTTCCTGCCGCTTGATGAAATCAAGAAACTGCAAGCATTGGGCGGGGCTGAAATCAATGAGGCGAAAAAACGCCTCGCCGAGGAAGCTACGCGCCTTTGCCATGGGCACGAGGCCGCCATGTCGGCTGCTGAAACCGCACGCAAAACTTTCGAGGAAGGCGCATCGGGCGATAACCTGCCTTCGATTACCATTGAGGCGGCAGACCTTGAAAAAGGTATCCCGCTTATCCAGCTTCTCAAGGATTCTGGCCTTGTGACATCGAATGGCGAGGCTCGTAGGCTGATACAGGGCGGCGGCGCACGCGTAAACGACCAGCCGATTGATAACGACAATTACATGTGCACGCCTTCGCATGTTGGTGCTGACGGTGCCATCAAGCTATCGGCAGGCAAGAAGAAGCACGCGCTGGTCAAACTCGCGGCCTGATTATTTGTATTCGCCGTTTACAGGTGGGGCATGCCTGTAGGTAACGGGCGTATCCGACAGTTTGACGGGGTTACCGACAAGCGTTATCGGCCCGTATCTATGTTGCATTTCTATGACCATGTTGCGGGCTTTAGCCTGCGGGTGGGCCAATGCCTCACCCATCTTGAGGATGGGGCCGCACGGTACGTCTATGCCTAGCAACCCTTCTATCCAGTGTTGGCGGGTTTGTTTGCGAATGGATTGTGCAATTGAGCCAGTAAGTTCATCGCGGTGGGTTACGCGCGCGGTATTTGTTTTGAATTTTTCATCGGTTGCCCATTCGGGATGCCCAGAAAATTTTGCGAATTTTTCAAACTGGTGGTCATTGCCGATTGCCAGAATGATCCAGCCATCAGACGCTTCGAAGGCATTATAGGGTACGATGGTTGTGTGTGCGTTGCCGACGCGCGGCGGGTTATTGCCTGAGGTAAGCGTGTACTGCGCGAGGTTTGTCATCATGGCGAGGGATGAATCAAACAAGGCAATATCAACCAACTGGCCTTTGCCTGTGGTATCACGCGCACGCAATGCTGCCAAAATGCCGATGGCTGCGTTTTGGCCAGTCACGTAATCAACGATGGCAACACCGGCCTTGCAGGGTGCGCCATCGATGGGCCCTGTGGAGGCCATGAAGCCCGATAGGCCCTGTATCATGAAATCGTAGCCCGGTTCGGACGACATTGGGCCGTTCTGCCCGAAGCCGGTGATGGAGCAGTATACAAGGCGGGGGTACTTATCCTTTAGTTGGTCGTACCCGAAACCGAGTTTTTCGAGGGAGCCTTTCTTGAAATTCTCGATCAGGACGTCTGCGTCCTTCAGAAGCGCGTGCAGTT
>JAGWXJ010000183.1 GCA_018969935.1 Alphaproteobacteria bacterium | reverse complement strand
CATGCCGCCGCGCATTGCGCCCCACCAAGTTGTGATAATCCCTGTTTTGCGCGGGGAGGGTGACGAGGCCGTGATGAAGGCTGCCGCCGACCTCAAGGCCCAGCTTAAGGCCAAGGGCATTCGTGTCCACCTTGATGACCGTGACGAGCGCACGCCGACCAAGATGTGGGATGCCATCAAGAAAGGCGTACCGCTGCGTATCGAGCTTGGGGCCCGTGAAGTGGCCGCAGGGCAGCTTACGCATGTACGCCGCGATATCGGCAAGGATTCCAAGAAAACCGAGAGTGTTGCCGAGTTTGTGGCCAATATCGAAGCTACGCTGGACACCATGCACAACGACCTGCTTGCGCGTGCGCAGGCTGCGCTTGATGCGCGCATGACGGATGTTTCTACGATTGCGGAAATGAAATCTTTTTTTGCAGACGAAACTAAATCGGGCTTTGTGCGTATTAACTACGATTGCATAAAAAATAATTCTGAATTCGAAGCCCTTAAAAAAGATTTCTCGGTCACTACGCGATGCCTGCCGTTTGCCGACGGCGGCAAGAAAGTGATTGTCGGACGTTCCTACTAAGATGACCGACACTTACTTCGAGCATGGCAAGGTCAGGGTAACCAAGAACGTCTTCTATAATGGCAAAGGCGAGCACTTTATTGTCGTGAATATTTCCCATATTCGCGATGAAAGGAAGGCACGTTCTCTTATACCCCTTGTCCTTGGATTGATTATGGGCATAGTGGCGGGTGTTAAAGGGGACATCTTTCCAAACGCGGAAATGGTTTTGGGGGGATTGGGTAGCTTGCTCACGACGGTCTATTTTCTGTCGAAGGATACTTACCTGATTTATCTGACTGTTCGTGGCGTCGAAGCAGAAGCTTTTAGAACCAAGAATGAAAAGGTTTTTAGTGCAGTCCTGCGTAACCTGAGGCGAGCGGTTCAAAGCCAAGCAGCCTAGGCTTTGAAACTTTTTGCTCTCTTCGGGGGAATACCATGTCGCTGATCCAGAAGCCTGTTTGGTGGACGAATTTCACGAGTGTTTACGGCCTTGTCGAAGGGTCTAGCTCCTATATCCAGTTCTCTACGGTATTGCGTGCGGTCAATGAGCATATGGTGCCTGACCCTTCCGAGCTGGAAACGTATCTATATGGCCGTTACGGCAACTCCTTCAACATGCGCACCGTGCCTGATTTATGTGTCAGGCTGCGTGAAGGTTCAGACAATGCCTTCGGTTTTTCGGGCGGCGATTACATTAACGGGCTTGCCGGCGATGATGTTATTTTTGGTGATGGCGGGCCTGATATGGTGCATGGCGGGGCCGGTTACGACCTCATTGTACTCGGCCAAGATGGCATTGAAGACAGCTTGCCTGATACAGTCAGTTATTCGGATGCGAGTGAAGGTGTGATTGTAACCCTTGTTACAGGTGCAGCCGGTTATGCTGACCGCGATGGTTTTGGTTACAAGGACATCATACTTGGTGCCGATGTGGTTGTGGGCTCGGACCATGATGACATTATCAGCACCACTGGTTCTGGCGCATACAAGCTTTTTGGCGGGCTGGGTAGAGATACGCTGATGTCTGAAGGCAATAGCGTGCTTGTAGGCGGCGGCGGGGAGGATACCTTGCAGCTTGGTGCCGGTGCGGCGCGCGTTGTGCTGGACGGTATGGGTGCCGATACCATTTATGGTTTCGGGGAAGATGACAGGCTTGATATTGCCAACCTTCTTCATGCGAAAGGTTATAGCGGGAGCGATCCTTTTAGCGACGGGACTATCCGTCTTGAGTCTGATGAATTCGAAACCGAGATCTATTATCAGGATGAAAAGCTGGCGACCATTCAAGGGTATGTGCCTACCGAAAGCCAGTTCATTACCGAAGGTAAATCCATTCTTTATGCGCCTATTCTCGGGCAATCCAATGCACGCGGGTTGGGTACTGCGGGCGCTGACGGTGAATCCGGCTTATCACATTTGAAGGCCCAACTGGGCAAGCTTACCGATTTTGATGAAGTGGTCAGTACATTGCGCGAGCCTGAAACGGGCAAG
This sequence comes from Alphaproteobacteria bacterium, assembly GCA_018969935.1. Taxonomy (GTDB): domain Bacteria; phylum Pseudomonadota; class Alphaproteobacteria; order Micavibrionales; family UBA1664; genus UBA6145. Next base: position 139 of record JAGWXJ010000183.1, on the reverse strand, counting down.
CTGATTGAAATTGCCATCGGCGGCACGACCGTTGACGGCAACCGCAATACTTCCTATCCGGCCACGCAGGTGTGGTGGTATCCCGACCAAGGCAAGCCCGGTGACGTGCTTATAAGGGCTTTGGATATCATGTCGCTCC
>JAGWXJ010000044.1 GCA_018969935.1 Alphaproteobacteria bacterium | reverse complement strand
CCATCCAGCACCTTGCGGGGATGAAGGATTCCAAGGTTATCGTGGCCATCAACAAGGATGGCGAGGCGCCTATCTTCCAAATTGCAGATTACGGCCTTGTTGGCGACCTGTTTACGGTTGTGCCTGAGCTGACGCAGAAGGTTTGAGCAGCGACTGCACGAAGTTTTGTGCGTCCATCGACATCCAATCGGCATCGCCTTCCAGTTTTGCAACCACGTACCCATCGGGATTTACGATCAGGGTTAGCGGCAGCGCCTCGGGCCAGATGGTGTTGCTGACATCGCCTACGTCATCCCAATTCTGGGCTATCGCAATTTTGGAGAGGCCTGCGCGGGCGATACTTTCTTTCAGGTCGTCCGCATTTTCGGCTTCATCGACTGAAATACCCATGACCTTTAGGCCCTGATTTTCAAAAGCCAGATGCAGCATTTGCAGGCCCGGAAGCTCCGTCACGCAAGGGGCGCACCACGTGGCCCAGAGGTTGAGGATGGTCCAGTGGCCCAGAATATCATCGGGCAGCTTGCCTTTATCCTTGAGGCCCTTGAGGTAAATGGCGGGTTTGAGGCGGTACGGTTTATCAACCAGTTTTACAAACTTGAATGTGCCATTCTGGACGGGGCTTATTTTGGCGGGGGCCTTGGCGGCCATTTTTTCCTGAATTTCCGGCGTTTCCAGCGGTGGCAGGGATGTGGACGCCTGAAGGCTTGTTTGCCAGAGTACGGCCACAAAACCGACCAGCAGGATATTGGCCAGAAGGATACAGAGATATTTGCGCGTTGTTTTTTTCATGATGATGGTTACGATATTGAACTAGAAAAGGTTACGGGAATTTCCATGTTTCAAAAACTTATTCTTTGCCTGCTGCTTGCCGCTTCCCTTACCGCTTGCGGGATCAAACCCAAAAACGTGAAGCCGCCGGAAGGTTCCACCACCGTTTACCCGCGCACCTACCCTGCGCCGGACGGCGAGTAGCTATTTCACGAAATCGATATTGATGGTGCCGCCTTCGGGCGGGGCTGCCTGTAGCTGGGCCTTGAATTCAATACCCTCGCCCGGTTTGATGGTTTCTTCCTCGGGTTTTACACGCACGCCTTCAAGCCCCTCACCGCCCGCATCGATGGGTGTAACTTCCAGCGCGGGGACGGGCAACTCGGCCTCGCCGTTATTGGCGAGCCAGCCCGATACATAGGTGCCGCCATCGGCGGTGCCCACGATTTTAACATCCTTGATAGCCAGAGGGCCGCCGGCGTGGGGCATAGCCCCGAAAGCGCTATAGAACGGCGCGAACATTTTAGGCATGACGCCCGCCTTGGCACCGCCCATCAGCACGGCCACAACCAGCAAAACACCTGCGGCAAAGCCGCCCACCATTTTGCCGAGATAGGGATAATTGAGCGTTGCAAAGAAACCGGGGCCTTTGGGGCCGCCGTCTTCATCGTCGTCGTCTGAATCAGGGTGGACGGAGGCGGGTATGGGCTCGATATCCAAAGACTCATTGAAGGAGCGGAAGCCGCCAAATCTGGCAGGTGTGTCCTGCCCCATATCGTCGTCCTGCGCGGGGGGCATGGCAATATCGAACACGTCTTCTTCTACCGGTTCCTGCAACCATACGGTGCTGCAATGACTGCAACGCACACGCCTGCCGCCGCCCCACAGTTCGTTTGAGGGGACGTCAAATTCGGTAGAACATTGGGGACATACGACTTTCATGCTTTCCCAAACCGATTCAGTGCTTATTATATGGCCTTGTCATGTACTTGCACCGTTTCATCGTTCTGTTTCTCGCTCTGTCCACAGGCTTGTATGCCATTGAGGCACGGGCGGATTGCGCATCCGCATCCGACCGCGCTTGCGTAGCGGCCAAAATCATTGCCGATGCGGACGCCACCAAGGAAGACCCGTGGCGTGACCAGATTTTGCGCGATGTGGCTGCCAGCCTGACTTATGACGATAAAATCGACCAAGCCATCGGCCTGATTGCCAAAATCAAAAATCCTGACACCAAGGCCATGACCATTCGCGCCATCGGGATGGCTGCCGCCCTTTATGGGAAGCAGAACCAAGACCAGTTGCGCGCGGTTTTTGAAAAGCTGGCCAAAGTTGCCGTTACCATTCCGCAACCCGATGCCAACGCGATTGCGTTTACCTATATCGCCATGTCGCAGGCCTTTGCGGGTATGGATGAAGACGCATGGGCGACATCCGCCAAAATGACGAATGCGGCGCTGCGCTTCAAAGCCTACGGTGAAACCGCGGAAATTCAAGCTGAACGCGGCGACCTTGCCGCCGCCATGAAGAGTGTCGGGTTTATCCAGTCATCGGCATTCCGCAACAAGGCGCACGCCAACGTGGCCGGCATCCTGATAAAAAAGGATATGTTTGACGAAGCGCTGAAGGCGGCCCTTGCCATCGACAACCCGACCAAGCGGGCGGAGGTGCTTCAATCCATCCTCAAGGCGCAGGAAGACAAGACGCGCGGCACGCGCAAGGATGTTGCATCCGAAGCGCCGAAAGATGATTTAACCCCATGATCAGTTTCGAGCATGTGGGGTTGCGCTACAATGTGGGCCCCGAGGTTTTATCGGATATTACGTTTACGCTCGAGCAAGGTGCCTTCCACTTCCTTTCTGGCCCTTCGGGCGCTGGTAAAACATCGCTGATGAAGCTTTTGTACCTTGGCCACCTGCCCACGCGCGGGGTTGTCAAAATGTTCGGGCAGGATGTTGTTACGGCCAGCCGCACCCAGCGCATGATGATACGCCAGCGGATTGGCGTTGTGTTTCAGGACTTCCGCCTACTGCCGCATCTGAGCGCCTTTGATAACGTGGCCCTGCCTTTGCGCATCATGGGCAAGAAGCCGCATGAGATTAAAAACACTGTACGCGAGATACTGGAATGGGTCGGGCTTTCCGAACAGATGAATGCCCTGCCATCCATTTTATCGGGCGGGCAGCAGCAGCGCATAGCGATTGCCCGCGCCGTTGTCGGCAAGCCGCGCCTGTTACTGGCCGACGAACCCACGGGTAACCTTGATGATGCCATTGGTTACCGCATCATGAGCCTGTTCGAGCAACTCAACCGCATGGGCACGACCATCGTGATTGCGACCCACAACCAGCAGATGATGGACCACTTCAACCATCCGCGCCTGACCTTGGATAAAGGGCATCTGGCCGTATTGCCGCCGACACAAAAGGCCGCGCTGAGGGAGGCTTACTAGATGGCCCGCAAGCGCATTTGGGAATTGTTGCCAGACACGCAGGACAGCGGCACACGGTTTGTGATGCTTGTGGTCGTGATGATGACGTTTCTGGCCACGCTGGCCGTTGGCGGCGCGCTTGTCGTTAGCGCCCTCAGGGCCACTTGGGTTGATGCCGTCGAGGGGCATATCACCATTGAAATTCCGGCAAGTGATGGTGCAGGCGTTATCAGGAATGCCGATACATTAAGTGACAACGCACGCGGCATTGCCAATGCGGTTGGCTCGCTTGCGGGTATCAAAAGCGTCCATGTGCTTAGCCGCGTCGATATTAAAAACCTTGTGAAGCCATGGATGGGTGAAGCCGCCGGCACCGAGGACATGCCCCTGCCCGCCCTTATGGGCGTTACCTTGCGCGACCCCGATGATACGGGCGCGCTGGAGGCCATAACAAAGGCAGCCAAAGCCCTTGATGCCGCCGCGATTGTCGAGGCACACCAGAGCTGGATATCAGACCTACGCCGTTTTTCGCTAGTGTTGCTGCTGGCGGCGTGCGCCATGGCCTTTGTAACAATCGCCTGCTGTATCGTGGCTGTTACGGGCGCGGTTGCCGCGCGGTTGTCCGAACATCATGCGGATATCGACCTTCTGCACCTGATGGGCGCTACCGATGACTACATCGGCGGGCAATTCGTGCAAAGCGTGGTGCGCAGCGTGGGCGGTGCCGCCCTTGCGGGTACCGTTATCGGCCTTGTGCTTTTGAAGGCCGGGGCGCTTATTGCAGGCAACATCCAGACCGCGATGCTGCCACAGGCGGGATTCGGTTTTGCAGATTATGTAGCCTTTGCAGGCCTGCCTGCCCTTGTCACGGGCCTTTGCTTTGCTGCCGCGCGCTTCACCGTCTTGCGGTCCTTGCGGCAGATGCCTTAACTTCACAGCATGACTCGGATCATCCTCCCCAGCTTTTTCCATGTCACCGTATCGGTGCTTTGCGGGCTTGCGGCTGCGTGGGTGTTCGGGTTCTTCGTGTTCTTCGGCATCGTGACCTCGCAAAAACCCGAAATGCTGGACAAGCCTGCCGACCTGACCGTGGTGCTGACTGGCGGCACAGGCCGCGTTGAAGAAGGGTTTGACCTTCTGGCAAAGGGCGAGAGCCGCGCGCTATTGATAAGCGGTGTGCACCCTGACGTGAACCTCCAGAACCTTGTGGATTTGTGGGGCGGCGAAAAAGACGTGATATTGAAGCACTGCTGCGTAACGCTCGGGCGCAAGGCCGATGACACCGAAAGCAACGCCACCGAAACCGCCGAGTACATTACGGGCAAGGACATCAAGACCATCCGGATCGTGACCAGCAACTACCACATGCCGCGGGCGTGGATTTTGTTCCGCCGCGCGCTGCCCGAAAACATCACCCTTGCCTTGTGGCCCGTCACGGGGCTTAAGCCCACCAGCCCCACCTTCTGGCGGAACATGTTTGTCGAATACACGAAAACCCTTTTAACGTGGATGTCCTGACCTTGCGCGCATTCGTCAAATCCCTTGTCTTCAACATTGCCTTTTTCGGTTACTGCCTTCTGGCGTCGCTATTTTTCGTCTGGACCTTCGCGCTGCCGCGCAAGCAGGCATGGGCCGCCTTGCGCTACTACTTTATCGGCGTGACTTGGGTCGAACGCCTATTCCTCGGCCTTGATTTCCGTGTGACGGGGCAGGAAAACCTGCCGCCCGCGGGGCAGGCCTATATTGTGGCCGTGAAACACTATTCGGCGTATGAAACCCTGGCGGTGCCCATCATCTTCCGTGATGTTGCGATTATTTTGAAACGCGAGCTTACGTATATTCCATTCTGGGGCTGGTACACCATCAAGGGCGGCATGATCCCCGTTGACCGTGGGGCCGGCGGCAAGGCCATTGCATCGCTGGTGGCCGGCGGCAAAAAAGCCGCTGCCGAGGGCAGGCCTATCCTTATCTTCCCGCAAGGTACGCGTGTGGCACCTACCGATACCACGAAGGAAAAACCCTATAAGGTGGGGATCGTCAAAATCGCGCAGGCGCTGGACCTGCCGATTATACCCGTTGCGTGCAACAGCGGCGCCTTCTGGCCCAAGCACAGCTTTTTCAAGAAAAGCGGCATCGTCGATTTCAAAATTCTGCCTGCGATACCCAAGGGCTTGCCGCCTACCGAGGCGCTTAAAAAGCTCGAGGAAGTGCTGGAGCCTGCCTGCGCCACCCTCATGGAGAATGCCAAGACAGGGCCCAAATACACCAAAAACTACTGGCCGCGCGGTGTGCGCGGCGGCATCAAGCTGGTTTGCTGGCTTTTTGTTTTGTGGGCGGCGTGGTGGCACGCCCTTGCATATATGGCGCAGCAGGGCATTACCCGCGCCATGCAACAGCCCGATATGCCCATCACATCGACGGTGCAGCCAAGCATCGATGGGTTCCCCGGTACGTTGCATATTACGTGGCCGCAAGTGCGTTACGAGAAAGACGGCACGGTGCTTACCACCGATTTGCTGGAGGGACGCTTCATACCCCTGCCCGCGGCCCATGGCTCCATCGAATTCCCCAACGGATTTTCATACGAAACGCCAAAAGTTGAGAGCGTAACCATCGACCGCATGAAAGTCGGTTTCAGGATGCCGAAGGTCTGGACCCCTGTTGACACATGGGCGCTGGATATTACCGGTATCGATACAACCTACGGTGCCACAAAGGCAATGGGCGAAGGCGCGCTTTCCATCCCCTTCCGCCAAGGCGCTGCGCCCGATGGCACCCTTCAAATGCGGGTTGAGGGGTACAAGGAGTTACTGGATATCCTGAAGGACCGCGAAATCCTGAGCGAGGACAACACGCGCATAGCCAGCGCATTTTTCGATGCGATGGCGACAGCGCAGGGCAATGCAGGTAGCATTTCCTTCCCCTTCAAGATTGTGAACGGGGTTGCGTACGCAGGTTTTGTGAGGCTGTTTGAAGTTATTGCGCAGCAGCCAGCTGGCGGATCCGCGATGCCACCGCAAAGAAACCATTCCGGCGGTTTGGGGACAAATGGCCTTCCAGCCCCAGTTTCGCAAACGCCCCCTCCACCTCCACAGCCGTAATCTCGGCGGCTGTTTTGCCGTTGTAGAGGGCATAAAGGATGGCCAAAAGGCCTTTGACGAGGTGGGCATCGGAATCCACGTCCATGCGGAACCTGTCGCCCTGCCAGCCGTAATCCATCCAGACGCGGGATGTGCAGCCGGGTACCAGATGCGCATCATCGCGTCTTTCTTCGGGGAAAGCGGGCAATTTTCTGCCTAAATCAATCAAATAGGCGTAGCGGTCTTCCCAATCGTCCAGAAAGGACAATGTATCTTGCAAGTCAGGGAAAGAGGGCATTCCAGTCATCGGGGTATTACATAGCACGGTTTTGCGGCTGCGAAAGTGTTAAGACTCTCTTAAACCCGTCATGAGAAAGTTAGGTTAAGAACCCTTGCCAGCCCGTGCTTCGCTTGGCAGAGTGGAGGTAGTATGATTCACACAGTAAATCCCGAAATTTCAGCAGGACGCTTGCCATGAGCAAATCCACAGACAGCGACAGCAAAAACACCCTCTACTGCTCGTTTTGCGGCAAAAGCCAACACGAGGTAAGGAAGCTCATCGCAGGCCCCAACGTATTCATCTGCAATGAATGCGTTGAACTTTGCACCGATATCATCCGCGAGGAGGATAAAACCCAGCTGGTCAAGACCGGCGGCGGCATCCCCACGCCGAAGGAAATTAAAACGGTTCTTGATGACTACGTCATCGGGCAGGAACGCGCCAAGCGTATCCTTTCCGTGGCCGTCCACAACCACTACAAACGCCTCGAGCACGGCCAGAAAGGCGCCGAGGTCGAGATTTCAAAATCCAACATCCTGCTCGTGGGCCCCACGGGTTCGGGCAAAACGCTGCTTGCGCAGACGCTCGCCCGCATCCTTGACGTACCGTTCACGATGTCGGACGCGACAACGCTGACCGAAGCCGGTTACGTTGGCGAAGACGTCGAGAACATCGTGCTCAAGCTGCTGCAAGCCGCCGACTACAACGTCGAGCGCGCACAGCGCGGTATCGTTTATATTGACGAGATCGATAAAATCTCCCGCAAGTCGGACAACCCTTCCATTACCCGCGACGTGTCGGGGGAAGGTGTCCAGCAGGCGCTTCTGAAACTGATGGAAGGCACGATTGCCAGCGTTCCGCCCCAAGGCGGCCGCAAGCATCCGCAGCAGGAATTCCTGCAAGTGGACACATCCAACATCCTGTTCATCTGCGGTGGTGCGTTTGCCGGTATCGAGCGCATTATTGCCGACCGCGGCCGTGGCACATCCATCGGCTTTGGCGCAAACCCGCAAGCACCGGAAGAAAAACGCGCGGGCGAGTTGCTGCGCGTACTGGAAACGGAAGACCTTCTCAAATTCGGCCTTATCCCCGAATTCGTAGGCCGTCTGCCGGTTGTGGCCACGCTCGAGGATCTTGATATCCCTGCCCTTATCCAGATTTTGACCGAGCCCAAGAACGCACTCGTGAAGCAGTACCAAAAACTGTTCGAGATCGAGAACGTGAAGCTCAGCTATACCGAGGATGCCCTCAAGGCCATCTCCAGGAAAGCCATCGACCGTAAGACGGGTGCCCGCGGCCTTCGTTCCATCATGGAAGGTTTGCTGCTTGATACCATGTACGAGCTGCCGGGTATGGAAGGTATCGAGGAAGTGGTCGTGAACGAGGAAGTGGTCAAAGGCGATAGCAAACCCATCCTTGTGCATACAACGCCGGAGAAGAAGAAATCATCCAAGAAGGCGGCGGACAGCGACAAGGCGGAATTGACCGCAGCTTCCTGAGCCTTACAAAAGAACAGCAAAAAGCCCGCAAATAGCGGGCTTTTTTGTTGGCCTAAACATGCAAGGCAGGTTGCGAGAAGCGGGATTTCAATTCGGCTGCGAGTGTATCACCGTGGTCGATGAAGAACGCCGCCGATGGGCGATTGATGAATACGCGATACGGATTGATGTAGCCAGTAGAAACCAAATGCAGGTCTGTGGGGGTTTGGGCCGTGAACGGCACGATCTCGACGAACGGCATGTTGCCTGCCTTGTGGGATGCGAGCACGTATTCGGTTGCATCGATGCCGACCTTGCGGAAGGCGCGGGAAAGACGTACGCGGTCCTCCGGCTTCAAGTCGGCCTGACCGTGTTCAATGAAAGAGCCCCATTTGTTGAACCAGCCTGCATAAACCACGCGCAGCGCATCCTGCCCGTTGTGTTCATACGGGGTTACATTGATATAATGCAGAAGGTTTGCGCGGCGGAATACATCGCGCACGGCTTCGGCTGCCAGTTCTATCCCTGAAATGCTATCCAACATGGGGGTGAGCATGGCAAGCCTGCGGGAATCCCGTCAAGTTTTTGCGTACTCGACAGCTACTTTTGCAGCCAGTACCGCGTTGGCCCTGATGAGGGCTTTATTGGGTTCAACGGTACGGCCCTGTGTTGCCGACACAATGTATTTGAGCAAGAAGGGTGTTGCGGCCTTCCCCCCTACCCCTTGCAATTCCGCTGCTTTCAGGCCCGCTTCGATGTGTCTTTCAATTTCGTCTTTCGGCAAACCCATGGATGCATCAATAGGGTTACAGACCAAGATGCCGTTTTGCGCGCCTATAGCGGCGTGGGCTTTTAATACGGATGCGGCCTCGGCCGGTGTATCGACGCGGGCATCGAGTTTCAGGCCCGATGTGTGCGTATAAAACGCAGGCAGCTCGTTGGTGCCGTAGCCGATAACAGGCACGCCCAGTGTTTCCAGTGCCTCGAGTGTTTTGGGTAAATCGAGCAGTGATTTTGCGCCAGAGCACACAACGCAGACGGGCGTGCGCGAGAGCTCGGTCAAATCGGCTGAAATATCCCACGTATCGGCAACGCCGCGATGGACACCGCCAATGCCGCCCGTTGCAAACAGCTTGATACCAGCCTTGGCAGCAATAGCCATGGTGGCGGCCACGGTTGTGCCTGCTGTTTGTTTGCGGGCCATGCATACCGGCAAATCCCGCGTTGTGGCTTTCATGTAGTCGTGATGGGGTTTTGCAATGAACTCCAGTTCCGCATCCGAGAGGCCGACATGAATAGCACCATTGATGACGGCAATGGTTGCGGGGGTGGCGCCGCTGGCCCTCACCGCATCCTCGCTTTCACGGGCGATGGAAAGGTTGTCGGGGAACGGGAAACCATGGGTGACCAACGTGGACTCCAAAGCCACTATAGGCCATTGATTTTCCAAAGCTTTTTGTACTTCGGCTGAGAACTTTAATTTCATGGGGTGATTATAGCGCCTTCTTTACCAAATGGTAACCGATACACAGGCATACTAGGGGAAAGAAAGAAAATCAGACAGTGCAGGCCATGAGAACAGCGACTACACCCCCCAACAGAAACGTTTTTTCTGCGGTTGCGCCCAACGACCCAACCGTCACGCGCGCGGATACGCGCCAAGTCAGAGAATTCAAAGCTGGCCAAGCCGGCCCAGAGGGTATTCCGAATACCTATACTGTGCGCATGCGCAGAGCAATTAAAGCCGCTGCGGCAACACCCGCAGCCGATGCAAACTTAACAAGTTCAGGTGTCACCGCTTCCAGCCCCATGGGGATTAAGCGGTAATACCTTTGATGGCGTAGTACCTCCCTGTCTCAACTCAAAAGGCGCCGACCGCAAGGAAGGCGCCTCTTCTTATCCGGATATTTTTATTGCTTCTCAATTTCTTGACAGGGGTTGGTCAGGTCTGGTCTAGTACGCGCCTTGAGCCACGATTAATTCAGGGGAATGACCATGGAAATCTTCAATATTTCTCACGCCAAGACCCATCTTTCAGCCCTTATTGCCCGCGTTGAAGCCGGCGAGGAAATCGTGATCGGCCGCGCCGACAAGCCGCTGGCCAAGTTGGTCCCCTACAAGGATGACGGCAAGGCCTGCTTTGTAGGCGCCGCGCGCGGCAAGATTGCCGTACCGCCGCTTGAAAGCCTCAACCAGTGGGAGCCGGAGATTGCCGAACCGCTGACACTCGACCTGTTTCAGGAAGCTGCATGAACTACCTGCTTGATACCCATATCCTGCTTTCGGCCCTTTATGATGACGAGAGCCTGTCACCGACCCTGCGCCTGATTTTGCAGGACAAAGAGCACGCGTTTTTTGTCAGCCACGCAAGCCTATGGGAAATAAGCCTGCAACAGCAGCAGGGCCATCTGGAATTCGACCCCGATTTTTACAACATTCTGGGCCAGACCAACCTGAACCAGTTGCCTATCGAACCCAAGCATATCGCGGCGCTTACAAGCCTGCCGCCCATGCACAAGGACCCCTTTGACCGCATGCTGGTGGCCCAAGCTGCTGCCGAGGGCATGGTGATTGTTACCAATGACGTGCGCATATCGCTTTACGATGTGCCGACATTGCGTAACTAACCGCGGGTTATCCACTGCGAGAGTGGATAAGGCTGTGGATTGAATGTTACCAAGATTTAATCTTCAATCCCTTGATATTCCTCATTTTTTGCAGCACACCTAGGGGATGACAAAGCCTGTTATCGTCTGGTTCCGGAACGATTTGCGTTTCGCCGACAACCCTGCCCTTACTGCCGCTGCGGCTTCAGGCCAGCCTGTTTTGTGCCTTTACATCTACGATGAGGAAACGCCCGCGCAGTGGCGCGAGGGTGGCGCCAGCCGCTGGTGGTTACACCATAGCCTTTCCAAGATGGACCCTATTTGCATCCGCAAGGGTGTTGCCGAAAAAGTGCTGGAAGATGTGGTGCGCGAAACTGGCGCAGTCGCCGTGCACTGGAACCGCGCCTACGAACCTTATGCCGTGGCCCGCGACACACGCATCAAGGCGATGCTCAAAGACATGGGTGTTGATGCACAGAGCCATAAGGGCAACGTACTGTTCGAGCCGTGGGAATTAAAAACGGGAACTGGCGGGCCTTACCGCGTTTTCACGCCGTTTTACAAGGCGTGCCTTGCCAACATCAATTTGATCGGCGCATCGCTTCCTGCCCCGAAATTCGAGGCAGCTTCGCTTGATGGGCTTAAAGTGGATGAGCTTGATTTATTGCCTACCCTGCCGTGGGACAAAGGCTTTTACGAGATGTGGGAACCTGGCGAGGATGGCGCCCGCGAGCGTTTACAAACCTTCATTGAAAGCCCGATGAAGGACTACAAGGAAAAGCGCGATTATCCTTCCATCGAAGCTACGTCACGGCTTTCACCGCATTTGCACTTTGGTGAAATATCGCACCGCGACGTGTGGCACACCGCCGAGCCGCATGCAGGTGCGCCCGCTTTTTTACGCGAGGTTGCGTGGCGCGAATTTTCGATCCACCTGCTTTATCACAACCCCACATTGCCCGAGGCGCCGCTGCAACCGAAGTTTGCCGACTTCCCGTGGCAACCAGATGCCAAATATCTTGAGGCATGGAAACGCGGCATGACTGGTTACCCGATTGTGGATGCCGGTATGCGCGAGTTGTGGCAGACGGGCTGGATGCACAACCGCGTGCGCATGATTGTAGGTTCCTTCCTTGTGAAACACCTGTTGCAGCCTTGGCAGGAGGGTGAGGCCTGGTTTTGGGATTGCCTTGTCGATGCCGATTTGCCCAACAATTCGGCCAGCTGGCAGTGGATTGCAGGTTGCGGGGCGGATGCCGCGCCGTATTTCAGGGTGTTCAACCCGATTTTGCAGGGTTTGAAATTCGACCCAGAGGGCGCGTATGTACGCCGTTTTGTGCCTGAGCTTAAAGACGTGCCCAACGATTTCATCCATACACCATGGGAGTGGATGGGAAAAACCAGCTACCCTGCCCCCATCATCAACCACGAAGCGGGCCGCAACCGCGCGCTTGAAGCCTACGCAAAAGTGAAGAACAATAAGGAATGAAAACAATCTGCGTCATCGCGCCTTCAAGCCGCGGGGAAATATCCCCCGCCGATATCGCCGTGCTTGAAGCCAACGGATACAAAGTTGCCGTTCACCCGCAGACAGCACTTGCCGACAACCAATCGGCAGGTAGCGCGCAGGACCGCGCCAAGGCCGTGATGGATGCGTTTACGAACCCTGCCTATGACATCGTGATGGCGGCACGCGGCGGCAACCGCGCCATGCACATCCTGCCGTATCTGGATTTTGCGGCCATCAAGGCCAGCGGCAAACCATTTATCGCGTTCTCGGACGGTACGGCCCTATTGAATGCGACTTACGCAAGGACGTGCGTTACGGGTTATCATGGCCCGACGCTATCGCGCGTCAGCAAATCGCGCACCGAAGAAATTACGCAGATGCTGGACTGCCTTGAGGGGCGCGGCAACCGTGTTGAACTGACAGGCGCAACCACCCTGCAAGGCGGGCAGGCAAAAGGCGCTATGGTTGGCGGGAACCTATCGGTTTTCGCGGCATTGCTTGGCACCCCCTATATGCCTGATTGCGCGGGCAAGATTGTGTACCTTGAAGATATCGGCGACCAATTGAGCCGCTATGACCGCATGCTTGCGCAACTGCGCCTTGCAGGCGTGTTTGATAAAGCAGCTGCCGTCATGTTTGGGGTTATGCATGCGGAAGGTGATTCATCCGTAACGCCGTTCGGTTTTACAACGGCGGATATTTTGCGCGAGCATACAGCCCAGCTGAATGTGCCCGTGCTGTGCGATGTGCCGTTTGGGCACAAAGGGCCTTTGCCAACCTTCCCCGTTGGCGGGCGCGCAACACTTGATGCTGACGCCAAAACCCTAACGATTGAATAGCTTTGCGAAGATGCCGCGGCGCTGATGCGTTTCGGGTACGCTGTCCCAATATTCGGTGATGGATGCGATTTTGCCGTTGGCGCCGACCATAATTTCGGTGATGCCGGAGAGGGTTTGCTTTTGCCCGTTTTCGAATGTCAGCAACCTATCCCAGCGCAGGAAAACCGTGTGGCCATCAGGGCCATCGATTTTTGACTGGACGCGGACGATGGCGCTTTTGGCGTTGCCCAGACTTTCTGCGTAGATGGCGGCGATAGCTTGCGGGCCCTGCCCCTCGGCCTCCGGTGTGCGCATACGCGTGGTATCGGCCACAAACTGGGCTACACGCCCTGATGCCTGCGGCGTCAGCGTGTGCAGATAATTTACGAAACCTTGAATGAGTGGTGTTTCAGAGAGCAATTTTTGGTACCATTGGGTTATTCGATGCCAGTCTATCTTCCCATTGCTGAGATGTCCGTCAATGCCTTTGAAATCATGTTTCTGGGCGTTGTTGTTGGTTTTTTTTCTGGGCTGTTCGGGGTCGGGGGTGGATTTTTGGCCCTGCCGCTGCTGGTTTTCATAGGTATTCCGCCAACCGTAGCCGTTACTACGCAAAGTTGCCAGATACTGGCATCCAGCACCGCCGGTGTTGTTAGCGAATGGAAACGCGGGCGCGTGGATGTGCCATTGGCCCTGCACATGATGGCTGGGGGTGCGGGCGGATTGCTGTTCGGCCTCGCCATATTCCATTTACTCAGGTTTGTCGGGCAAATCGATTTTGCCATTTCCA
>JAGWXJ010000043.1 GCA_018969935.1 Alphaproteobacteria bacterium | reverse complement strand
CAGCGATGAGTGGACCATCAAGGAAATCTATGGTTCAGGCGCCAGCATACAGGCGAAGCTCCTAAGCCCCGAGGGTGATGAATACCGCGTACGCGAGGGTACGAAACTGCGCGACGGCAAAGGTACTGTTGTCCGCATTACGCCTTCCACAGTCACGATCCGCGCTGGTAGCGATACCGAGGACCTCGACTGGTCAAGAACCTAAGGAACGGGAGGGTTAAGCCATGGGTATTACCGACCTTCTTGCCAAAAAGAAATCCGCGCAAAAGCGTGATGATGATGCGTGGGATCCGAATATTCCGCTTACGGCCGAGGATGGCCCGCTAGACCGCGGACAGCCCTTGCGCCAGATTGCCGCGTACTATGCTGACGGCAAACTTGTCGTATCAAAATCGCATCGTTCCAGCCCGCACATCCTTTCCCTTATCGAGGAAATCAAGATTGCAGGGTACCCCGAGCCGATTATCGAAGCCGTCGACATCAACCGCGTACAGCTTTGCTATGACCGTGTTGCGGGCGGCTTTGACTTCCGTTCCAAGCAGGACGAAGTGCGGATGCGCCGCGAGGTGCTCAACCTTGTGGGCGACATGGCCAAGCGCCGCGTGTCGGATATTCACGTGGTTGTGTATGAAGCCAGTTGCCTTGTACGCGCGCGTGTTGCAGGTGCCATGGAATTCGTGGCCGAGTGGCCACCAGATTACGGACACAGCTTTTGTGCCGCCGCGTTTACGATGGCCGATGCCGCCGACGTCAACTACCAGCCGTACGAATATCAGGGCGCGCGTGTTTCCAACCGCAAAGACCTGCAGTTGCCAGACGGCGTGATTTCGCTGCGTTTGCAATTCAACCCGACCGTTTATGACGGCCGCGCGATGATTGTGCGTATCCTTTACAATACGGATGATAAAACCGCCGGGGACGTGACGGCGCTTGGCTTTACGCCGGAGCAGCTTGAGGATTTCGAATTCCTGCGCCAGAAGCCTTACGGCATCAACGTGGTTGCAGGCCCTACGGGCCACGGCAAATCCACCACGCTGCAACGTAACATCATCGCGATTTTGAAGGAGTTCAATTACAACCTCGCGTTCTATACGGTGGAGGACCCACCTGAATACCCCATTCAGGGCGCCGTGCAGATGCCGGTGACAAACGCGAGTACGCAGGCCGAACGTTCGGCCCAGTTTACCAAAGCTATTGCAGCGGCCCTGCGTTCCAACCCCGACCGTATCATGATCGGTGAGATCCGTGACGAGGCCTCGGCAGGCCTTGCCTTTGAAGCCGCTATGACGGGCCACCAGGTCTGGACTTCGCTTCACTCCAACGACGCACTTACCATTCCATTCCGTCTGCGCGACTTGCACGTTGAAGATTACAAGCTTTGTGACCCCACCCTGATGACGGGCATGGTATCGCAGCGCCTTTGCCGCAAACTTTGCAAGGCGTGCTGCCTGCCGCTTGAAGACAACGAGCTGAACTACAACCAGCTTGCGCGTTTTGAAGCCGCCCAAATCAACTACGAGCGCCTGCGCAAACGCAGCCCGCAGGGTTGCCCCAAATGCAACAATACGGGCTACACCAGCCGTACGGTTGTGGCGGAGGTGATTATCCCCGACAACACCTTCATGGACCTTGTGAAAAAGGACCTGAAGATGGAAGCGGAGAAATACTGGCTGAACAACCTCAACGGCCGCACGATGATGGAACACATGGTCGACCGCCTGAAGGCGGGCGAGGTGGACCCCATCGACGCCGAGCGTATTGTCGGCCCCATCATCCTGCCGAAGCGGGGCGGGTAGCCCCCACCAGCCATGGCCAAGAAGAAGAAAGACCTCTTTTTCGACCTCTCCGTCAAATTCGAGTTTGGCGGCGACGAGCGCCAGCGTTTTTATACCAAGCTTGTGCAACTGCTTGAAAACGGCGTATCGCTGGATACGGCGCTGGCGCAGATTGAAAAAATTTCGGCGCGCAAAAGCAAGATTTTGCCCAAACTTTACAAGCGCTGGCGTAACGAGGTGGCCGAGGGTATCAACTTCGGGACATGCCTTGCGCCTTATGTACCCAGTTCGGAAGCCATTCTGCTGGAAACGGGTGCCAATTCAGGCAAGCTGGTCAAATCCCTGCAAAACTCGGCTGAATCCATTGAAAACCAGTCGAAGGTGAAGAAAGCCATCGTGGGTGCCGCCGCCTACCCTTGCGTGCTGCTTTGCATGCTTATCGCGGCCATGCTGCTTTCTTCCTACAAGGTTATCCCAACGTTCGAGCAAATCATCCCCGTCGATCAGTGGCAGGGTATTGCCTACAACGTGGCTATGGCCGCGAAGTTTATCCGTGAGGACGGAATCGTTTTATTTGTGGGATTGGCCGTAACCATCTTCACAATCGTGGTTTCGATGCCGCGCTGGATTAGCCCCACGCGCGTGTATTTTGACCGCTTCGTGCCGTGGAGCCTTTATAAAATGCTGCAGGGCTCCGCGTTCCTGCTCTCCGTCGCATCCATGATGAGCGCCGGCATCAAGATTGACGAGGTCAGTCTCAACCGTATTTCCAAACAGTCGGACCCTTACTTGCGCCAGCGAATCAAAGGTATCCAGAAGTACATCGCATCAGGCGAAAACCTCGGCGATGCGCTTTATAACGCTGGTTATGAATTTCCGGATGCCGAGATTATCGGGGATTTGCAGATTTATGCGCGCCTTCGCGGGTTTGACCAAAACCTTATCCGCATTTCACAAATCTGGGTGGATGGCCTTGTTGAAAAAGTGAACGTGGCCATGAAGATTGTTAACTTCGTGATCCTTGTGCTGATTGCCGTGGTTATCGGCTGCCTCATTATGTCGTTTTACTCGGTCTTCCAGCAAATCCAGGGCCAAAACCAGTAAACCCAAGCTTTATGCTGTCGGGGTGTGTTGACAGATTATTAAATTTAATCAGAATACACTGTATTGATTTGCCAACTCTATCGGGGGTACCCATGCTTCAATCCCAACGTAAACAATCCGGCTTCTCGCTGCTCGAGCTTCTGCTCGTTGTGGCCGTTGGTGCCGTGCTTATTCTCGCCGGTCTTGGCGCTTACAAACTGGTGTCGGAAGGTAACGCCGCTACCCAGTCCATCCGCCAGCTCCAGACCCTCAAACAACAGGTCCAACAAGCCTATCAGGGTGAAGCTAGCTACGGCACGACCGCAAACGCCGACCTGACAGCCACGCTGCAGGCCATGCGCATGCTGCCGCCAGATATGCCGCTTAACGGTACAACCCTGCGTAACGGCTTCTCAAGCACGACGACGGTTACGGCCGGCGCTGCTACGAGCCAGTTCGTTATTACCTACAACGGTGTAAGCCGTAACGCCTGCGTCAAAATGGGCCAAACCTACACTACCGCCAACGCTTCAGACTTCGTAAGCCTGACGATCAACGGTGGCGCAGCCCTTACTACGCCAAACGTTGCCAACCTGACCACGGGTGCAGACGGCTGTGACGCCGACGACAACGTGATGGTCTGGACCTTCCAGTAAGGCCTTACAAAAGCTTCAAAAAAAGCCCCCACACGGGGGCTTTTTTAATGGTAAAATGTCGGCAACGGGCGATTCCTGCCCCTAACGCGGCTAACCCATTGGTTCACCAAGCGTTAATATCCGCAAAGTATAATAAATTGTTGGTATTCCTGTTCGAGAGGTACGGATAAATGACCCCTAAAAGGGCGAGGATGCGGGCCGCAAAACGGCACGAGCGAGGTTTTTCGCTCTTGCTTGCGCTGATCTTTGTCGCCTTTTTCGGCGGTGTCCTTGCGGGCATTGCCATCTTCAACCGCAATGCCGTGCGTGTAGCCGAAGCCGAAGTTGCCGGATGGGAGCTTGTACAAATCGGTAAAGCCGCGCGGCTTTACATGCGTGACCAGCTCGTTGCCAACCCTGCACTCCGCAACACATCGCAGACCCCTACGCGCATCACCATGGCCGCCCTTAAAAACGGCGGGTACCTGCCACAAACATTCGGTCGTTCCGTTGGCGCACTGGACTACAACGCGCTTAATCAGGAAGTGTATGTCATCATGGCGAACTGGCTTCCAACGGGCCTTACGCTTACCAACGATGCAAGCAGTGTGCCCTCGGCTTTCGTATTGTTCAGGGCTGGCGGCAAAAGTGACCCGAACCGCGTTCTTGAAGTTGTAGAAAGCGCACGGAAAAACGGCGCTACGATTACCGCACCGCTGTTTGATTTCAACAACAACAATCGCTCGGCCGACTGCAAGGGCACGGGTGCTGCTGCAGGGCTTTGGGATACGGGCTGCCTTTCACAAGCAGAATACAACTCGCTAGCAACATCCATCGGCCTGCCTGCAGGTTTCAGGGCTGGCGCCCTGATTGTACCTGCTTGGAAAATGAGCCAACACGATTTGCGCGCCGTCATGCGCTATCCGCAGCCTGAAAACCCCGGTTTTGCAACGATGCTGACCGATCTTGGCATGGCCAAGCAAACACGGGATAACGACGGCACCGATGATAACAACTGCAACCCGACCGCGGGCGACCCCGGCGATACGGATGAAGTGACAATCCGTACGGTTGATGCATCGGGTAACCCTACAACCACATCCACCGGCCTTTGCGACGTTGTTGACGATACGGCTGCGGCCACCGGCAATAACCGCTTCAATATCACGAATGTTGCAAACTTGACGGCCGAGCGCATGGTAGCCGAACCGCAAGCCGCCGATACGCGACTAGTTGCCCAACCCGCTGCGGCTGAAAATGGTGGTGTCGATACGGCACAAATCGGTACAGGTAACGATGAGGCCTTCAATGTCACAGGTACGTTGACCTTGGGTAACGACTTACGTGTGTTCAATAACCGCAGCCTAAACGGCATCGCTACGCGATTTGCAGTACCTGCATCGATTGCCGTTGAACGTAACGCCTACCTATACTCACAAAGCACAACTGATGCGGGCATAGCAACGATTGGTACGATTACTTCTTCCAACTCGTTAATAACGGACAGCCTGACGACCGGTACGCTTACATCTACATCCAGCGGTGTTACCGCTGGATCCAGTCCACGCATCACTGCCACCAACTCTATTGCAATCACCGGCACAACGTCTGTTACAGGTACCGCAAACTCCGAACTTATTTCAGAGAATATTACAGGCGGCAACGCTACGCTTACCGCTACGGACAATACCGGTAAAGTACAGATTACAAACACGCTCTCCATGACCGGGCAACAATTGAGCGTTACAGGTACGGAACCTGTTTCAGGCTATTCCGCTATTGTGGGCGATATAAATGACGCCGATAACGTAAATGTGACTGGTATTGCTGGCGCCTCGCAAGATCTGCAATTTCTCTCAACGAATGGTACATTGTCCGCTGACTCCACTCGATCTGCCGATAATACAGGGAATATGCCTACTATTACTGCTACAAATTCAGGCGCGTCGGAATGCCTTGAGGGCCTGAACGTTGCGGATGCCTGCCCCAACCGCCAGTACTTTGTACCGTTTATTACGCCATGAGAACCGCACAGACCATACGACTGGCCACGCAAAAAGGCTTCACACTGCTTGAGGTCCTGATGGTTATTGGCCTCATGAGTATGCTGCTTGCGGGTATGTACAAGGTGTTTGACGACTGGGCACAACGTTCCCAGAACCGTACTGCAGCGAGCGATATTTTGCGCCTTCAGAATGCAGCAGAGGAATATGTGCTTGCAAACTTTGATGCCTTTACAACCGGCGCTGACCTCAACGTTTTCCGTGAAATTGATATAAACGATCTCAAGACATTCAACTATCTTCCATCCGGGTATGTTGCCAGAAACGCTTTTAAGCAGGACATGCGCGTATTTCGCCGCTTTGTCCACGTAGAAAAAAAGAACCGCGACGGTACAGATGCACTAAACGCATCCGGCTCCCAAATCTATATAAACACGATTGAAGTGGTTGCCGTTTCGGACAACCGTGGCGCCGTGATTGTGCGGGTTCCAAACAAGCGCCTGCTTGATACTGCGCAGGCTGGCGGGCCTGATATGGGCGTTATTAGCAATATGGTACTGGCAGGCACAACGTTTGTTAACAGGGCCACCAGCGTATACAACGGCTGGTATGTTGCCCTTGCAGCGCTCGCGGGCGCAGGATATGCGGCAACACCGGATGCAAACGGCGGATACCTCTCATCCTACGGTATTGTGACTGCCGAAGGTACGGAGCCCAATGACGAATGGCTTTACAGGCTTGCCATTAACGGCAGGCCCGAACTCAACCGCATGGATACCGACCTGCGGATGAACAACAACCCCATCCAGAACGTGGGTACGTTTGTTGCCGACAAAGTAAACGTAACCGGTAACGCCGTCATGCGCGGCGTAGGGCAAGGCGTTACATCGGATACCGCACAAGCCATGACCGTAGAACAGGCCATGATGGTTGCAGGCGCCACCGAAAGCCGTGTCAACATGAAGGATACATCCGGTGTTTGCAGATTTGCGACATCAGGGCTCAACCGCACAGTCAACGACACGGCTGGTACATGCACCATGCAGGGCGGCGAGGTACAGGTGATTGCGGCTACAGGTAACGCCACCATGGGCCTTACGACACTTACGGCAGATGGCAGCACCATCACAGATATAACAAACGTCACAAACAATACGGATTCGCGCGGGGTATCAAACTTCCAGACCCTGACGGCAACCGGTAACATGACGGCTACCCAACAGGTCATCGCCCCCACAACCAACGTCACCGGCAATACCATAGGGACGCAGCAATTGCAGGCCGGTAACATGACGGTCACGGCAAATTCGACTGTCACGGGCAACCTTGTGGCTGCACGCGTGCAACCGACCAACGGCTATTCGGTGACATCGAGGCAGATGGATGTTGCAAACACGGCGACAATACAGGGGCAGATCCGTGCCAACGCCTTGAATGCAACCAGTTCGCTTTATCTGAACAACATCAGGTTCCCCGGTGGGGTTACAACACCCGGATCCACAACGACATATGTTGATACCGTGCTTACACGGACTATCCGTTGCACCGTCCACACCAACAACCGCACCTATTGCGAGCCGACCGGCAGCCATACATGGCCCAATGGCGTTTCCGAAACCTGTACGGTGCCTGCATGGCCCAGCACCGGCTATTCCTGCAACTATTTCAATGGCGCAATCTTCCTTGGTACCTGCACATTTACGCGAAGCATTGGTGCAAGTAACCAGGCCTATCATTCGGTGAGCTGCACATGATGATGACGCGCCGCAGACAAAATTATGGTTTTTCGCTCATGGAGCTGCTGCTGGCGGTCGGCATTTTTGCCATGCTCATGCTTGCGATTTTCGAACTGATGCAGGATTTCGGGAAGCGCGAACAGGCGCGCGCCACCTACAAATATACAAAGACCGTGGCTGATGCCATGGACCAGATACTGGCCGACCCCGAGTACTTCAATGCGCTTTATGATGCGACGGTCGCAACAGGTGGCGGATACCAGCTGGTTGCCGATTCATCGGCGCCCGCTGCCAACAACATCACCAAAAACTTTACCGTTAGCGGCGTCATGATACAGGCGACGCGCCTTTTAAGCGGGCAATTCAGGCCTACATCGCCTATCCGCTCGCAAATACGCATTCTTCTCAAGGTGGCTGATAATCCGCTCATCAATACGGATACGCGCGCACTGGAAGTTGTGATTGTTACCGCAACGCCACGCCCAGATGATGTTGTGCAGAAAGCGGCTTCCTACTCAGGCCCACATGGCGGCTGGATACGTACATACGGCGCAAAGGCTGCCGCGGTGATGCGCAGCGCATTCAGCAGCTGGTCCATCACGCCATCCAACGGATTGCAGGCTACCAACTGGTATAGTGCGGATCTTAGGGCAACCCTGAATTCAAATACCCAAGGCAGTTATTATCTTTACTATTCGTACTACAACCTTGCCGATAAAACGGGCGATTACCTCTATAGGCATGAGGATCTGGATACTGCAGGGCAGCTGAACACCATGTACGGGACGCTGAACCTTGGCGGCAACGATATCATAGGTGCCGATAACGTGACGATCAACGGCGCTGCCATCGCTTGTACAACCGATGACGATATCAGGCCTGTCGGGCAGGGCGGCACAAACGAGCTTACGGGTACGTTGTGCGTGAACGGCACGGGTGTTGTGAAGGGTGCCGCCTATGTGGCGCAAAACATGACTGTATACGGAAGCGCCACGATTGCCGATGCCATGACGGCGGGCAATATGCGCATACAAAACGCCCTGACGACCGGTACAGGTAACCAGCGCGAGCGATATGGCGCACAAGCGTTGTATGTCGTTGACGGTACCAGCGGCAATCAGGACACCATCAATGTTACCAATAACGCCATGTTTGTTGATGGCACCACGGCTGGTACGGGTGCTGCCACAACCATCACAGGTACAACCGTCAACATCCCCGACGGGGGTACGCTTACGACGGGCACCATCACCAACACGCGGCGTGTTACATCGACTACCGTTTCCACCCGAAACCTTGTTGTAGACCACCAGTTGAAGACCGGTATCGTACGCGGGGGTAACGTGACAGCCCCGACATCCAAAATGGCTGTTATCGATATTACAAGCGCGGACAACCTTGTTTACGGCACCGCAGCCATACCAAAAACTGTGGTGGCCCCGAAAGTGACAATCTCGAACATGTCGGTCGATAATTTCGGGTCCTGCGATTCGGGTTGCGGCCAATAAATCAGGCCTTCTTACGCGATTGAACTATAGCGCCGCTGCCTATACACTGTTACGGGTAAGGAATCGGCCTGATGCGGGTATTATTTCTCAAGTTATGTATATTTGTAGGGGTGCTTGTAGCCATCCCTTCCGTTGCGCGTGCGCAGGAAGGCGGCGGATTCGCCCTCAATGACGTGGCTATGGCTTCCATCGACTTCGAGGAGGCGTTCGCATCCATCGAAAACGGCTTCCTGTCCGATATGATCAAGCTGAATTACCAGATCAGCCTTCTTGAGAAGATGGTCGAGCGTCAGGCCGAACTCCAAAAAATCAGCGATTCCTTCAAGGAAATGGGCGCCCACTTCAACCAGCCCCCGCCGCCGCGCGGTATTTGTGCCCAGTTGCCCCCCAATGCGGCCTGCGTAAAATTCTATCCTGATCTTTATCCCGAAATTGTGGGCAAGCGCCGCGCCTATTTCGAGGAAATGAAGGCGCGCGCCGCTGCCGCAAACCCCAAAGCCGCCTCAAGAGAAGGTGAAAGCGAAGCCGAAAAGGCTGCGCGCCTGGCCAAGGAAGAAGCCGAGCGTATGGCCGCCGCTGAAAAAGCCGAGCGAAAAGTGCGTTACCAGTGGACCGACATATCCTGCCTGCTTGAAAGCTGCCGTGGCGTACTTATTGGCGTTACCAACCCCGGTTACCGCGCAACCGTGCGCACGGGCTCGGTGCTTGCAGATGGTACACGGGTTACCGGTATTTCCAAGGACGGGATTGTCGTGAATATTGCGGGCGATACCATCAATGTCAGGCCAGCACCTGAAGATGATAGTGATAGTGCCGATTCTGACGAAGGGGACGGAACTGCATCAGCCAGCCTCCAGAACGTACTTGAAAACGGTGTATCTGGTGCGCCTGCATCATCCAACCCTGCGACTGCAGGTGCCAGCAGCATGGCCAGCGCCATTGTAGGCAATGCAAGCGGAGGGGCTTCAGGCACACCACCTACATCCGATGTGCCTGCCAGTGCAGCTAGCACAACCGGCGGCACGACCGCAGCCGCAACTGAAGCAACAACGGGCGCTGCAGGCCAGACTGTTGCCGAGCCGGCGCTTGGCCCATCAGGACTTTTCTAGAATTACAGGATCCGCGTAAGGGAGAGCTGGCCCAAGATGGCCGAGATGCGGAACGACGCATCAAGCTGCGTTTGCATGGACTGGAAGCGCACGATGGCGTCCGTTACATCCGTTGCTTCCGTTTGTTCCATTACCTTCTGGTAGGCCTGTTTGTCTTCCGTCAGGTTGTTCTTGATTGTGTTGATGGTTTCGGATGCCAAAGCGATATCGGACGATGAATCACGCAGGCCATCGATGCCCGCCTTGACCGTGCGGTAAAGGCTGTCTACCACATCATAAAATTCGTCACGCGTGGGGATATCACCCGTACCCGGCTCCTCAAGGTTTGCGAGAGCATTGAGGCCCGCAACAATTTTTGAGAATCCGTCGTCATTTGCCTTTACCGTGTAATCGACTTCCAGCGAGTCATCGGCCCTTACAAAAATGTTTTTGGCAGTCTGGACGGATACGGAATATCCAAGCTGGGAATCAGTCAGGTTGTCGATATTGCTAAGCAACTGGGTGGTTGTGTTGGTGCCATCAAGCCAATCCGCAATCTGGGTTTGCATATTGGCCGTTACGGTGCTGGAGCCTGTATAAGGCTCGTTTGAAACGTCAGTGCCTGCGAAAAGATACCTGTCGCCGATACGGACGTTCATGTTTGCCTCGATAACCTTGAGAGCGGCCTGCGCTGCGGTTTTTACTGCAACGAGATCAAACTCGCTCCCGCGTTCCAACTGAATTGTAATTGAACTAAGCGCACCTTTTGCCTGCTCTATCGTTTCCTCAATTGCACTGTCCATTTGTTCGATATTCGAGAGGGAGATATCGATATTCTGGCGGTAGATATCGATGGTTGTAAGCGAAGTGCGGTATTCCTGAATACGCTGAGCGTTGGAGCCGTATTCACCGAAGGTCTGGTACTTGACGCCTGTTGCCACCTGCGCCTGCAAATCGGCCATCTGGCCCTGCAAGGATTTGGTACGGCTAATTATACCTAGGTTAAGCCCCAATGTTGATACGTTATTGGCCATGACTTTCTACCTTTCTATCCGAGGATTGCAAATAGATCATCCAGCAATTCCTGTGCGATCTTGATGGTGCGGGCTGAGGCGTTATAAGCGGTCTGGACGTTGATGAGTTTTGCCATTTCCTCATCCACGTTGACGCCCGTTTTGTCGAGATATTCCGTTTCAATGACGGCCTTGTAGCTTTCAGCCGATGTGAGTTCCGAACTTGTGCTGTTGGCATAGCGGGACTGCAGGCTGATGGCCTGCGTTACATAGTTTTGCAATGTAATGGCGCCCGTAACCTCGCCATCAAGGCTAGAGCCGGGCCCAAGGCTGGATGTATTGAAGGCCGTGTGCGCAACGTTGGTGATACTGATGCCAAGCGCTGTCAGCGGCGAGCTAATACCATCAACCAGATAGATATCGCCACCATCGGTGGGTTCGATGTTCAGGAACCCGCCCGTTGCCAGCGTGGCTGTAATGCCCGGTACGGCATTGAGTTTCGAGAGCAGGGTTGTCGATGTGTCGGTAGACGCGATCTGGATTGTGGTGGGTGTGTTCTTGCCGGCGGCTACCGTGAATGTTGGCGGCGTTGCCGACGTAGCGCCCGCTGTTAAACCCAATTCAGCCAGGCCTGCAGCACCCAGAGAACCTGCGCCGATTGTGATGGTATTATTGGCAGTCAAAACAAGCTCGCCGCCGTTGCCTAGCTGCGCCATGCCGGGGTAGGCCGTGTTGATTGCAGTTACGAGGCCTGATGCAAGCATGCCGGATGTAATGGTAATGGTTTGCGCGGCGGCAGCCCCTACCTGAATTGTGAAGTCATCTTCAGCGGGTGGGTTGATATACGGGCTGGTATCCAGCGAGCCAAGATCCGTGATATCGGTTGTACCTACAAGGCGTGCCTGCCCAGCAATACCTAATGTTGTAAAGAGCGTCGGTACGGTGTTGGAGATATCGACCGTACCGCGGGCGCGCATATATTCGGTGCTGCCGAACGTGTATTCGACAATCTTGCGCAGCAATTCGGATGAACCGCTCTGGATCGTACTGCCTGTGCTGGTGCCTTTGCGGATCAGCGTAATGTCGTTCGTGACATCAGGATTGATAATCATGTCTGCCGAGAAGCCGACGTAAGATGATGGCGTGTTGGCTGGTATCGTGCCATCTGGCAACGTAAACAGGTCAAGGCCTTCGGCACTGAAGCGCATGGCCATTTTATGGGCCAGTTCATCCAGCTGGGCTTGATAGGTTGGCAGCGTTTCATCACGCATTTTTATGAGCTCGCCAAGGTTGCCACCCAGTTTCGGGTCCAGTGTCAGGTCCACGCCTGTTGTAGGGTTGCCGAGGCGCACGCTACCGGCTGATGTCGGGTAATAGCTTGTGGGGCCTAGGGCCGATGCTTCGAAATACACCTCTACCGGCTTTGTATCGACCAGCAACTGGCCTTGCCTTGTCTGGACGACCGTAACGCCGTTGGCCTTGTAGTAAGTGATATCCACTTCCTCGGAGAGGGATTTGATGGCGACATCCAGCTGGTCATCCAGCTCGGCTGTCGATTCATCGGTTGCCATAGCGAGTTTGATAGAGGCATTGAGATCCGAGATCTGAGTGGTCAGTGCATTGATTTTGCTAACCGATACAGTCATTTCGGCCTGTGCGCTGTTGCGCATGCTTGTCAGCTTGGCGCTGAAGGCTGAAAACTTGTCCACCAGCTGCTGGGCCTTGTTATAGACCGTATTGAGCAGGTACGTGCTTTCGGGTTGGTTAGCCAGTTCGGCAAAGCTGTCCTTGAGGTTGCCGACATAAGCCGTGATGGACTGGTTGGAATCCGGTGGCCCATGGAAATCCTGAATCTGGCCGAGATAACGGTCGCGGGTCTGGAGCTGGGTCGAGAGGCTGACCTGTGTACGCAGGTCACGCAGCAGGATTTCATCGATACGGCGCTGGACGATACCCAGTTTGACGCCAGAGCCTTCGCCCTCGATGACGTTGCTATACAGGTCTACGGATTTACGGGAATAGCCGGGCGTGGATACGTTTGCCACGTTGTTGGACGTGACCGCGATTTGCGCTTGCGCTGCCGTAAGGCCTGAAAGTGCGACGTTTAGCGGGTTTACTGCTGGCATAAGCCTAAACCTTTTCCCTATTGGGCCTATAAAACGGCCCTTCGGTATTCAGGTTTGCAAAGACTGTGCCAGATAAAGGGGGTTAGCCGCCCTGACCGCTAACAGACTGGATTTTCTGCTCGATTTCGTCGCGGCGCGGTTCGATCATGACGGCACCCATAGTGCCAAGCAGGACGTTGGTTTCACGCAAAGTCTGGCGGATATCGTAAAGCAGGGCCGTCATATCCATCATTTTCAGAGCCTGAAAGAGCTGCGTGTTACCGTTATTGAGAGTCGACTGGCCCGATGCATTGATGATGGTGCTGGGGTCAATGTTGGTAATCCAGTAGTGAATTTCATCCATGGACTGCTCGGAGAGCTGGTTACCATCGGCCATATAATCCTTGAGGAGGGCGCTGAATTTATCGTCGGAAAGGTATTGGAGCGAGGCCCTAAAGGATTTCATGGCCTCCTCTACCGCGCCACCAGAAGAGCTGAAGGCAGGAAGGCGTTGGCCAATAGCCCTTGAGAACGGCATCTGGAATGTTGCCAAACGCGCGTTGAAACTGGCTTTCAATGCCATAATTTCGGCAGCAGCGTTGTTACCTTCAGGCAACCCTGCCAGCTGGTCCTTGGAGAGCTTGGACACAACCGTGGGGAATACGTTGTCCATATAAGCATCGGAGTGGGTGATATCCTGCGGGTCAGTCGGTTTGTTGACGGTGAAGATTTGGTTGTTGAACAGCACTTCCGGCATTTCATCGATATCTGCCAGCGTTCTGTCGGTGTTCGGGCACCAGACTTCATCGTTGCCGTCATTGCCTGTGGCCGTG
>JAGWXJ010000182.1 GCA_018969935.1 Alphaproteobacteria bacterium | reverse complement strand
TTTGCGTATTGCTTGGCTCTGACCAAGGGCGGACGGAATACCGCGCCGAACTTGAGGCCATGATTGAAAAACTGAACCTGACAGGGCAGGTGCGTATCATTGATAACTGCAATGATATGCCCGCTGCCTACATGATTTCATCGGTTGTGGTATCGGCCTCGACGGACCCCGAAGGGTTTGGTCGCGTGCCAGTTGAAGCGCAGGCGATGGGCAGGCCCATCATTGCCACGGATCATGGCGGCGCCCAGGAAACCATCTTGCGTGGCGAAACAGGCTGGCTGATACCGCCCAATGATGCGCCCGCGCTGTCGGAGGCCATCAGGCAGGCGTTGGCGCTGACGCCGCAGCAACGCGCGGTACTTGCAACCAAATCGATGAACCACGTGGCCATGAACTTCACACGCGAAAAGATGTGCCAAGAAACGCTGGCCGTGTATGCCGAATTGCTGCAGGAAAAATACGGGCGCTGATGCGTAATATCCTCGTTATCAAGCACGGCGCTTTCGGGGATTTCATGCAGGCGATGGGGTGCCTCCAGGCCATACGCCATCATCACCCGCATCACCATATAACACTCATGACTACCAAGCCTTTCGAGGCGCTTGCACGGGCATCCGGCACTGTTGATAATGTTTATATCGATAGCCGTCCCAAATGGTACAGGCTTGGTGCGTGGGCGGCCCTGAAGCGTTGGCTGAACGTGCAGAATTTTACGTTTGTATACGACCTGCAAAATAGCGAGCGCACGGCGTTTTACCTGACCCTCTTTAAAGACAGGCCGCAGTGGAGCGGTATTGCCAAAGGTGCCAGCCATGCGGTGCCTGATGACGGGGCGCGCAAATCCAAACACGTGTTTCAGGCGCTTGTGGACCAGCTTGCCGTGGCAGGTATCACACCTGTATCAGTTGATACGCTTGAATGGATAGAAGCTGACACCAGCGGCCTTGATGTTCCGCCACGCTATGCGCTTGTTGTTGCAGGCTGCTCGGCCAAACATTTGGCAAAGCGCTGGCCGCATGAGCGATATGCCGAGGTATGCGGGTGGTTTGCCGCGCGTGGTGTTACACCAGTGCTGTTGGGCACAAAAGACGAAGCTGATGTAACGGCTGCCATAAAGACCGCCTGCCCTGTGGCGCTGGACCTGACAGGCCGTACGACATTGATGCAGATAGCCGTGCTGGCACGCGGGGCCGTGTGTGCCATTGGCAACGATACGGGGCCCATCCACATGATTGCGCCTACGGGCTGCAAAACGCTGGGGCTTTACCCCGCGTTTTCCAACCCACAGCGGCACGGGCCTTTAGGCGCGCATGTGCGTACCATCCAGCAAAAAACAATGGCCGATATTTCTACCGGCCAAGTGTTCATCGAACTTGAAAAGATGATTGCCTAGGACTTGGGCAAAGGCATCAGGACCATGACGGCCTGCTTGCCTTCCGACTGGATGTCCTGTTCAACCTTCGAGATATCGGCCAGATCTTCCTTCGCGCGGCGCATTACTTTAAGCGAGAGGTCGAGGTGGCTTTGTTCGCGGCCACGGAAGCGCAGGGTGAATTTCACCTTGTCGCCGTCGGTCAGGAACTCGCGCGCCTGCTTCAGTTTGATCTGGTAGTCGTGGTCACCGATGGTGGGGCGGAGTTTGAGCTCCTTGATGTCGATGACTTTTTGTTTCTTACGGGCCTCGTTGGCCTTTTTCTGTTGTTCGTATTTGTACTTGCCGTAGTCGAGGATTTTGCAAACGGGAGGGGCTGCGTTGGGAGAAACCTCGATAAGGTCCAGACCTGCCTCGCGGGCCAGCTTGATGGCCTCGAATGGGGGCATAACGCCCAGCATATCGCCGTTTTCGTTGATGACGCGCACTTCGCGGGCGCGGATTTGTTCGTTTACACGGGGGCCGTCTTCATTCAGGACGGGGCGGCGCGGTTCGCTCGGGTTGGGGCGGCGAGGGGGGAAGGGTGGTCTGGTAATGGCTAACTCCTGTAGTTGTTTTAGGAAAGTACAATTAATAGGGCGGTTTACACTGGTTTGCAAGCGCGGCTGCGGCATCGGCCAGCGACTGTACTTCCTGATCCTGTGTGCCTAGGCGGCGGATGGCTACCGTTTTTTCGGTGGCTTCGCGGGCGCCAACCACAAACATAACCGGCACTTTGCCGACCGAGTGTTCGCGGACCTTATAGTTGATTTTTTCGTTCCGCGTGTCGAGTTCGGCGCG
>JAGWXJ010000181.1 GCA_018969935.1 Alphaproteobacteria bacterium | reverse complement strand
TAACAGTTGGGGCCCTCACGCTGGCAAGCCGCGTGGCAGGCTTCGTGCGCGACCTCGTAACCGCATCCATATTGGGCGCAGGGCCCGTGGCCGATGCGTTTTTCGTGGCGCTCAAGCTGCCCAACTTCTTCCGCCGCGTAACGGCCGAAGGCGCGTTTACGGTATCCTTCGTGCCTTTATATTCCGACATCCGCCAAAAAGAGGGCGAGGACGCGGCCAACCTTTTTGCCGCCAACGCCATGGGCGTGATGACGGGCATCCTGCTGCCCTTCACTATATTGTGCATCATCGGCATGCCGTTCATCATGTGGGCCATCGCCCCCGGCTTCGGCGAAGGCACGGTACGTTACGACCTCGCGGTCACGTTCTCGCGCGTTACATTCCCCTACCTTTTGCTGATGTCCGTGACAGCCCTTTTGGGCGGCGTACTCAACGCCCATGACCGCTTCGCGCCGTTTGCAGCCGCGCCCATCTTCTTCAACCTGACCATGGTGGTCTGCCTCCTTGCGAACGAGATTTTCTTCCCCACCGCTGGCCACGCGCTTGCATGGGGCGTGACCATCGCTGGTCTGGTCCAGTTGGTCTTCGTATGGATTTGCGCGCGCGCAGCCGGCATTAGCATCCTGCCCACAAAACCTGTGATAACCCCGCAAATCAGGCAACTTCTGCGCCTCATGGTCCCCGGCATCATCGGGGCGGGCGTTGTGCAAATCAACCTGTTCGCGGATGTCATTATCGCATCCTTCCTGCCTGAAGGCGCCGTGAGCCACCTCTATTATGCCGACCGCCTGAACCAGCTGCCGCTTGGCACCGTGGGCATCGCCATCGGCACGGCCCTCTTGCCCATGCTGGCCCGCGCCGTATCCGCCAACGATAGCGATGAAATCCAGCGCCTGTTCAACCGCGGCCTTGAAGCCTGCTGCGTGCTTGCGCTACCTGCAGCACTGGCCCTCGGCCTCGCATCGGACCAGATTATCACGGTCCTCTTCCAGCGCGGTGAATTTACGATGGCCGATGCATCCGTAACCGCAAGCGTGCTGGCGGGTTATGCCATCGGCCTGCCTGCCTATGTGGCCGGCAAGGTATTCGCAACCGCCTGCTACGCACGGCAGGATACGAAAACCCCTGTGGTGGTGGCGGCCATCTCGGTTGGCTTCAACATCGTTGTGGCCTTGACGCTCATCTTCGTTTTCAAAATGGGCGTAACGGGCATCGCCATGGCCACGGGCCTTGCGGGTTGGGTGCAAATTGCCATTCTGTGGCGCATTCTCTCGCAACGCCGTCATCTGCACTTTGATGAACGTTTCCGCTTTGTCTTCCCCCGCGTGATAGCCGCCTCTTTACTCATGGCTATCGTTGTGCTTGTTTGTAACTATGGTTTGCAAGACTACTTCGCACAGCCTGGTATCAAACGTCTCCTCGCCCTCGCTGCGCTGGTGGGCTCAGGCGGGCTTGTTTATCTGGCGATAATCTTCGCCAGCAAAGCCATCACCGCTCAGGATTTGAAATCCTACTTCCGCAAAACACCCAAACAAACTGAATCAAAATGAAAAACCGTATTTTTTCGGGCATGCAGCCCACCAACCGTCTTCACCTTGGCAACTATCTGGGCGCGCTCAGAAACTGGGTGAAGATGCAGAACGAAGACAATGAATGTATTTACTGTGTTGTCGATCTGCACGCCATCACCATGCCCTACGAAGCCGAGGGGCTGGCCAAGGCCACGCGCGAAATCGCGGCGGCTTATATTGCCGCAGGCGTAGACCCCAAACGCTCCATCATCTTCCCCCAATCCGCCGTGACCGCGCACGCCGAGCTCAACTGGCTGCTCTCCACCATGACGCAGATCGGCAAGCTCGACCGCATGACCCAGTTCAAGGACAAGGGCGGCAAGGATAAGGAGAAGGCGGGCCTGGGCCTTTACGCCTATCCCGTTCTCATGGCCGCCGACATTCTGGCCTACAAGGCCACGCATGTGCCCGTAGGCGATGACCAGAAGCAGCACCTGGAACTCGCGCGCGAAATCGCCCGCACGTTCAACCACCGCTACAAGGTCGAATTCTTCCCCGAACCCGCAACGGTGCTGACGGGCGAGGCTACGCGCGTGATGTCCTTGCAGGACGGCACGGCCAAAATGTCCAAATCCGACCCCTCGGACAACAGCCGCATCAACCTGACCGATGACGCCGATACGATTGCCAAGAAAATCCGTAAA
>JAGWXJ010000042.1 GCA_018969935.1 Alphaproteobacteria bacterium | reverse complement strand
CAGTACAAACGGTGTTAAAGTTTCACGTGAAACAGAATCCGACAAATACCCGGCAAGCAGTGCTGCGTTAATACCAGCCATAAGCCCCTGCGCCGCAGCTTCTTCATAACCGGTCGTACCGTTAATTTGCCCCGCCAAAAACAGCCCAGGCACACGCTTGGATTCCAGTGAGGCCTTCAAATCCCTCGGATCACAGTAATCGTACTCAACGGCATAACCCCATTGAAATACCTGCGCATTTTCAAGGGCCGGTATGCTTTTCAGGATAGCCTGCTGCACGTCAACAGGCAGGGAGGTCGAGATACCATTCGGGTAAACCGTAGGGTCATCAAGGCCTTCAGGCTCAAGGAAAATCTGGTGCCGTTCCTTATCCGCAAAACGGACGATTTTATCTTCAATCGACGGGCAATAACGCGGCCCACGGCTCTGGATCTGGCCTGAATACATAGGTGCGCGGTGTAGGTTCGCACGGATAACCTCATGCGTTTCCTTGGTCGTATAAACCATGCCGCAAGCAATCTGCGGCACCGTGATTTTATCGGTAAGGAAGGAGAAGGGGGTGGGCTCCGCATCCGCATGCTGCATCTCGACGCCCGACCAATCAATGGTGCGGCCATCAATACGGGCAGGGGTGCCGGTCTTTAGGCGGGCGAGGGGGAGGCCCAAACGCTCCAACGTTACAGCAAGCCCGACACTCGGCGCCTCGCCAACACGGCCAGCAGGCGACTGCTCCTCGCCGCGGTGGATGATACCGCGAAGGAAGGTGCCCGTCGTGATGACGACAGCCTTACAACCAAAGCTACGCCCATCCGAAAGCTTCAGACCAGCTATGGTCTGGCCAGAATCTAATATGACATCATCAGCCTCACCCTCAATAAGCGTAAGGTTCTGATAATCCTTCAAAATTGCCTGAACGGCCTCGCGATACAATTTGCGGTCGGCCTGTGTTCGTGGGCCTCTAACGGCAGGGCCCTTGCTGGCATTCAGCATCCTGAACTGGATGCCTGAGGCATCAGCCGCGCGCCCCATAATGCCGTCCAGCGCATCAATTTCACGGACCAAATGGCCCTTGCCCAAACCACCGATAGCAGGATTGCACGACATAACACCGATAGTCGAAAGCTTGTGTGTGACCAGCGCGGTTTTGGCACCCATGCGTGCGGAGGCCGCAGCGGCTTCCGTGCCTGCATGCCCACCCCCGACAACGATGACGTCAAACTGTTCCATATGGGGCAGTTATATACCGAAAACCCGCCCGCTTATCCACAGATTTTGAAACATTCAGGGCAGGGCGCCCAACGCCTTCAAAACAGCTTCGCCAACAACTTTGGCACCAGCGGGGTTAAAGTGGCCGGGGCAATAATACCGCGCATCGGCAACACCGCGGGGCAGGGCGACCTCGATAGCAGCCTCCGCATCAACAATCTGGACATCCAACGCAGCGACTTTATCAAGTAAACTCTGCTTCCATTCCCCTTGCCCGAAATCATCGCAATCGGGCAAATACACAAACACAAACCGCGCATCCATTGCCTTCACGTCGGCCGCCATACGTGCAAGGCCCGCCATATAGGCATCAATATCAATGACAGGGGCTGGCCTGCGCGTAGGGCCATACCGCCAATACTTCATCAGCGCCCTTATCTGCGGCACTTTGTAAAACGGCTTCGTTTGTTTGCCCGCGGCCTCGAATGCCAGCCGCGTTTTCTCGTGATACGCCTCGGCCAGCGTATCCATAGGCTCCTGCAAGCGGCCCGCAAGTTCAGGCAAACCCTGCCTGAACGCGGGGTCCATGTACTGCTTGTAAATCGGGTTTTCGGCTTCCCGCACCACATCGCGCACATCATCAGGCAAAAAGAAAAGCACAACCGTTTTAGGCTTCAAAAGCGCCCCGTATTCCCGCAGCGTGCCCAGCTCGGCCAGTATGCCCATCGATGAAACACCAAGGCTGATGGTTTTGGGCACACGTGCGCGCATCACGCCCACAAAACTTTCATCCATCGGCAGGCAGGCGCCAAAGGCGTAATTGTCACCCAACACCAACACATCAATCGGCGCTTCATCCCACAGGGCATCGGGATTCCTGAAGCCGTAACGGTCCGTGCTCAGCTTGATCGGCAAACCAGTATCCCAACAATAATACGTATCGGCCTTGGTATTGATACCCAGCGGCAACACGGGTTTGCCGTCCAGCGCAATCATCGAACCTGCGGGGTCTTGCGCAAAATACGCCGATGAAAGGGTGTGGTAACTGCGCGCGTTTTCAGTCCGCGCATCGCGCACAACCTCGTAAATATCACGTGTATCAAAAGGGGCGCCGCGCTTGGCAGCCGCCTGCCGCGCCATGGCAGGGATATCAATCTCGTTGGCAGGCACCAGCTGGGTCTTGGCCAACACAAGCTCGATACCAAAAACACCAGCAAGCAAACAAATAAAACCGATGGCGATTTGCAAAGCCATGCTTACTTCCCGATACAAAAATCACGGAAGATGATATCCAGCAGGTCCTCGACGTCCACGCGCCCCGTAATCCGCCCGAGGGATCGCACGGCAAGGCGCACATCCTCGGCTATCAGCTCGGGCAACATGGCGTCCTCGGCGCGGGCGAGGGCGGTCATGGTATTTTGCAACGCCTCGCGGTGGCGGGCACGGGTCAGGTAAGGGCGGTCCGAAGCACCCATCACATCGCCAACCTTGCGGGTGAGGGCGGTGATAAGCCTATCCAGCCCCTCGCCCGTCGAAACCGATAA
The DNA here is from genome assembly GCA_018969935.1 of Alphaproteobacteria bacterium. Lineage (GTDB taxonomy): Bacteria > Pseudomonadota > Alphaproteobacteria > Micavibrionales > UBA1664 > UBA6145. Next base: position 11,139 of record JAGWXJ010000042.1, on the reverse strand, counting down.
TACAGGCAACGATTCCCCCTTCACACGGGGGGCGGCACGGGCGATATCCGCCTTGGTTGCAAACGCGATAGTCCGTTCATCCCACAACTTCAGGGTATGCTGATCAAGCGATGGCAACGCCGCACCATCAAACAAAAGTAAAATAATATCAGCATCTTGAGCATATTGAAGCGCCCGTCTGATACCTTCCTGCTCAATCGCGTCATGCCCGTGCTGACCAATCTGGTCAGGTCGTAAACCTGCCGTATCCGCAACGATAACCGGATACCCGCCAAGGTTCAGATGCACCTCGATAACATCGCGCGTGGTACCCGGGATATCCGATACAATAGCAACCTCGCGCTGGGCTAACGCATTGACAAGGCTTGATTTTCCAGCGTTTGGTGCACCTACGACAGCAATCTTCACGCCCTCGCGCAACCGCTCGCCACGGCGCCCGTCATTCAAATGCTGCCCGATTTCAAAGGAAACCTGCCTGATAACAGGCCTGACAAGTCCTGCCACACCCTCCGGCAAATCCTCATCGGGGAAATCGATATCGGCCTCAAGATGCGCAAGGCTCTTGGTAAGCCTGTCAGCCCAGCCGTCATAAAGGCGGGATAGCCCGCCCGCCATTTGCGCCAGCGCCTGCTCGCGCTGGGCCTCGGTTTCGGCGGCAATAAGGTCAGCAATAGCTTCGGCAGCCGTCAGGTCCATGCGGCCATTTTCAAACCCGCGGCGCGTAAATTCACCTGGGCCAGCAAGCCTGTGGCCATCAGCAGCCGCAAGCGCCGCCAACAGCGCGTCAATCACCGCTCGGCCACCATGCAGATGGTATTCAACCACGTCCTCACCCGTAAACGAGTTTGGCGCGTTAAACCGTATAACCATCGCCTCGTCGATAAATGCGGCGCTTTGCGGGTGCTTCAAACGGCGCACGCTGGCCTGCCGCGCATCGGGCAGTGCCAATGGCTCGGTTAAGCCCGCAAGGCTCGTGTGGGCAAGGGGGCCTGATACGCGCACAACCGCAACCCCGGCACGGCCGGGGGCGGAAGCAAGCGCGTAAATCGTATCAACCATTAGCCTTTACGCTTTTTACCGCTGCTGGCTGCGGGCGCATCGGCATTCGCTATCGATGTCATTTGCTGCCAGATGGATTGCTGGAGTTCGGAAAAAGCCTGCATGCCGCTCATGGCGTTCGGCATCCACATTTTCATGATGCCTTCGGGGTCCATGGCGTTCATGTTCTTTTGCACTTGGTCCTGCATCTGGCTCAAAACGGCCTGTTGCATGGGCGCAAAATCGGGGAGGCCCAGAAAAGCGCGGGCTTCTTCAGGCGTACAATCGACATTCACCGTAAATTTCATAGGGCTACCTCCTGTTGTGGCTGGATGAACCCCTATTACACCAGTTTCGTTTTGACGATAAGGGGGCTTGCATCCTAATGTGCCCCCATGGCCACAAAAAACGAAACGCCCGAGCAACGCTTCGCATCCCTTTGCAAGGCTCTGACACTATTGAAGTCGGAGGATGAGATCCGCCGCTTTCTGATAGACCTTTGCACGCCGGGCGAAATAAAAGACTTCGGTGAACGTTGGCTCATCGCCCGCTTGCTGGCCGCAGGGGATATGTCATATCGCGAAATTTCCGCCGAAACCGGTGCAAGCACCACAACCGTTGGCCGTGTTGCAAGGTTTCTGGAGCAGGAGCCACACCAAGGCTACAAGGCCATATTGGAAAGACTGAAATAGGATAACCGATGGCACTGCCCCCCTTCACCATGGTGATGGAAGACGATGGCGCGCCCGAAAAGCCGCTTCCCCCTCCGCCTGTCGATCCGGCGCTGGCCGAGGGTGCGATCGCACGCATCAGAAAACAGGTACAGGGCAACGGCCTGAAGCCTTCATCGGTGGAACTACGCGCCATCAACGGTTTCGTGCACGGCTTTTATGGCACCACATCGGTACATCTGGCTCCAAGCGTGCAGGAAGCAAAACGCAGCGGCCGCTTCACCGATGGGCAGATAATCCAGCCGCAGCAAATCAATGAGGCCGTACAGGATTTTGTAAGCCGTGTAGCCTCAGACAGGGGCGTGCTTGGCCTTGTCCATGAAACAGTGCTTGCCCGCCCCGATCAGGGTTTTGGTGTATCGGGCGATGCAATTCCGCTGCCGCAGGTCACGCGCACGTTTGTCGCGCACGAACCTTGCGGCAAATGCCGTGGTGCCGGCGGCACACCTTGCCACAACTGCCTCGGGCAAATGCGCATCACTTGTTATCGCTGCCACGGGCAGGGGGGTGTCGCATGCATCACCTGTCAGGGGCGCGGGCAAATACTGACACCTCAAGGCCCGGTCGTTTGCCATGCCTGTGCAGGTCGCGGCCTGTCGGTTTGCCCTGTATGCCAAAGCCAGCGCATGATCACCTGCCCGGAATGTCAGGGCCACGGCAAAAAAATTTGCGAGGGTTGTGGCGGTCAGGGCTGGACCACCAAATCATGGGCAGTAACGCTCACTGCGCAAACAACATTCCGCCTGCGCACCAAAGGGCTGCCGCCTGCGCTTGTAACCCTTATTGACCGCGTCGGCGGTGCCAAACTGGCAACCGATGGGCACGCGCGCATAACACCCATTCTTGGCCGCGATGCCGAGATGCTGGCACCTGAAGCCGATATATCTCAAGGCGCATCGCTCTGGTTCCTTTACCGTGCTGAAATGCCGTTCGCTGAACTGGATATCGCCATGGGCAAAGGCTCCATCAGGCCCAAACTTGCGGGCTTTAAGGCGCGCCTGCTCGAAGTCCCCGAATTCATGGACGCACTGTTAAAACCCGGCTTGGAAATTCTCTCGGAAGCGGCAGCAGGTGGCGCAGCATCGACGCAAAAAATACTCGAATGCGCACGCTGGCGGGCGCTTGGCGATACGCTGCGCAGCCTCGTGCGTGGCAACAGCAAACGCGCGCTAAAATCCCTCATGGAAACCTACACGCTCGGCCTCTCCGAAAATACGGCAAAGCGCATTGTAAAGGATGCCAATACTGCCCTGTCGCGCCTGTCCTTGTGGCCGCGCATGGTTGCAATGGGTGGCGCTCTGGGCGTATCGCTGGTGCTGCTTGCGGCCTATTACATGTACGGCGGGCGGGATGCGGTATCAGGCGCGGTTCTACCGGAAGGCACCACAGGCGGCCTCGCATACGTCTTTGATTTGATCTTTGCAGTATTGCTTGCAGCAGCCGGCACACACGCCATCCGCATGGCCGCAGGCAAGGCATCCAAAAACGTACTGGAAGGTTTAGGCGTGGTTTCTGGCGGGCAAATGCCGCTACCAAAGCCGGGCGCCCCTGGCCTGTGGCTATGCATCGGTATTGCTGCCATGGCCTTGGGCTTTAGCGTTTTAAACGGCCTTTTTGGCTAATTACCCTTTACGGATTGTCGCAAGGAAGTCGGCAATCTGCGCTTCAAGGTTTCTGGCAACGGCATTCAGCTTGTCAGCGGATTGCGTCACTGTAACCACACCGCGCTCTGCTTCCGACATCACGTCGTTTACCTCGACAATACTCGATGAAACTTTCTGCGTTTCCTCAGAAGCCACGGTCACGTTGCGGCTGATTTCGCTGGTCGCGGCATTCTGTTCTTCAACTGCCGAAGATACGGATGCAGCGGCGGCATCAATCTGTTTCACTTCCTTGAGGATGATATCGACAGCCTCCACCGACACCTTAACCGCCTGCTGGATATCGGTTACCTGCTTGTTGATTTCCTCGGTTTTGCTGGCTGTTTCCATGGCCAGTTTTTTTACTTCATCGGCAACAACGGCAAAACCCTTGCCGGCTTCGCCCGCCCGTGCAGCCTCGATGGTGGCATTAAGGGCAAGCAGGTTCGTTTGGTCGGCAATGTCTTTAATGGCCCCGACAACACCGCCAATGGACTGCGCAAGGCGGTCCAGTTCGGCAATCGACTGGCTTGTTTTATCCGCACCCACGGCAGCCATGCTGCTTTTTGTGGCAACGGCCGAAACCTGCTGTGAGATTTCACGCGAGGATGCGCTCAGCTCTTCCGTAGCCGATGCAACGGTTTGTACGTTTTGGTCGGCGATATTGGCAGCACTTGATACAACGAGTCCAGACTGCACAACCGACTGGAAGCTGGATGCCATTTGCTCGGCCGCTGCCTTGAGGCCAATTGCAGATTGTATAACCGACTGCACGATATCGTGTGTCTGCTCGTCGAATGACTGCGCCATTGCAAGCATGGCAGCCTTTCGTTCTTCCTCGGCGCGTTGTTTTTGCGCCTGCTGGTTGCGGACCATGGTTTCAACCTCATCCGTGCGCTCTTTCACGCGGCGCTCCAAAAGCGCGGCATTTTCCTGCACGATACGAAAGTTACGACGGACAAACCATATAACTCCCCAGCCAATTAACGTTACTATTACTGCAAATATGTAACCGGCAATCTGGAAGTTGCGGACACCCTTGTATTCAGCGCTTTCATAGAAATAGGAATCAGGGAAACCCACCCACAATTTCCAGCCCGAACGCGGGTCAGCTGTTTTGATGTCTATCACTTCCGAGTACAGCAAACCGTCTTCCGGCTCGCCTGCCTTGATATGTTCGATGGCCGATGTCTGTCTGCCTTCTTCAAGCGAAGGCAGGATTGTACGGTACTCCTGATTGAACAGGGCATAGTCCTTGGCGGGCAGCATGCCGCGCAGCACGTTGTTGCGGATAATACCGGATATCATGCCTTTGAAAGCCCCTTCCATGGAGTAGAAGGGAACGGACAAAATAATGCCTGTACGGTCTTCATCCTTGCGGCTCTTTTCAAATTCCGAGTTGTCGCACGTGATAACCGGCTCGCCGCTTATAACAGGCTGGTTGAGGGCATTTTCAACGCTGAATTTCGGGAAGTTCTTGAGCAGATACGCATTCTGCTCCTTCATCTGGCGGTATTCGTAAATCTCGACAGCCTCGGGTGCGTTGGCATCTTCTTCCTCGGCAGCGGCATCGGTAGCAGCTTCAGGCGCGACGATCAGCTGGTCGAACATGAGGATAGGGAATTCCGGTTTGCCGGTATTGGGGTCAATCCTGTCGCCATCAAGGTCGGCAGGTACCACATACACCTCCGACATGGAAACGTTACTGGCTAGGTTGTTGTAAATCTGCTGGATGGATTGCAGCGCGTTGTCATCCAGCGTCTTGCCGTAACGGTCGATGTTCCGGACACTGGGCAAAAATGAAATGGTACGGATGTTCTGGTAGATCTGCTTGAAAGCATCTTCAATCTGCGCGGCTGTCGCCATCGATTTCGTATGGGAATCGGCCTTATACGCCGCAAGCACACCCTGCATATCCACTGTAGCCTTGCTATGCACGGCATAAGCGATGACCAGCCCCAAAATCAGAATGGCAAGATAGGATACGAATTTGCGCAGGATTGCCATGGCGGCCTCGATAAATATGAAAAAGTTATACGAAACAGTAGGATACGACTGTGTCAGTTTGTCGCAATTTGGTTAACGAGTCTATAACGAGAACCAATCTCATCAAAATACAAAAAAGCCGCAGGGAAAAACCGCGCGGCTTTTTTATAATAAAAATATGTAACGGATTAGCCGTTCATCGACTGGAAGAAGTCGCTGTTCGTTTTGGTATCCTTGAGCTTGTCGATGAGGAATTCAACCGCATCGATGGTACCCATCGGGTTGAGAATACGGCGTAGGATCCACATCTTCTGGAGCTGGTCGCGCGGAACAAGCAGTTCTTCCTTACGCGTACCCGATTTCTGGATATCGATGGCGGGGAACACGCGCTTGTCGGCAATTTTACGCTCGAGCACGATCTCGGCGTTACCCGTACCTTTGAATTCTTCAAAGATAACCTCGTCCATACGGCTGCCCGTTTCGATAAGGGCAGTGGCGATAATGGTAAGCGAGCCGCCTTGTTCGATGTTACGCGCAGCACCAAAGAAGCGCTTGGGGCGTTGGAGCGCGTTGGCATCCACACCACCCGTCAGCACTTTACCGGACGATGGCACGACCGTGTTGTAAGCGCGGGCAAGGCGGGTAATGGAGTCGAGCAGAATGATGACGTCGCGCTTGTGTTCAACAAGGCGTTTGGCCTTTTCCATGACCATTTCCGCCACTTGCACGTGGCGCGATGCAGGCTCGTCGAAGGTGGAGGAGATAACCTCGCCCTTCACCGAACGCGCCATATCGGTCACTTCCTCTGGGCGCTCGTCGATCAGAAGAACGATGAGATAGGACTCAGGGTGGTTCTCGGCAATCGAATGCGCAATGTTTTGCAGCATGACCGTTTTACCGGTACGCGGCGGGGCCACAATGAGGGCACGCTGGCCAAAACCAAGCGGCGAAACAAGTTCGATGATACGCTGGGTATAGTTCTTTTTGGTCGGATCCGGCAGCTCGAGCTTGATTTTGCGCTCGGGATAAAGGGGCGTGAGGTTGTCGAAATTGATGCGGTGGCGCAACTTTTCGGGGGACTCGTGGTTGATCGAGTTGACCTTCACAAGCGCAAAGTAACGCTCGTTATCCTTTGGGGCGCGGATCTCGCCTTCAATGGTGTCACCTGTACGAAGCCCGAAACGCTTCACTTGCGATGGGCTGATGTAAATATCGTCAGGGCCGGGAAGATAGTTTTCCTCAGGAGAGCGTAGGAAGCCAAAGCCATCCTGCAACACTTCAAGGACGCCGGAGCCGTTGATGGGCACGCCCTGTTCAGCCAGCTGCTTGAGGATGGCGAACATCATGTCCTGTTTGCGCATCGAGGCGCAGTTTTCGATATCCAGTTCCTCCGCAAATGCCAGAAGTTCCGAAGGGGAGCGGGTTTTAAGTTCTTGTAATTCCATGGGAAAGTGGCGAGTGGGGGGAAGGAGGTTTATAAACAGGGCATCGGGGCCGATGCAACATTACTCTTTTGAAAACATTGGAAAAAAGCCAGATACGCCTGACAACCGCGCCACGAAATAAAAAAGTTTTCGTGAAAAGTACTAAAGACAGCGCATTTATAGCGTCAAAGCTAAGCCACTGTCAACAAACAATTTTCAAGAATCTGGCAACGGCTAAAACGGCCTGACAACCACCATGATGACGATAATCACCAATAGCACGGTCGGCACTTCGTTGATGATGCGGTAATACCGCTCGGAATGGGCGTTCGCATCCTTCAAAAACTGCTTACGGTGGCGCGCCAGCATGGCATGCACAATCTGCATCAAAAGAAGCGCGGTCAGTTTCACGTGAATCCAACCTTCCTGCATGATGGAAGGGTTGGCCCAGATCATAAGCCCGCCGCAAAGCCAGGTCACAATCATGGCGGGATTGATGATAATACGTAGCAACCTACGCTCCATCACCTTCAGGGTTTCCGATAGCTCGCCCCCTTTGGCAGCCTTGACGTGGTAAACATACAAGCGGGGCAGGTAAAACATACCGGCCATCCATGCAACCATCGCAATGATGTGCAGGGCTTTAAGGCCCAGATAATGCTCATACAAAAATTGCTGCATTGTTTTACCCTCCTAAAATCACTTGCGGCGCCTTGACGTCGCACGCGCGCGCGCCAACCATTTCAACACCCTGCCCCATGCAGCAGCGCGTAAAACCCGATGGGCATACACGTCCTACGACATCAGGGCCGACGCCCGCAACGCCCACGCGTGACCTTACCACAGCTGCAAGGCCGTCAATAAAGGCCTTATGCACGCTAACAGTCGGCACGCGGGCAAACATGGGCACGCCCATATGTTCGGCCATCTCGCGGTACTCTTCCTCAATTTCGACCAGCGTTTCCACATGCTCCGACACAAACGCATGCGGATACACAAGCACAGGCACATTATCGGTGGCGGCTTTGTGCAAAGCTTCTTCCGTGGATGGCCCAATCCACTTCTTGGGGCCAACGCGGCTCTGGTAACAGATTTGCCAATCAAGCTCGGGCACCTGTATCGCAGCGGTTATCAACTCTGCCGTCTTTTCACATTGCCATTGGTACGGGTCACCATCGGTAATGATGTCCTCGGGCAAACCGTGGGCCGAAAACAGAACACGCGGTGCCTTCATACCTTGCCCCATGCATTCATCGCGCATGGCTTCGTACTGCGTTTTCACAAGGTCGGCTGATGCTGCAATAAACCCGGCATTGCTTGGGTAGCAGCATACAAGGCTCGAGGGTTTATCAAGATCATGTTTTAAGGCAGCCTTCTGCCATTCGCCAAACGATGACCACGTAGTAGTGGTTGAAAACTGCGGGTATAGGGGCAGGAGGATAATCTGGTCGGGGTTATCGTTCTTGACCTTCTGTACAACCTCGTCCGCCATCGGGTGCCAGTATCTCATGCAAATATGCACGGTGTACTTGATGGTGGAGTCGTTATTGAGGCGCATGGAAAGTGCGGTTGCCTGCGCGCGCGTATTTTCCAGCAGGGGTGATTTGTTGCCAAGACGGGCATAGGAATCCCCCGCCTGTTTGCGGGAACGTGAAAACGCAATGTAATTGGCCAGACACCAGCGTACGAATTTGGGCGCGCGGATGATATTCGGGTCCATGAAAAAGTTGAACAGGAACGGTTTGATGGTTTCCCGTGAATCAGGCCCGCCAAGATTAAACAGGATAACGGCGATGTTCTTGGTCATGCTGCCAATGCCCTTCTCTTGAATCCATGTACGGTTTCCACAAGGGCGGCCACGTGGCTCGGGTCCGTTTCCTTGATGACACCGTGTCCGAGATTGAACACGAATGGCCCTCCGTCAAGGGATAAGCATATATTTTTTGCGGTTTCTTCCATTTTGGCCCCGCCTTCCAAAAGCAGTTCGGGCGCAAGGTTGCCCTGCACGCATACGCGGGTTTGTAGGTGTTTGGCGGCCCATTCCGGCGCAACATCCTGTGATAGACCAATAGCATTGCACCCGATATCAAAAGCCAGCAAATCATCGGTTTTTGCAGTACGTGGAAAACCTATAACAGGCACATGCGGGTGCAGTTTTTTAAAGCCTGCAACAATCGCGGCATTGGGCGCTACAACCCAGCGTTTGAAATCATCTCCGGTAACCGCACTCGCCCAGCTTTCAAATACTTGTACGGCTTCGGCCCCTGCACGTACCTGCGCATCAAGGTAGGATATGGTCACACGCACCAGAACATCGATTATCCGCTGGAAAGCATCGGGTTCTAGTTTCGCGAAATTCCTGATAAGGGCAAAATCATGCCCGCCTTCACCGTGGACCATGTAACTGGCGACAGTCCATGGTGAACCTACAAAGCCAATCAGTGCCTTGCCTTTTGGCAAATCCGCTTTAACAGCGGCAACGGTATCCATCACGGGCGCAAGCCTGTCCAGAAAACCGTTTTCATTAAGGCGTGTGGCATCGGTTACCACATCCAGTTTCGGCCCCTCGCCTTCCATGAATGCAAGCTTGAGGCCTAGCGCATGCGGCACCACCAGAATATCCGAAAACAAAATCGCGGCATCCAGATCAAACCGCTTCAAGGGTTGCAAGGTGATTTCCTTGGCAATCGCCGGGTTATAAACCATGTTCAGAAAACCGCCGGCCTTGGCCCTTACCTCGCGGTACTCGGGCAAATACCTTCCAGCCTGACGCATCAGCCACATCGGAACCTTATCGGTCCGTTTTCCGTTCCATGCTTTGACAATCTCTTTTTCCATCGGACCGAACCATACCCGACACGCCCCTCTAATCAATAAAAAGATTCTTTTAATTGAATCTCTTAGATGTTGTTTTTAGTGGGTGTGAGTCATGGGGATAAGATTCAATCCACAGATTCGCCCAGAGAGTCCAGTTTTCCTGATTCGCAAAGGATTCAGCCCTGAGTCGCAAACCCGTCTGAATCGATTCCCTAACACCCCTATTTCATCTTTGTTCTCGGACTCATAAACGCGTGTCTGCATACACCCCCTGACTGGGGGTAAAACCATCCTGAATTCACCCCTCAGGTTTTCCTTCTGGGTTACCCACAAATCTGTCACCATACGTTCAAGACATAACGCTACAGAAAGTACTCGAATCGATGACCGCCGGCGCATACGAAAAAATCGAAGGCCAGAAGGCCAAAAAATTTATCGAACGCCTGAACGAAGCATGGCGCGGCAGCCCGTTTGATGCAGCCCGCACGGTTGTGCATGCCCGCCCGCTTTCTTTCGTCAAAGGCTGGATGCTGGCCGAAGCCTCGGACGCCGTAACCATGCCCGAAAAAAAATGCATCGCCCTCGATAACGGCCAGACATGCGTACCGGTGGAATACAGCCCCGATTTTATCACGAATTTCGCCGCCAACCAGAACATGTACCTTAGCCATGCAACAGCCCCTGATTACGTGCGCTTCTGGTTTGAATACGTGCGCTCCGGCCCCGAAAAATTCCAGCTCGTCGAAACACTCGATGACATCCCGTGGCGGGAAGAACCAACCCCGCAAGCCCGTAAGTCACTGGCCAAAATGATAACCCCGCTCACGCTCACCGGCCCCGTGGGGACAGGTTTTGCATTCAAGGCATGCGTCCTGTTCAGGGATACTTTGTTTGATTGTACGTTAGAGGTTACGGCATCGGGCGGGGTGCACTTTACCAACCGCACCATAATGGCCGAAAGCCTCACAGTAACCGACAGTTTCACCGGTTTCTAAAAAACAAAATAAAAACAATTAGTTAATAGGTATAAACACACGGGCTGGCGCACACGGACGCCAACCCGAAAAAGCGTTTATTTTCAATAATATCTAAAGACTCCATTAGGGTTTTGTTGGGGCTTCTTTAACCCCTGCGCAATTACAATGATTGGTGTTGAGAAAAAAAATCTTGGGACCGATATGTCTTCTAATACGGATGGTACTAACCAAAACACCTTCATCTACAAGGGCCCCCTTGCTGCGCGCATGGCGTGCCATATGGGCAATTTCAAACCTGTAGCAATCTGCAACATTCTGGGTGACCAGCCGTTGTTCTATATCGACTATGTCGATCAGGAAGAGGCCGATTTCATTGACCCCTCAGGCCTTCTCGCCACGGGCGAAGTACCTGCAGAATATTATGCCGATGATATTGATGAGCTCCGCCGCCGTATGGCCCGCCTAGAAAGCGCAAGCCAGCACATTGACGGCTACGCCCGCGAAAACATCGAACACGCCTTCGATC
>JAGWXJ010000041.1 GCA_018969935.1 Alphaproteobacteria bacterium | reverse complement strand
CGGGATTGACCCTGAAACAATCGATGCTGCCCGCATAGAAAGTTGCAAAGTAAACTGGCCAGCACCCGCGCTATGGATAGAGGATGCCATTTCTGGCACCCGTTTTGATGATACTTATATTGTAAATCAAGGGGTTGATTGGGTGGCTGCTGGCCTCCGGGCCGGTAAAGCGCTCATGCCTTTCCGTGTTACTGGTCGAACTGACCAGATGCCAGACCCTGCAATGACCCAAAAATGGGAAAATCTATTTCATTACAGCCATATAGTGTAAATCAAGTTGATAAACTTGATATATTAGACATCCTTGGCGGTGTCATTACTCATGGCGCCAAGGAATAGCTGGCGCAGACGGATAGGATCGTAGAAACGAACCAAGGGCAATTTTAGATGCGGTATGCCCGCACGGCGCAGGGCCCTGCCTACCATAGAGTTCGCCGCTGAATCACGGCCTTCCATAATCATCTCGATGCAAAGTCTGGGCTCGGTGTTATGGCGATCGACAAGAAGGAAGTCGACGACGTAATCAGATAGCTCAGCCTCAAGGTTCTTGCCGTTGGAGGCGTTGCGGCTTGATACGATATCGATGAGGCGGACCTTGAAAGTAAGCAGGATATCAGGCGGCAGGGCCTGTAATGCAGCAGTCAGAAAGCGCTGCTCGTTAACCAGCAAAAGCTGGCCTTTTTTCCGGTAAACGGGCTTCTTGCTGGATGCCAGAATTGCCAAAATGGCAAAAAAGCTGGTCACGCCAACGCCTATGGCTAGGTAAAGGAGCGATGTTTTATCCAAAGGATGCCTCAATATGTCAACGAGAACCGCCAACTTTGAAAGCCTATCATAGATTTAGGGGTTGATGAAAAGGGGAGTTGTTGCGGACATGACAAAACTTTGACAGTATGCGCCCTCATGAGTGATGCCACTGAAAAAGACCTGATAGAAATACGCGCCGGACGCGATGTCAGCTTTTTCGATCTCCATTCTGCCGAACAAATTACAGCTGCCGACCTAGATATAATACTGGATGTCGCGCGCGGGTTCCGTAAACACGGCACCTATAAGTTTGCATTCAACAAAGGGTGCAGCATGGTGAACTGCTTCTTCGAGGCGTCTACCCGCACCATGTCGAGCTTTGACCTATCGGCCAAGCAGCTTTCCATGGATACGAGCAATGTCGGCTCGGCAAATAGTTCTACCAAAAAGGGCGAGAGCTACCTTGATACCGCCGAAACGCTGGATGCCTACAACCTTAAAGTGATTGTGGTGCGCGCCAAGGAAGCTGGCGTACCCGAGGTTTTGGCCCGCCATGTCAATGCCAGCATCATCAATGCCGGTGACGGCTGGCACGAGCACCCCACACAGGGCCTACTTGATGTGCTGACGATGCTGGACCACTGCGGCGGCAAGGACCTCAAGGGTAAAACGGTCACCATTGTGGGCGATATCATGCATTCCCGCGTATTTGGTTCTCTCGTCCGCCTGCTTAAAAAGCTTGGTGCAACAGTGCGCGTGGCTGCGCCTGAAACCTTCCTCCCCGCGCATGTCGAAAAATTCGGGATTACGATGCACCACAAGGTTGAAGAAGCGCTGGCAGGTGCCGATGTGGTTTATGCCTTGCGGGTGCAGGAAGAGCGTGGCGCCAACGGGTTTATCCCCACTCTGCGCGAATATTCCAAGATGTACGGTATCAGCAAAAAACGTCTTGATATGGCGAAGCCCAATGTGATTTTGATGCACCCCGGCCCTGTGCGCCGCGATATCGATGTGCACTCGGCCCTTGTGAGCGTTGACGAACGTTCCCACATTCTGCGGCAGGTTGAAAATGGCATGGCGGTGCGCAAGGCTCTGCTGTGGCTGATGGCCAACCGTATGGATGGGCGCAAGAAATCGATGGTGCGCAAATGACCACGCTACTGATTAAAAACGGCCATGTGATTGACCCCGCCAACGGCATTGACGGTGAGATGGATGTGCTGGTGGCTGATGGCAAAATTGCCAAAGTGGCTTCAGGCATCAAGGACAAGGCGGATGATACAATCGATGCCAAGGGGCTTGTTGTAACACCTGGGCTGATTGACCTGCAGGTGCATGTACGCGAGCCGGGCCGTGAAGATAAAGAGACAATTGAAACAGCATCGTGGGCCGCGCTTGCGGGCGGTGTTACCAGCATTGTGGCCATGCCCAACACGCGCCCTGTGGCCGATAACCAGACGGTTATCGAGTTTGTTATCAAGCGCGCACGGGAGCTCAACCTTATTAACGTGTACCCGACTGGCGCGATTACCAAGGGCGAGGCGGGCCATGAGCTTGCCGAAATTAATGAACTCAAAAACGCCGGTGCTGTTGCCGTAACCGATGACGGCGTTGACGTACAAGACGAAGGGCTTTTGCGCCGTGCCCTCCAGTACACCAAAACCTGTGATATTCTGCTGATGAGCCACTGCGAGGTGAATAACCTTACTGATGGCGGCGTGATGCACGAAGGCTGGGTATCCACCCAGCTTGGCTTGCCTGCAACGCCAGCTGCTGCCGAAGACCTTGCCGTATGCAAGAACTTGATGCTGGCGCAAAACACGGGTGCGCGTTTGCACCTGCTGCACAACTCCACCAAAGGCGCCACGGAAGCCATCAGGGCCGCCAAAAAAGCGGGTGCCAAAAATATTACCGCAGAAGTATCGGTGCAGCACTTCGCCTTGAGCGATGAGGAATGTTTTGGTTACAACACCAATGCCAAAATGTACCCGCCGCTACGTAGCCGCGAGCATATCGATGCGATTATCGCAGGTATCAAGGATGATACATTTGATGCTTTTACGACGGATCACGCGCCGCACATCGAGCCTGAAAAACTGGAGCCGTTTATCGATGCGGCGTTTGGTTCAACCGGCCTTGAGACAAGCTTTGCCGTGATGAACACGTATCTGGTGGAGGCCGGGCATATCAGCCTTGCCAAAGGCATATCCAAGATGACCGTTGAGCCTGCCAAAATCGTGCGTATCAACAAGGGCACCCTGAGTGTTGGCGCGGATGCCGATATCGCCATTTTCGATGTAAAGGCGAAGTGGGTTGTGGATGCCAAAAAATCCCTGTCCAAGGGTAAAAACTGCGTATTTGACGGCAAGACGCTTGTGGGCCGCGCCGTTAAAACGATCGTTGGCGGCGTTGTAAAATTCGCCGATGGCCGCGCTGTACATACGGCTTCTTAAAACGCTCTAGGAAATCTGTATCGCTATGTTTAAAACGGGGGGTATGAACCAGCCCCTATCCCAACATGCGGATCCTGCATATCTTACAGGCCTTAACCCACCCCAACGCGAGGCCGTTGAAACCGTTGACGGGCCGGTGCTTGTGCTGGCCGGTGCTGGTACGGGCAAAACGCGCGTCCTCACCACGCGCCTTGCGCACATTTTAAGCACGGGGCGGGCGTGGCCATCGCAGATACTGGCCGTGACATTTACGAACAAGGCCGCGCAGGAAATGAAAACCCGCGTATCGGCCACACTTGGCGGGCAGCCTGTTGAAGGCTGGTGGCTAGGGACATTCCATGCCCTTTGCGCGCGGATGCTGCGCCAGCATGCCGACCTTGTGGGCCTCACATCCAGTTTTACCATCCTTGATGAAGATGATGTTCAGCGCGTTATCAAGCAGTTGATGGAAGGCGAGAACATCGACACCAAAAAGAACCCGCCCAAAACGCTTTCTGCCGCTATCAGCCGCTGGAAAGACAAGGGCCTGACGCCCGAGCAGGTACAGGCAGGGGATGCAGGCGACCTTGCAGGCGGCAAGGCCATGCTGCTTTACCGCAGGTATCAGGAACGGCTTAAAACACTTAATGCCTGTGATTTCGGTGACCTGCTTTTGCACGTGATTACCATTTTGCGCGACCCAAAAAATGTGGCGGTGCTGCAGCAGTATCACAAGCGCTTCAAGTACATCATGGTGGATGAGTACCAAGATACCAACGTAGCGCAATACATGTGGCTACGCTTGCTGGCGCAGGGTACAGGCAATATTTGCTGCGTGGGTGATGATGACCAGTCCATCTACGGGTGGCGGGGGGCGGAAGTCGGCAACATCCTGCGGTTCGAGAAGGATTTCCCCGGTGCGAAAATCATCAGGCTGGAGCAGAATTACCGCAGCACCGGCCATATACTGGCGGCGGCAGGCGGCGTGATTGCCAACAACACTGGCCGCCTTGGAAAAACCCTGTGGAGTGCGGGGTCCGAGGGCGACAAGGTATCCGTACATGCCTTGTGGGACGGCGAGGCCGAGGCCCGTTGGGCTGCCGAAAAAATCGAGATGCTGCAAAAGGGCGGTGTGCCGCTGGACGGCATGGCCGTGTTGGTGCGTGCCGGTTTCCAGATGCGGGAATTCGAGGATCGATTCCTGAAGCTCAATGTTCCGTACCGCGTTATCGGCGGTCCGCGTTTTTATGAGCGAGCCGAGATCCGTGACGCGCTTGCCTATTTGCGCGTGGTATCGCAACCAGCCGATGACCTTGCGCTGGAACGCATCATCAATGTACCCAAACGCGGTATCGGCGATACGACTGTCGAAAGGTTATATGCCCATGCGCGGGCCAGCGGCATATCGCTCCACGATTCGATTTTGCAGTTGCTGCAAACCGACGAATTGCGCGGCAAGGCCAAGGACGCGCTGAAGGCCCTGATGGATGATTTTGCGCGCTGGCGGGCGGCTATGCCCACTACACGGCACCCCGAGCTTGCGCATAATATCCTTGAGGAGTCCGGTTATATTGCCATGTGGCAGGCTGAAAAAACGCCTGACGCGCAAGGCCGCGTTGAAAACCTGCGGGAGCTTGTGTCTGCCATGGCCGAGTTCGAGAACATGCCGACGTTCCTTGAGCATGTTTCGCTGGTCATGGAGAATGCCGAAACCTCCAACGAGGCCAAGGTTACTTTGATGACGCTGCACGGCGCCAAGGGCCTTGAATTCGATACCGTGTTTTTACCGGGGTGGGAGGAGGGGTTATTCCCATCCCAGCGCAGCATGGATGAAAACGGGACTGCGGGCCTCGAGGAAGAACGCAGGCTTGCCTATGTGGGCATCACGCGGGCTAAAAAGCGCGCGTTTATCAGCCATGCGGGCAACCGCCGCATTTACGGCAACTGGACATCGGCCATCGCCTCGCGTTTTATCGAGGAACTGCCTGATGGAAACATCGAAGTTTCCTCGGATATGGGTTTGTACGGCGGCGGGCGCAGCATGCACTGGGATTCATCCGGTATCAAACCCGAGGCTTATAAGCCTGCTGCGGTGCCTGTGCGAAAATCTGTAGGCGGGGTAGCGGTTGGTGACCGCGTATTCCATGAAAAATTCGGGCAAGGCGCTGTCGTGAATGTGGACGGCAACAAGCTGGATGTGAAATTCAACGGCCTTGGCATCAAGCGCGTGCTTGATAGTTTTATCAGCAAGCAGGAAGACTAGATTAGCCGACAACCAACCGGATGTTGGCGATACGGCGGGCTTCGTCGATATCATCCTCGCGCGGTTTGTCCTTGCGGGTCCTTTGGATGTGGTCGACGCGGGCATCAAGTTGCGCCCCTGAAATGATATCGTAATAGGCGCGCCGCAGATTGCCGAGATCGGCAGCCTTCCTTTCGGCGGGCCAATCGTAGGTAAGCAGTTTTTCAAGGGCAGCCGGCCCTTGCATGAAGGTGCGGTAAAGGCGGGCCTGCCCCGCATCGGTCAAAAGGGATTGGGCAGTTTCCTGCAAGGCCATGCCTGTGTCGAAGGACGCACTTTGCAGGCGTTTTTGTGCATAATCCGGTGCATCGGGTGATAGATTTTCCTCAGCTAGAGTATGGGCATTGGATACGAGGCGCTGGCGAAGCCCGTACAGGCGCCCTGCCATATAATCCGAAAATGCGGTGCGCATGGCATCTTCAGCCAGTTTGATATCGGGCAAGGCGCATTTGGATATGATGCCCTTATAATCGCAAACGGCTGTTATGTAGGCATCGAAACGGGAATACGTATCGTTGCTGACCGTTTCTTCGAAAACAGTGTGCAGGCGACGGAGGTCGGCTACCAGTGCGGGATAAAATACGGACTCATAGTTTTGGCGGACCTGAACCTCGTCTACATCGGGGGCTTCCCCCGGCTTCCAGATGGCGACTAGCCCACCCCGTGAATAAATACGCTGATTTGCGCCCATTTTCTGCCCTGTATCTTGCTTTTTTCATTATCTCGCCCCATTCTTGCCCCTGCCGTCAAGCATAAGGAGTCACATGCAACAAAAAGTCGCTACCGTATTTGGTGCCACCGGTTTCATCGGGCGCCATGTTGTCCGCGCTTTTGCGGATGCCGGATACATCGTGCGCGCGGTTAGCCGCAGCGCAACAAAGGCGTATTTTTTGAGGGTGTATGGCGATGTCGGGCAGGTTGTGCCCGTACAGGCTCATACAAACGACCCTGCAAGCATTGATGTTGCCGTGCGCGGTGCGGATGTGGTGATTTATTTGCCCGGTGTTTTACATGCTAGTACCAAGGGCTTTACGCGTGTACACCGCGACTACCCTGCTCAAGTGGCGGAAGCTGCCACACGCCACCATGCCAAACGGTTTGTATTTGTAAGTGCGCTTGCCTGCGACCGTAGCCAATCGGTTTACGCGCAAACGAAGCGCGAGGGCGAGCTGGCCGTGCTCAAAGCTTTTCCCAAGGCGGTTGTGTTGCGCCCATCCATCGTTTTCGGGCCCGAAGACGGATTTTTTGGCAGATTTGCAAAACTCGCGCGTATCATGCCTGCGCTGCCCCTGATTGGCGGCGGCCATACAAAATTCCAACCTGTTTATGTTGGTGATGTAGCCAAGGCCGTATTTGCTGCTGCTACCAAACCTGCGAGCGGCACAACCAACCCCGAGGGCCGCATTTATGAACTGGGTGGCCCGCGCATATACAGTTTCAAGGAATTGCTGCAAATGATGTTCAAGGCCACAGGCCTTGTGCGCCCGCTTATGCCGTTGCCGTTTGCGCTGGCTGCTGCCAAGGCATCGGTATTACAGCTATTGCCTTCCCCGCCCCTTACGGTTGACCAAGTCAAAAGCCTGAAGACCGACAATATCGTGGCGTCAGGTTCCTTCGGGCTTTCCGATCTCGGGATTGAAAGCACCGCCCTTGAGGGGATGTTGCCTGCCATGCTCTCGCGTTACCGCGAGGGCGGCCCTGCCAGAAAGAGCGCATGATGAAAACGTTTTCCCTTTATATATTCGCCCTGTTTATGGCATTCGCGCCTGTGGTTGCGCATGCGGGTGAAGAGGGCATAGCCGCCGTTGTGAACGACGATATCGTGACAACCACGGATTTGCGTGACCGCGCTGAAATGCTGCTCAAATCATCCGGCAAGGCACCAAGCCCCGAGATGCTGGAGCGTGTGAAGACACAGGTTTTGGAAGGCCTGATTGCCGAAACCGTGCAATTGCAGGAAGCCAAAAAACAGGGCGCCATCGTGACCGACGAGGAAGTGAACGGAGGCTTTAAAAAGATTGCCGAGAACAACAAGCTTACGGTCGAGCAGTTCAAAGGCATACTTACAAAGCAGGGCATCCGCGTATCATCCATCGAGCGCCAGATCCGTGCGCAGCTTGGCTGGGGTAAAGTTATCCAGCAGGTGCTTCGCCCCCGCGTCGTGATAGGACCATCCGAAATCAAGGCAGAAAAGGACAGGCTTAGCGCCTCGGCCGGCAAGAAGGAGTATTTTGCTGCCGAGATTTTCCTGCCCGTATCGGCAGCAGCTGATGATGCGCGCGTACGTGCGCTTGCGCAAACACTGGCAAACCAGATCCGCAAGGGTAAGAAATTCATGGAAACCGCGCGCGAGCAATCACAGTCGGCCAGTGCCGCCCAAGGCGGGATTATCGGGTGGGTGCAGGAAGGCCAGCTTGAGCCAGCTGTTGACCGTGCGCTTGCAGCCCTGCCCCTGAAGCAGGTGAGCGACCCTGTTAAGGGCGATGACGGGTATTACCTTTTGTATGTGAATGAAGCCCGCACGATTGATGCTTTGGCAGAAATCGATGATGCCGTGCTTGATATGCGCGAACTGGTTATTGACGGTACAGGCATGCGTGAAAAAGAGATGAAGGCCGAGGCCGAGCGCATTGCAAAGGACCTGACGGGCTGTATCGATATTGTAAAAGTGGCGGCTTCAGACAAGCGTTACAAGCTGGCCGAGCGCAAGGCCGCCATCAGCGAGCTTACGGATTCCGAAAAGGCCTTGCTTGGCAGTTATGATATCGGCCGCGCAACGCCGCCAGAATACACGGCCAACAAATCGATTATCCGCATGGTATGCTCGCGCTCCGATCCTAAAGGGCCGATGGCCAATGATGCCGCGATAGAACGCAAGCTGGGCCTCCAGCGGCTGGATATGCTGCAAAAGCGTTACCTGCGCGACCTTATTGGTACTGCATACATAGAACGCCGTGTCTAACGAGGCTATTGCAGCACTGCCGCCCTTGCGCGACGTGATCCGCGAGGGCGGGTTGCAGGCTACGAAGGCGCTTGGGCAGAACTTTCTTCTGGATCTTAATCTGACGGCGAGTATAGCCAAGCTGAACGGAAGCCTTGATGGGCTTGATGCCGTTGAAATTGGCCCCGGCCCCGGCGGGCTTACGCGGGCTTTGCTGCTTTCCGGTGCGCGCGGTGTCCATGCCATTGAATATGATACGCGCGCTATCGAGGCGTTGCAGCCACTGGTATCTGCTGCGGGCGGCAGGCTTACACTTCACCATGCAGACGCACTGGAATTTGATGCGCTTGCATGTGGCGAGGAAGGGCTGCGTGTTGTGATAGCCAACCTGCCCTATAATGTTGCCACGCCCATACTTATCAACCTTTTGCGCGGTATCCATGCGCGGGGCGACAAGGCTACGCGTTTCATGTTGCTGATGTTCCAGAAGGAAGTGGCGGAGCGGATTGTGGCCACACCTGACAGCAAGGCCTATGGCCGCCTTGCCGTTATGGCGCAGTGGTTGTGTGATGTGAAGGTAGCCAAGGTGTTGCCCCCGTCGGCTTTTACGCCGCCGCCCAAGGTGCATTCGGCAGTGGTACGCTTTTTACCAAAAGTGCGCACAGATGGCGTTACGTTTGATGTGATGGAGAAGCTTGTGGCCGAGGCCTTTGGCCAGCGGCGCAAGATGCTGCGCTCGACGCTCAAGGCATATGTGCATTTACTGGCACAGGCAGGCATTGATGAAACCGCGCGGGCCGAGGATGTGCCCGCCAGCGCGTTTGTAAAGCTGGCGCAGCTTGTTAGCGGGGCAGCAACATGAACATCGTGATAACAGGGGCTAGTAGCGGTATCGGCGAGGCGCTTGCACTGCATTATGCAGCCAGTGGTGTTGTGCTTGGCCTTACGGGGCGCGATGAAGCGCGCCTAAAGGCCGTAGCCAGCAATGCAGAAGCCAAGGGCGCCAAAACCATTGTGCGTGTGCTTGATGTTGCCGACCGTGCCGGCATGGCCGCGTGGCTAGAGGGGTTTGATAACGCCTACCCTATCGATTTGCTGGTGGCCAATGCAGGCGTTGGCGGCGGCGGTGCCCAAGAACCCACCGCGCAAAGCATGCAGGCTGCAGGGGATATGTTTGCCACCAATATCAACGGCGTTTGCAATACCATAGACCCCGTATTGCCGCGTATGGCCGCACGCGGGGGCGGGCAAGTGGCCATGATGGCGTCGCTTGCGGGGTATCGTGGTTTATCGGGCGCGCCTGCCTATGCGGCATCCAAAGGGTTTGTAAAACTTTATGGCGAAGGGTTACGCGGCAGCATGGCCAAGTACGGTGTGCGCGTGAATGTGATTTGCCCAGGCTTTGTTGCCAGCCGGATTACGGCCAAAAACAACTTCCGCATGCCCTTTTTCATGGAGGCGGATAGGGCAGCTGCGGTTATTGCGCGGGGGCTTCAAAAAAACAGGGCGCGGATTGCATTTCCCGCGCCCATGGCCTTTGCTGTCTGGTTTTTTGCGGCGCTGCCTGTTTGCGTATCCGAATGGATTGCGCGGGCGTTACCGCAGAAAGTTAACTAGATCTGCGATTCAACCCACTGGGCTAGCTGGGCCTTGGGCATTGCGCCTACTTTTGTGGCAGCCAGATTGCCGCCCTTGAAAAGCATCAGGGTGGGGATGCCACGTACGCCGTATTTTGTGGGCGTGTTCGGGTTTTCATCGATGTTGACCTTCACGACTTTTACGCGGCCTTTCAGGTCGTTCGAGAGTTCGTCCACGATGGGCGAAAGCATTTTGCATGGGCCGCACCATTCGGCCCAGAAATCGACCAGAACAGGCTCGGACGAATTAAGGACTTCGGTTTCGAAATTGGTGTCGGTAGCGGCGAGTGCCATGGTTTTCCCCTTTTAAGATTGGACCCTTTTAATATGGCGCTTGGGGCAGCAAGGTCAAGGCTATAAAACGCCCGTTATATCCATCAAATCTGGCCCATCCGTCCATAAAAGGGCGCAGCGAATGGTGTGTTCTGGCCAGATTTTGGAAAGGACGGCGCGGTAGGTGCGCATCTGTGCCTTATAGGCTTCCGGTACGTCCCTTATGTGTCGGGGGGCGGGGCGGTTTGTCTTGTAATCGATGACCAGCACTTCCGTATCCGTAACGAGTAGCCTGTCTATTTGGCCCGATACGATGGAGGTGGGCCCCAGAAGGCCTGTCAACGGTACTTCGGCACGGGCATTTGCAGTAAACAGCGGGGCAAAAGCGGTATCATCGAGCACACGCATAACAGCCTCGAGGATTTCGCTTTGTTCGGCTGCTTCGAGGGCATGGGCCGATTGCGCAAGCCATTCACGCGCACGTGATACCCTATCTGCTTGCGGTAAATCAGGCAGAAACTGGAAGAGCGTATGGATGAGGCGGCCGCGCCTGAAGCGGTATGATGTATCGCCAAAGAGGGGAGAGAGAGCCGCGGGCTCGTCGTTTTCCGGTTTTGAGGGTGCGAGGGGTTTGGGCGGCAATTCAGGTTGCGGGGCCTGTTTATGCGCCCACGCGGGCAGCGGGATTTTGCGGGCCTGAATATTTGCGTGTTTTTTATCGGGTTTTATTTCATCCGTCTGGCGGTTGCTGATGCGTAGCGTTCCGTCATCCAGTGCTTCGACTTCCGTCAGCCTGCCATCGGTGAATGCGCTGTAGCAGCGGTCATACCAGCTGTATATGCGGTCTGCTTTACCCTTTTTGTATTTGTCCGCCCCTCCAATATACAGCCGGTCGGCCGCACGGGTTAGTGCCACATATAAAAGGCGGCGGTATTCATCATCCGCTTTTGCACGGGCTTCGCTAACGCGTGCCGTGTAGGCATCGGCACTGTTGTCACTGTTCGGGGCCCATAATGGCACCGCATACGCATCTGACCTGTCGGGCCATAAAATAGGCTCGGTACGGCTGACCGTGTTGGTGGAACGAATGGTATCCGGCATGAAAACAATAGGCGCTTCCAGCCCTTTGGAGCCGTGGACCGTCATCATGCGTACGCAGTCGCCGCCTTCGGGCATCTGGCGTTTGATTTCGCCCTCGTCATCGCGGGCCTGTTCTAGGAAGGCCTGAAGCCCACCAGCCTCCGACATATCGAAGGCATCGGCGCGGGCCAGAAGCTCCTGCAAGGGGTCGCGTACGTCCTCGCCTAATCTCGACATGATGGCCTTAAGGCCGCTTATGCTATTTGCAGGGCAGGGGGAAAATAGCAGGCGGTGCATGTAAGCCGAAACGCTGCTGCCACCATCAAGCAGGGATGCCAGCCAGTTTGTAACTGCAGCATAGGACGGGTTTGACCTTATGGATGACCAAAGCGTACCCGTGCGCTTATAGCCAAGGGCAAACAGCGCTTCATCATCCAGCCCTATGAAGGGGCTTTTCAGGAGTGTTGCGAGATTCAGATCATCATCAGGCTGAAGCGTGAAGGCGAGCGCGCACAAGGCATCCATGACGGCGAGTTGTTTTGATACCACCATACGGTCAATACCGTTCACCGGTATGTTGTGGCGGCGCAAGGCCTTCAGAATGGCATCGGCCAGCGGTTTGCGTTTGTTCAGCAGGATCATGATGTCGCCTGCTTTTATGCGGCGGTCCTGTGATTCCAGTTTTGCATTCGGGTCATCCAGCATGGTGCGGATGGTGGTTGCCAGTTTTTCGGCCAGTGCCGCTACAGGGCTTGGTGCTGCCTGTGCTGCATCGGGGATTGCCCAAGCCCCGCGCGCCGTTTTATCCGTGCCTGTTATTGCAGGCCATATTTCAACCAGGCCAGCCTTGCCGCTATTGAAGGCGCTGTGATGCATGTCTTCATCGGTGACGCCCTTACGCATATCGGGTGGGGCAAAAACAGCATCGACTGCGCGCAGTATGGAAGGTGCCGAGCGGAAAGATATGCGCATGGGTATGTTGTTAAATTTTTGCTGCGCTTCCTCGGCCCTCATTTCAAGGCGGGTGCGCATTGTGCCGAATACCGCAGGATCCGCACGCTGGAAGGAGAAAATGGATTGTTTTTCATCGCCTACCACGAAGGTAGTACGTTTTGTAGGTTCGCGGGCGGAGGTGCCGTCGTAAAATTCGTCATATAGGGCGGTGATGATGGCCCACTGGTCGGGGTTTGTATCCTGCGCCTCATCAACCAGAATATGGTCGATGCCGCCATCGAGTTTGTAATGCACCCAATGCACACCGCCATGGCCAAGCAAGGTTTTTGTACGTTCGATCAAGTCCTCGTAATCCAGCCGGTTGCGACGCTTTTTTTCGGTTTCATAGGCATCGAGCGATGCAAGGGAAAAACGCAGCAGGGCTATTGTCGCATCGGCTGTTGCGATGTTACGGAGCTTCGCATCGAGCTTTTCAAGCTTGTCTATTTCGGCTGCAAAAAGCTTTTGGACGGCCTCGCTATCCTTGGCTTGCTTATAGTGCACCCGTGGGCCTTTATCGGTGAGGAAAATACTGTAATAGACGCCATAAAGTTGTGCCCTCTCGTTTTCCGGCGTGGACAACACACGTGCCATTTTTTCATGTGTTTCGAGATTTCTCGTACCTTCCTCGAACAGCGGCATGACAGCGCGGAGCGCATCGGCGGGTATTTTCGCCATGGTGTCTGCGATAAGGCCTTCTGTTGTTTCACCATCGGATACACCGAGTTGTGACCTGACAGCTGCACATAGTGCATCGGTGCCCCCGTAGTGCTCACGCAGGGCGTAAAGGCGGCCGCGTTCGGCTGCCAATGACCCCATCAGTTTTTCAATATCCTCGGCATTTTTTATGGAGGCCAGATAATCAAAGGAAGCGGCTTCCGTGCGGGTTTCGATAAGGGTGTGGCGGATGGATGTAAGCAGGGATTTCGATTCCGCTTCATCCAGCACTTCGAATTTCGGCGGGAGATTTGCCTCCATCGGGAAGCGGGCCAGAACCGATTGGCAGAAGGCGTGGATCGTCAGGATTTTCATGCCGCCTGGCACATCCAGTATTTTGGCAAAGAGCGCGCGTGCGGCTTCCAGCTGGGTTTTGTCAGGCGCTTGGCCGAACAGTTTTTCCAGTTCAGCCAGCAATTCCGGTTCGGGGATGATGGCCCATTTGCGCAGGTAGCGCATGATGCGTTCCAGCACCTCGGCTGCTGCGGCCTTTGTGAAGGTGATGCAGAGGATTTTTGCAGGGTCGGCGCCTTTTCTATCACCTTCAGGCAACAGAAGGCGTAGTACGCGCTCGGTCAGTACCTTGGTTTTGCCGGAGCCTGCGGATGCGCCAACCCATACGTTGTGTTCAGGCAATATGGCACGGGCCTGTAGTGCGTTTGCGGTATCTGCAAGGTTCTGTTCCTCGGGCAGGCGGCGTGCTTCTCTCATGCTGCGTCCTCGAAGTCATCCATATCGTCGGCGTTTGCCCATTCGGCAATACGGGCAAGGTGTGCGTATTCGTAGTCATCGCGCAGCGGTTGTTCGGGGTCCGGCCAGCAGGTATAG
>JAGWXJ010000180.1 GCA_018969935.1 Alphaproteobacteria bacterium | reverse complement strand
AACGGGGAATTACGGGGGATGAAAAAAGCTACTTACGCTATCGAGCGTATACTCGAGGCGCGTTTTGGCAAAACCGAGGCGCAGGCACTGATATTCGGCCGGGCACGGCTTGTGCGCATGGATATCCAGTTCATTGATGTCAAACACATGTCGGAGCTGTGCGAGCGGTATAAAGCGCAGCTTCTTGAAAAAATCAGGCAATACCGCCGCTGGCGTGCCGCCCATGAAGTTGAAGTGGATAGCATCGCCCGCCTTTATGGCGCCGCCGAGGGTGCGCTGTTGCACAAATCCATATCCGATTGCCTCAAGCTTTGGTATTTCGCGCACCGCGATTACCACGCCATGCGCCGCGCCTATTTGCAAAAGTGCATGGGGCCGAATGCCAAGGTGGATTGGGACGCGGCTGCCTAAATGTGTTTTTTTGTGGGGGCCGCAGTCGCGGCCCTTAGGGTTGTTGGGGCTTTTGGGGGATTTCGTACCAGTAGTGCTGTTTGTGCACGTTTTCAGTCAGCTTTGCGATGGCCGCTTTTGCGAAAGCTTCCGACACACCCGCAACAATCGGGAATTTGTTGCCATGCGTGTCTATGCGCATCAGCGTGTAGGGGCCGATGTCTTCAGGTTTTTCAGGATGGGGGAGCATTTTCAGGCCCGTTCTTTTTCAAAGCCCGCGAGCATGTTATCCAGCGTTTTGCGCTGGTCGGGGCTGAGCTGGCGGAAACGCAGGAGCATCACGCGCTCATCAGGCGTGAGGGCAGGGGCGTAGGCGGCCAGATCCTCGGGTTCGATATGAAACGTGCGGCTGATTTTGAGGAGCAGTTTTTCGGTGAGTGAAGCCTGCCCGTTTTCGATGGCGGCCAGCGCGCTTTCCTTCTCGCCCAGCGCTTTGGCCATTTGGGCCGTTGTGAGGCCCATCAGGCGGCGGATGGATTGCAGCGGGTGGCGCATGGGTGCGCCCGCATTACGGCCCGTATCGTTGGAGGGGCGGATGTAGGTGCCGCCCGCAATGCCGAATACATCGGCGCCGCAGCCAAAATATTCGGCCAGCGCGATGGCTGTTTTGTAGCCCAGTTCGGTCGGGACGCCGCGGTTGAGGAACTGCTGGATATAGGCGTGGTTTTTGCCGATGGCGCGGGACACGGTGGCCATGTCCACGCCGCGGTCGTCTATCAGACGGCGCAGCGCCACGCGGATTTTATCCTGTTTTACAATCTCCATGCGTAGGAATTTACCTCTTCATCTTGCCAACCGCAAGTTTTAGAATCTTGCGCAATGCCTGCGTTCAGACGGTACGCAGCCTTCGCTCGTGTTGGCTCGCGGGGTCTCCATGGCCCATATAGCCAAGCGCTTCGGTAACGCATATCTTGTGCGTTATGGGATTTTTCGAAGGCATCGATATCATCAAGGGCGTGGCGGTCAACCTGCCCGAAAGCCCCGGCGTGTACCGCATGCTGGGCCAGAACGATGACGTGCTTTATGTGGGCAAGGCCAAGGCCCTGCGCCGCCGCGTCACATCGTATACGCAGGCCGAGCGGCTGACGGCGCGCCTGAAACGGATGGTATCGGAAACGTTGCGGATGGAGATTATCCATACGCATACGGAAGTCGAGGCGCTGCTGCTTGAGGCGAACCTCATCAAAAAGCTCAGGCCGCGGTACAACATCCTGCTGAAGGATGATAAATCCTTCCCCTACATCCATATTACGGACGGGCATGATTTTCCGCGCGTGGAAAAGTACCGCGGGGCGCAGAAGGAAGGCGGCGATTATTTCGGGCCATTTGCTTCGACCGTATCGGTCAATGACACCATTGCCACGTTGCAGCGGGCGTTTTACCTGCGCAATTGTTCGGACACCATATTCGCGAGCCGCACGCGGCCTTGCCTGCAATACCACATCAAGCGCTGTACGGCGCCGTGCGTGGGGTATGTGACCCCAGAGGCTTACGGGGCGCAGGTGGCCGAGGCCCGCGAGTTTTTAAAAGGGGATAGCCGCAAGATCGTAGACAAATTCGCGAAGGCCATGCAGGAGGCCAGCGACGCCATGAACTACGAGGAAGCGGCCAAGTACCGTGACCGCGTGCGCGCTTTATCGCATATCCAGCTGCGGCAGGATGTGAACGTGCAGGGCCTTGGGGATGCCGATGTGTTTGCATTGGCGCGGGATGGCAGCGGTGTGTGCGTGCAGGTTTTCTTTTTCAGGACGGGGCAGAATTTCGGGAACAAATCGTAC
>JAGWXJ010000040.1 GCA_018969935.1 Alphaproteobacteria bacterium | reverse complement strand
CTCGAAGAAAAACTGCTATACCGCGACGGCCTGATGCTGGTTTTGGACAAACCGGCAGGAATACCCGTGCATGCGGGACCGGGGGGCGGGCCCAACCTTGAAGACGGTTTTGATGTTCTGCGCTACGGATTTCCCAACCCGCCCGCGCTTGCCCACCGACTGGACCGCGATACATCCGGCTGCCTTGTGCTGGGGCGGCACCGTAAGGCGCTGGCGCGCCTTGGCAAGCTGTTTCAGGAAGGGCGGATTGAAAAGACGTATCTGGCCGTGTTGCCTGTAATTCCTGAAAAAACCGAAGGTACTATTGATGTGCCGCTGGCCAAGGTACACAAGCACAAGGGTTGGAAAATGAAGGCGGCTGCCGCGGGTGATGCCGAAGTACAGAGCGCCGTGACCGATTATAAAGTACTGGCAAGCGAGGGCGGGCAAAGCCTTATAGCCTTCCACCCCCGCACAGGGCGGACGCACCAGTTGCGGGTGCATAGCATGGCGGCTTTTGGCGCGGCCATCGTGGGCGATACCATTTACGGCGGGGAGGATGCGGGCAAGCAGCCCCGCCTTTACCTGCATGCGGCGCAAATCATCATCCCGCTTTATGCCAACAAACCCCCCATAAAGGTGGAAGCCCCGCTGCCGCCCGAATTCAAGGCACTTGCGGTGGTTGCCAAGTGGGGCGGGGCGCTGTAAATTCCTGTCCGTATTGTCAATTCAGGTTGTTGCATCATGGCTCACGAGCGTCCACTTTCTCCGCACCTGCAGGTTTATCGCCCGCAAATTACATCCGTCCTGTCTATCCTTCACCGTATTACGGGGGTCGCGCTTACGGCGGGCCTTTTCTTTTTGATGGCGTGGCTGCTGGCTGGCGCATCGGGCGAAGCTGCCTATAACTCATTCCAGAATTTCGCTGGGCACCCCTTGGTGGTGATTGGCCTTATCGGTATTTCGTTCGCGCTTTTTTATCACCTGTGCGCGGGGATCCGCCACCTGCTGATGGATGGCGGTTTGTTCTTTACCATCCCCGAGATTTACAAAAGCGGCTACACCATGATTGTGGCTGCGACCATCCTCACCGTGGCTTTCTGGGCCGCGTATATTTTCTAAGGACTGACGATGCAAAAAGCTTCTTTGCTTAAATGGAACAAAGGCGGTTTTAAAAACCCGCTGACGCGTGCGCGCGGCCTTGGTGCCGGCCACGGTGCCGTACATCACTGGGTGATGCAGCGCCTCTCGGCCATCCTTGCGGTGCCGCTGACGTTCTGGCTGTGTGCCGCCATCACTGGCCATGTGTACAGCAGTTATGCCAGCTTTACCGCGTGGCTATCGCAGCCCTGCAACGCCATCCTGATGGCGCTTTCCATCATCACCTTCTTTTACCATGCGTGCATCGGCATGCAGGTTGTGATCGAGGATTATTGCCACAACGAACTTGGTAAAGTTATCAAGCTTGCCGCCTTGCGCATCGTTATGTTTGCTGGCGCCATTGCCAGCCTGTTTGCCGTTTTGAAGATTGCCATCTGAAAGTATTGCCATGACCAACGCCTACCAAATCATCAATCATGAATATGACGTCGTTATCGTGGGGGCAGGCGGTGCCGGTTTGCGCGCAGCCCTCGGGATGGGCGAGCGTGGCCTCAAGGCTGCCTGTATCTCCAAGGTATTCCCGACACGTTCGCACACGGTCGCCGCACAGGGCGGTATTTCAGCCGCACTAGGCAACGGCGGCGAGGACGACTGGCGCTGGCACTTCTTTGATACGGTCAAGGGTTCCGACTGGTTGGGTGACCAAGACGCCATTGAATACATGTGCCGCGAGGCCATTCCGGCCGTGATTGAGCTTGAGCATTACGGCATGCCGTTCTCGAGGTTTGAAAACGGCAAGATTTACCAGCGCCCCTTTGGTGGCCACACGACGCACCAAGGCAAGGGCATGGCCCTGCGCGCTTGCGCCGCTGCCGACCGTACGGGCCACGCGATGCTGCACACGCTTTACCAGCAGTCGCTGAAGCACCATGTCGAATTTTTTGTCGAGTACTTCGCGCTGGACCTCATCATGTCGGATGACGGGCAGTGCGTGGGCGTTATGGCGCTTTCATTGCTTGATGGCACCATCCACCGTTTCCGCGCCCACCAAGTGGTGCTGGCAACGGGCGGTTATGGCCGCGCGTATTTTTCGTGCACATCGGCCCACACCTGTACGGGTGATGGCGGCGGTATGGTGCTTCGTGCGGGGATGCCTTTGCAGGACATGGAGTTTACGCAATTCCACCCGACCGGCATTTACGGCGCAGGCTGCCTGATTACAGAAGGCGTGCGCGGCGAGGGCGGTTACCTTACCAACAGCAACGGCGAGCGCTTTATGGAGCGTTATGCGCCTTCGGCCAAGGACCTTGCATCGCGTGACGTTGTATCGCGCGCCATGACCATCGAAGTCAGGGAAGGGCGCGGCGTTGGCAAAAACCGTGACCACATCCACCTGCACCTTGAACACCTTGGCGCCGATGTCATCCACCAACGTTTGCCCGGTATTGCCGAAACGGCCAAAATTTTCGCGGGCGTTGATGTTACGCGCGAGCCTATCCCCGTATTGCCGACCGTGCACTACAACATGGGCGGTATCCCCACCAATCACATGACGGAAGTCGTGAACCCTGTGACGGGTGACCCTGACCGCGTTGTACCCGGCCTGATGGCGATTGGCGAGGCTGCTTGCGTTTCCGTCCACGGCGCGAACCGCCTTGGCACCAACTCCTTGCTGGACCTTGTTGTGTTTGGCCGCGCTGCGGGTATCCGCGCCGCGCAAACCGTTACGCCCGGTGCGCCGCACAGGCCACTTGGTGCCGATACGGGCGACCGCGCCATTGCGCGCCTTGACGGCATGCGCCACGCGAAGGGCAGCGTACGCCCATCGGATCTGCGCCTTGAAATGCAGAAGACGATGCAAACGCACTGTGCCGTTTTCCGTGATGGCCAGAGCCTGAATGACGGCGTGCATAAAATCGACGCCATCTTCCAGAAAAAACACGACCTTGGAATCACGGACCGCAGCCTTGTCTTCAACACCGACCTTGTTGAAGCGCTCGAGCTGGATAACCTGCTTTCCCAAGCGGTGGCATCGCTGCATAGCGCCGCCAACCGCACGGAAAGCCGCGGTGCGCACGCCCGCGAGGATTATTCCAAGCGCGATGACAAAAACTGGATGAAGCACTCGACCGTCTGGGTCAACGAGCGTGGCGGCGTGAAGCTGGGCGACAGGCCCGTGCACATGCACACGCTGACCAAGGACGTGGAGGCCATCCCGCCCAAGGAGCGCGTGTACTAAGCGTAATTTATATCAGGCGGCTGCGCGGTCCCACTGCGGGGCCCAAGCCGGGCTTACGATGCGGCCATCGGCTTTTGCGAGGGCGCTGATTTTCTTCATTTCCTCATCCGTGAGCGTGAAGTCGAAAATCTCGATATTTTCAAGGATGTGTTTTTTGCTGCCGGCCTTTGGGATGGCGCAGACACTGGGCTGTTGGAGCAGCCAGCGCAGCGTGACCTGCCCTGCGGATTTGCCGTACTTCATGGCAATTTCGGTTACGGTTTTATCGGTGCTGATGTTGCCGCGGGCCAGCGGGCAATAGGCTGTCAGGAACATGTTGTGGGCGCGCAGATAATCCAGCACGGGTTGCTGGCTCAGGTAAGGGTGGTATTCCACCTGATTGCAGACGATGTCGGCGCCCAGTTCCTCGACTACGGTTTTGAGTTGTCTGACCGTGAAGTTGGAAACGCCGATGAGCTTGGCTTTGCCTGATTTTTTGACTTCCGTAAGGGCTGCGATTTGTTCGCGGAACGGAATTTCCTCGTTCGGCCAGTGGATGAGCAGCAGGTCAACGTAACCAGTGTCGAGGCGCTTGAGGCTTTCCTCGGCGGATTTCTGGAGGGTGCCTGCGCCTACGCGGTCCATCCAGACTTTTGTAGTCAGGAAGATATCGGCGCGGTTGATGCCTGAGGCCTTGATGCCGGCGCCGACCTCGGTTTCGTTGTCGTACATCTGGGCGGTATCGATGTGGCGGTAGCCGACTTCCAAGGCGGTTTTCACGGCCTCGGTTGCGGCGGTGCCCGCCAATTTCCAAGTGCCCAGGCCGAGGGCGGGGATTTTACGGGAGGGGAGGGTAATATAGTCCATGGCGGGATCCTTTTCGGGTGGTTTTCGTTAATCTAAGGCGGGGTTTTGCGTACGGCAACCACTTGTGCTGGCGGCGCCACGTGCCTATAATCCGGCCCATGGCAAAGTTCACACTTCCCGATCATTCCAAAGTTGTCCCCGGCCGCCACTTCGAGGCACCAGAGGGGGCTAAACGCGTCAAACGCTTCGTCATTTACCGCTGGTCACCCGACAAGGGCGGCGCGCCCACGCGCGACACGTACGATATCGACCTCGATCGCTGCGGGCCGATGGTGCTGGATGCGCTGATCCATATCAAAAACGATATCGACTCCACGCTGACTTTCCGCCGCTCATGCCGCGAGGGTATTTGCGGTTCGTGCGCCATGAACATTGACGGCACGAACACGCTGGCCTGCACAAAGCCGATTGCGGACATGAATGCGGATGTAAAAGTGCATCCGTTGCCGCACATGCCTGTCGTGAAGGACCTTGTGCCCGACCTTTCGCACACCTATGCGCAGCTTGCTTCCATCGAGCCATACCTTAAAGCCGATTCACCGGCACCGAGCCGCGAGCGCCTGCAAAGCCCCGAAGAACAGGCTTTGATTGACGAGGCTTCGAGCTGCATCCTTTGCTTTTGCTGTTCAACGGCCTGCCCATCCTACTGGTGGAATGGCGACCGCTTCCTTGGCCCTGCCATTTTGCTGCAAGCCTACCGATGGATTGCGGACAGCCGCGATGAAGCCACGGGCGAGCGCCTTGATTACCTTGAAGACCCCTTCCGCATGTATCGCTGCCATACCATCATGAACTGCACGCGGACATGCCCCAAAGGCCTCAACCCCGCTAAGGCTATTGCGGAAATCAAGAAGCTGATGCTGGCGCGCGCATCCTGACGGTTGCCGCTTCATCGATATCCGATATCTTGAAAATCTTGTGCCTGTCGGTTTCGCCACTAGCCAAGGTAATGGCTGTTTTGCGGATTTTGAATGTTTTTGACAGAAGCTCTATCAGGGCTTCGTTGGCGCGGCCTTTTTCGGGTACGGCTGTTACGGATGCTTTAAGCCACACATTCCCCTTTTCATCGGTGAAGGTGCCACCAATGCCGTTTTTTGCGGCTTTGGGGGTAAGACGGATACGCAATGTTGCCGTATTGCCGCTGATAGAAAGATAGTCGCCCATGGTTGCCGAATAGGCTAAAACGTTTGGTATGGATCGCAAAACCATATCTGCATGGGCAGCTTACGACTGGGCCAGTACGGCCGTGAATGCGATTGTCTTTACATTCGTCTTTAGCGTCTATTTCGTGAAATCGGTATACGGCGATGAAGTGGCCGGAAGCGCCGCATGGTCTTATGCGCAAGGATGGGCCGGTGTCGTGATTGCCGTGTGTTCACCCATACTGGGGGCGGCGATTGACCGTTACGGCCCCCACAAACCTGTTTTGAAATTCCTGACTGTTGCGGGCGCGGCGCTTACGGCAGGGCTTTATTTTGTCGAGCCGCAGGCGTCATCGGTTGTGATGGCGTTAGTGCTTGGTGCGGTGCTGACCATCATCTTCGAATTCATCCAGAATATTTATAACTCCACACTCGGGCTTGTGGCGAAACCTGCCGATATGGGGCGGGTATCGGGCATCGGCTGGGGTTTCGGGTATTTTGGCAGCATTGTCTGCCTTGTGATTGTGTTGCTGCTGTTTATCGGGCTTGGTAATAAAGGCGGGCTTTTGGGTATAACCAAAGACGGTGCGCAGCATGTGCGCATGGCGATGGTGTTTACCGGCTTATGGTTTGCCGTTTTTGCCATACCGTATTTTGCGTACTGCCCTGATGCGCCGCGTGAAAGCATTACATTCAGGCAAAGTGTTATTGCTGCCATTGGTGATTGCAAGGCCATGGTGCGCGAGGCGCGGGCATACCCCGAGATACTGAAATTTCTGGCGGCATCGGCCGTGTACCGTGATGCGCTGGCAACGCTATTTGCCGTGGGCGGGCTTTATGCCGCTGGTACGCTGCACATGGGTTTTTCCGAGGTCATGATCTTTGCGATTGCGATGAATGTGGCATCGGGTGTGGGGGCGCTTGCGTTTTCATTTTTGGATCACCGCATTGGCGCCAAAGTAACCGTGATGGTAAGCCTTGTCGGCCTTGTGTTGTTTGGCACGGGTGTGCTTTTGACCAGTGATAAAACCATGTTTATCGCGCTTGCCTGTGCCATGGGTTTGTTTATCGGGCCTGTACAGGCATCCAGCCGCACCATGCTTGCGCAAATGGCACCCCCTGAAAAACTGGGCAGTTTTTTTGGGATTTATTCCATGACCGGAAAAGCCGTATCGTTTGTAGGGCCGTTTGCCTTTGCCGCCCTTACAAGCGCGTTTGATAGCCAGCGGGCAGGGATTGCCAGCATTTTAGCCTTCTGGATTATAGGGTTGATGATGGTATACTTTGTCAAACCGAATACCCGTTCTGCATGAAAGCCCCCATCATCATCAACCCATCGATGAACTGCGATGACCGCCCATACGGGACGGTGATTGACAGCATCATCATCCATTACACGGGTATGCTGACAGCCGAGGATGCCTTGCAGCGCCTTTGCGATGACAGCGATGCGGCGCGATACCGCGGCCGCGTAAGCGCGCACTACATGATTGATGAAACGGGCAAGATCTATGCGCTGGTGGATGAACGCGACCGTGCATGGCATGCTGGTGTTTCCTATTGGCGCGGCAAGAAGAACCTGAATGATAATTCCATCGGTATCGAGCTTGTGAACCCCGGCCATGAATTCGGGTACCAGATGTTTCCGCGCGCGCAAATGGATGCGCTGATCGAGCTTTGCCAGAGTATTTGCAAGCGCCACCCCATCAAGCAGGACTGGATTTTGGGGCATAGCGATATCGCGCCCAACCGCAAATCCGACCCCGGCGAAAAATTCAACTGGCGGCTTATGGCCCGTAACGGGATTGGTTTGTGGCCCGAGGCCGAGCCCGATGATTATCCGCGCGCGCAGATGTACCTCTCATCGGATTCCGTGCTTAAGGGCGCGCTTGTGAAATGGGGCTACGACCCCGAGTGCGAGCTTCAGGATATGTGCCGCGCCTTCAACCGCCATTTTGGCAAGACGGATTCCACGATTTTGACGTGGGAGGTTGGGGCTACGCTATCCATCCTCAACCGCAAATTCTTGAAAAGCTGAGCTTTTAGGCGCATATTGCCCGCACCAGAAGGCTGGACCGCCGCCGGATCGCAAGATTGGGAGGAAAGTCCGGACATCATGGAACAATGGAACCGGATAACCTCCGGCGGGGGCAACCCCAGGGATAGGACCACAGAGAAGATACCGCCTGCATGGCTTCGGCTTTACAGGTAAGGGTGAAAAGGTGCGGTAAGAGCGCACCGCGCACGTGGCAACACGGGTGGCAGGGCAACCCCTTCCAGATGCAAGACCAAATAGGAATCCCGCGGCGGCAACGCCAGTTCCTGTTCCAGAGCGAGGGGTTCGGGTTGGACGCTTGAGCCAGCATGTGAATGCTGGCCTAGAGGAATGGCGGTCTACAACAGAATCCGGCTTACAGGCCTTCTGGTTTTTCTTTCCTATAAAAAAACGATCGCCGTTTTTAGAACGGGCGCGTGAGTTTCAGTTCAACGCGCGGGGTCTGGCTTGTGCGCGAGCCTACATCAACCGTAAGGGGCAGGGCCCAGAAGGCTTCAAGCTGCGTGCCTTGCAGGAAGCTTGCGCGTACACCGAGGCCTGTAGAAGCGAGCGAGTCGATTTTTCCGGCTGACGTGGTTGCGTCCTTGTTCCAGACGCGGCCGACATCGTAGAAGCCAAATGCCTGCAGGCCATCAAAGAAGCCTTCGCCCATGGAAGGCGACCACTGGATTTCGGCCTTTGCGGCGATACCCTTGTCGCCAACAATTTCCGACGGGTCGTAGCCGCGGCCATACGAGGCGCCGCCTACGCCAAATTCCTCGGCAGACAAAAGCGCGTCGGGCGAGGTCTGGCCCTTGAAGCCTACCATCAGGTTTACGTTGTTGTAGATGTGCTGGAGGCGCTGGGCTTCCAGTTCAAATTTCGTGAATTCAGGGTCACCGGAGGGGCGTGTCAGATCGGCGTCACCTTTGTCGCTGGCGCCAAGAATGCCAAGGCCCCTTGATGCCGTGAGGCTGAGGCTGTTGATGGCTGCACCCAGAAGCGTGTCGGAAAAATCGAGGTCGGCGCCGATACGGAAGGCGCGGATGTTATCGATTTTCTTGGTATCGATGTTGCTGGTGGTTTCGCTGTTACGGGCGTCCAGTTGTGCATTCAGGGCAAACGACAGGGCGCGTGTACGGATGACCGGTTGTTCGAGCCGCAGTTCACCGTATGTGGAACGGCCATTGATGTTGAAGGCGTGTAGCGTGTCACCCGGTTCGGTGAAGGCTTTGGAAGCCGTGAGCTTGAGGCGCGTGCCATATGGCCCGAAGGGCTGTGCGTATGATGCGTTGACGTAGGCCAATTCTTTCGAGAGTTCG
Organism: Alphaproteobacteria bacterium; assembly: GCA_018969935.1. Taxonomy (GTDB): domain Bacteria; phylum Pseudomonadota; class Alphaproteobacteria; order Micavibrionales; family UBA1664; genus UBA6145. The sequence continues at coordinate 5,368 of JAGWXJ010000040.1, read as the reverse complement.
CGGCCCGGTGCGTATACGGCCTCGATGCCGATACGTTCGCCCATGCCGAGCAGGGAGTTGGTTGCGAAGGCGGCGCTGAATTCGTTTTCACCCAGATAGGGGCTGCCGTAGTTATCGAAGCCGATTTGGCCTTCGTATGGTTTTTCCTCGACCATAATACGCATGTCGGCGGCGCCAACTTTATCGGCGGAGGGTGAAAGTACACTGCGGGCTGTGAGGCCCGGTACATCGTTGATGAGGAGCATCGTTTGCTCCAGATCCCTGATGTTGGTGACCTTTGCGTTTTTGATGTAATGCGCGTAGCCGTTGAGAAGCGCAATTTCGTATTCCGAAATGCTGCCGCTAACGATGACCTGATCGACATAGCCTTCTACGGCCTGAAATTTCACGTTACCGCCATCGATAGTCTGGGGCGGGATTACGACTTGGGTCAGGATGTAGCCGTCGTTGCGGTATTTGGCTGTAAGGGCTGCCGCAATACCGTAGACATCAGCCAGAGAAATGGTTTGGCCGATTTTATCGGCATACAGGCCACGGATATCGGATTCCGAGTAAACGGTCATACCGTCCACTGAGATGTTGTTCAGAACCAGCGACATGGTTTCGGCGCCAGCAGGCATTTCGGTTGCGGCGGCGGGTTTTACGTCAATCGCTTGCGGGGCGGGGAGGCCAGGAGCTGCGCGGAGCTGGAGGTTGCGTTCAACGCGGCCGGCGTCTGTTGTACCCGTGACGGCTTGTTGGGCGAATGCCAACGCGGGCGATAGCGCGGAAGCAGCTAACAGGCTGAAAACAATAGCATTAAATGAAATCCGCATGGCTAATCCTTGTGCTGGCTAATAGGGCTGTGTGGACCCCTTATATATATGTGTGATGAGAATGACAGAGTTTTGGGCGCAGACAAGGCTATTTCCTTAGTAATAACGGATATTTATTTTCCTTAATAAAAATAAATTGCCTTATAGAACAGGGGTGAATTATGGTCTATCAACTTAAACATTCCCAAACTGTGAGGTTCCCTATGGCTACGAAGATTACCGCGAGTAATTCTCATTCGCTGCGCGCAGTACTATTTGCCACTGCATGTGCGGCAGCCTTCGTGGCAACGCCAGCGCAAGCTGAAACGCCAATGGGTGAAAACGTTGTGGCTGGCGCCGCCACGTTTGACAGAACCGGCACGACACGCCTCAACATCAACCAGTCGACAGACCGCGTCATCATTGACTGGGATACATACAACATCAGCACCACAGCCAAGGTTGAGTACTTCCAGCCTTCCACGACATCGCTTGCCGTTAACCGCGTGGTAGGCGAGGGTGAAGACCCGTCGCGCATCATGGGTACGCTTAAAGCCAACGGCCGCGTGGTTATCCTTGACCGCAACGGCATTATTTTCGGCCGCGATTCCCATGTGGATGTGAACGGCATCATTGCATCAACCGGTGATGTGAACGATGCCGAGATCATGTCGGGCGGCGATACATTCGGCATTTCCAACTTTGCAGACGCCACGATTACGGCGCGCGGCACGATGACGATTGCTGAAGGCGGCCTTGCGGCCCTTGTGGCGCCGCGTGTGCGTAACTACGGCGTTATCAATGCGCGCCTTGGCCGCGTATCCATGGCGGCAGGCGAAGCCGTGACGGTTGACCTTTACGGGGATGACCTGATTACGCTTGCGGCCGACCCCACGACAACCGAGGCCGTGCTTGAACAGCGCGGTACCATTGACGCCGAAGGCGGCACCATCCAGATGACGGCCAATGCGGCATCGCGCATCGTCAACAACCTCGTGAACGTAACGGGTGTTACCAAAGCATCATCGGCCACCATGCAGGGCGGCAAAATCGTGCTTTCGGCGGGCCGTGTAAACGTAGGCGGCAAGGTTGATGTTTCGGGCGGTGACGGCAATTCCGGCGGCACCATCGACATTACATCGCGTAACGACACGTATATCCGTGACGAGGGCCAGCTGGTGACCAGCGAAGGCGGCGAAATTATTATAACATCGGGCGACGATATCCATTTTTACGGCCCTGAAATTTCGTCATTCGGTATTGAAAACGCGGTCGATACGCATGGCGGCGATGTGGATTTTTATGCCGATGGCAGCATTATCATCGACGAAGACCAGATTATTGATGCCGATGGCGGCGACATCCTGTTCACATCGTTTGACGGCCTGTTTGCCGCGCCCGGTACCATCCGTACACGCGGTGAGGGGTATGTTGACGTTGATCAGGACATTGCGATCACGCGCAACGAGCTGAACACCATTCAGGCGGCGATTGATGCCATCGTGAACAATGAAGACGGCACGACGGTTATCCGCGTAGGTGCAGGTGACTGGAGCGAGAACATTACGGTTGGCGGAAAAAACATCAGCAACATCGTGTTGTTGGGTGCCAATGAAGGTGAAGATGCCCGCGATGCCGGTGAATTCACCGATGATGAATCCGTTATTGCCGGTGCTACCTTCGAATACATGAATTCCGCCTATATTGACGGTTTTTACATCGGCTATCCGAACCATGAGGAGCCGGAACCAGAGCCTTTCGGTTCTTCGCTTATCAGCGGCCTCAAATTCGAGGGTGTACAGTTTGTTGAAGCCAATAACAACATCATCCGTGCGGCCGAGGGCAACAGCATCCTTGTGAAGGAAGCTGACACATTCGATGCGGCCCAAAACAACATTGACCCTGCGGGCAACCTCAAAGGGGCGTACGCAGGTATTTTTGTGCAGGATGTAAACCACGCGACGATAGTCGATAACCAGATTGCCAATTCTGCTGACGAGGCCGGTATCTACATCGACCGTGACTCGTTCACCATGAACCCCGAGATCCACCCCATCAGCGAACGTACGGTTTACGTGGCTGGCAACCAGCTATTTGATAATACGGTTGGTATGTTCTTCGGGGCCGGCAATATTGACCTGACGGGCCCCGCCAACGAAATTTATGGCGGCACTACAGGGATAGTATTTGCGCCTTCCAGCGAGTTTGTGGGCGAGAGCGAAGAGCCTACGCCAACCTATCTGGCATTGGTTGATAACACGATTGGCCAAACGTACTTCGAAGACCAAGGGCTGTTCTATATCGAGCTTCGTGACGGCGCCTTGTTTGCGCCTGGCCTGCCTACGGTTATCGATGCGTCAAACGCCACGTTTGTGACACCGTTTGGGACGTTTACGGGAGTGAGCACCGGCCTTACGCCATTGCAACGCCTGTTTGCGGAATTCAGCATTGTCGATTTCAATGACGATCCGACGCTTGGCCTCTTCTTCCTTGGGCCTGATGCGCCCGAGGGTGACGAGATTGACCTGCTCGGGTTCAACATCGAAGATACCTTCCGTAATGCGTACGCCGCTTATGTTGCAGGCAAATCGGGCCCGGGCTTTACCATCACAGGCCTTCCCAGCACCGGTTTTGGCCAAGGTTTGCGCGGGTTTGGCCTGCCCAATAACCTGAACGACATTACGCCTGCAGCTGGTGGTGACGGCAATTCCGGCAACCCATCTGACCTAAACAACATCGTGCCTGCTGCCGGTGGCAACAATACATCATGCTGGCAGGATGCCGTGCAAGGTGCAGCGCAGGGCCAGCCCACGACATACAACATGTCGTCCGACCCCGCTGGCGCCCTTAACGAAATGGCCGCTTGCGGCGCCTGATAGCAGGCATTGAAGAATACAAAAAGAGGCCCTTCCAGAAGGGCCTCTTTTTTCATTCCCGTTACAGGATAAACGAACCAAGAATCCTGACCGGCCTGCGTGCCGCGCGGTCGAATGTCCGCTTCGGTTGAAAGCCGGTCTGGGCCAATTGGTCTTTTACGAGTTTGGAAAGGCCGGAGCGTTCCTCCTGCCAGTCTTTGACGATGGCATAAGCAAGAGAGCTTACGAACATTGTCAGGCTTGCGCCGAATATGACTATCAATCCAGTCATCATTTTTCCCCCTGTTCAACCCGCCTTTTTGGGCCTTTTTGGCCCGTTTTTAATTCCCCAGTGGAAGGCGTGTCGTTGGTGAATATTGCTTACTTATTATGGTAATGCAAGAAAAAAGTGTTTAATTTCAATTGTTTAAAAAAGACAAAACTAAAGTTTGTATTTTCATAAGTTACAGATTGGGGTTGCTATTATTGCCGCTGTCTATGCTTGCGCAGGTAAATTGACCTGTGGAAAACTTCTAAAAAGGTAAGAAATTTCAGCTATTTGCCGATGGTTGCTGTTGACGTCCCATTTTATCCCATGCTATCCCATATATATCCACCCAAGGGCGCACAAATGGGCCTTTTTCTATCGACCACCATCAACCGTATTGACCGCAAGGGCCGTGTATCCGTGCCCGGGCCATTCCGTGCCGTGTTGGGCGAGCAGCCTTTTGCCGGTGTGATCCTGATGAAATCGCCCATCCATGCCGCGCTAGAGGGGTTTGCGCCGCTGATGATGGAAGACATCGCCAGCAGGCTTGATGCTTACCCCATGTTTTCGATGGATCAGGACGACTTGGCCGCCGCCACACTGGCCGAGGCTATGCCGCTGCATTTTGATACCGAGGGGCGGATTGTTTTGTCGGCCGAACTTGTCGCCCATGCCGGTTTTGACGAAGAAGTGGCGTTTGTAGGGTTGGGCCGCAAATTCCAGATGTGGTCACCGGCCGCGTGGAAAAAACGCCGCGAGGTTGCACAAAAATCAGTGAAAACCAAAGGGCTGGTTTTGCCCGCGCGCAACGGGGGTGAGGCATGAACGCGCCGCATGTCCCCGTGATGCTGCCTGAAGTGCTTGAGGCGCTTGCCCCGCGCAATGGCGAAATTTATGTCGACGGTACGTTTGGTGCCGGTGGTTACACCACAGCCATTTTAAATGCCGCTGCCTGCAAGGTTGTGGCTATTGACCGTGACCCGAGTGCGTACGCCCGTGCGCAAGGCATGGCCAAGGCCAACCCGCGCCTTGTGCCGGTCCATGGTGCGTTTGGCGATGTATCCACGCATCTGGCCACGCTGGATATTGAAGGTGTTGACGGGTTTGTGATGGACCTCGGTGTTTCATCGATGCAAATTGATGACGGGGCGCGCGGTTTTTCCTTCACGAAGGACGGGCCACTTGATATGCGCATGGATGCATCATCGGGCGAGCCTGCAAGCATCCTTGTAAACACACTCGATGAAAAGGCGCTGGCCGATATCATCTGGAAGTATGGCGAGGAGCGTTACGCCCGCAAGATTGCCGCGGCCATTGTGAAGGCGCGGGCCGAGAAGAAAATCGAAACCACGCTGGTGCTGGCTGATATCGTGAAGGCGGCAATGCCCGCAGCTTCGCGCAAATTTGCAATACATCCCGCAACACGCACATTCCAAGCCTTGCGTATTGCC
>JAGWXJ010000039.1 GCA_018969935.1 Alphaproteobacteria bacterium | reverse complement strand
GTTTTGGCGCCGACATATTTTTCAAAGAGGGCGATGGATTTTGAAATCGCCTTGCGTTCCTTTTCAGGGGATTTGGCGGGGAAGAGTTTTTTGATCTGCCGCCATTCCTTTTTGGAGAGGCTCACCATATCGATTTTCGTGCAGCCATAGGCACGACAGCTCGGGAAGCTGCCGATAGAAGGCGCCGGAATATCGCGCTTGTTATAGTAGCGGTCGGGCGCGGCGGTGGTTGAACAGCCTGCAAGAAGCAGTATGGCCAGCCAGCGCCACATGGTTACAGGATGCTCTGGCCTGTTTTCTTCCAGTCCTCGACGAAGGCGGCGAGGCCTTTATCGGTGAGCGGGTGCTTGTACAGCGCCTTGATGGTGGAAGCGGGGATGGTTGAAACATCGGCGCCCATTTTCGCGGCCATCAGCACGTGCTGCGGGTGGCGGATGGATGCGGCCAGAATCTCGGTTTTGAAATTCGGGTAGTTGTCGTAGATCTGGCGGATGTCGGCAATCAGCTGCATGCCGTCCTGACCGATGTCATCGAGGCGGCCAATAAAGGGCGATACGAACGCGGCGCCAGCCTTTGCAGCCAGAATGGCCTGAACAGCCGAGAAGCAGAGCGTGACGTTGACCATGATGCCTTTGTCGGCCAAGTTGCGGCAGACCTTGAGGCCGGCTTCCGTAAGCGGAACTTTGACGGCGATGTTTTTGGCGATTTTGGAAAGCTTGTCGGCTTCCTTTTGCATTGTTTCGTAATCGGTGGAGGCAACTTCAGCCGATACGGGGCCGGTTACGACCGAGCATATTTCCTCGATCAGCGGGATGAACTGTTTGCCTGATTTGGCGATGAGCGAGGGGTTGGTTGTAACGCCGTCCAGCATGCCTGTTGCGGCAAGTTCGCGGATTTCGTTAATTTCGCCCGTATCTACAAAGAACTTCATTGGTATGTCTTTCCGTTATTGATTGAAACCGGTGTTTTGGCGCTGGTCATTGCCGTAGGTATCGTAGCGCGCGGTTGTACGCGGCGTTGAACCGGCTGTCATGCCCAGAATGGTGCCGTTGTAGTTGTGTGCAGCGCGGTCGGCAATGACGGGCTTCACGAAATCGAGGCGGTCCCAACCCTTGGCGCGCATGCAGCCGTCAAAGTCTGAATAGGGCTGGTATTCCATGTACAGGGGGCCGTTGCGCGTGGGCGATACCCAGCCCGTGCGCTGGTCCTGATCCATCGGGACGCCTTTGGGTGGTGTTGTCGGCTGGATGGAGCCGAGGCGAACAAGCTCGCGCACTTCGGCCACGCATTTCGCGATATCGGAGTGCAACTGGTGCTGGGCTTTGGGGCCTGTCATGTATTCGGCTGTTACGTGGTCGGCACGCATCCAGTAATCGGCGCGGTTGCGAACCTGTTTTTCGATGGCATTGGCCTCGGAGGGTGTGACGCCGCTGTAGCCGCCGTCCATACGGGGCATCCAGCTGCCCGAGCAGGCCGAAAGCATGATGGTTGCAACACCCAGTGCCAGAATTTTTTTCATTGTTATCTCAACCCTTAAGCTTGTTTTTTATGACCATATCAATGCGCCCACCATGTTTCAAGGACTTGCCCGTAAAGCGGGGTTTGCCTTGGGTGGGCCACGTTGGGCCAGTAGGCCCAGTAATCCAGCCCTATTGTAAAGAGGGGCACGAACAGGTTTGCCTGCATGACCAGATTATCGAGGTTGCGGGCCGACTGGATGAGCTGTCGGCGGCTTGTGGCGGCGCTGATGGCTTTTGCGGCCTCGTCAATTTCGGGGGTGCATATGCCGCTGTAGTTTTTGCTGCCGCCTGTTTTGGCGGCATCACAGCCCCAGTAGATCATTTGCTCGGTGCCCGGCGAGAGCGTGTTTATCCAGTAATGGAGCACCATATCGTAATCATAGGAGGCCAGCGCGCCTGCGAACTGTGCGGCATCGACAGTGCGGACATTGGCTTCAATGCCCAGTTTTTTGAGGCCGCCAGTAAAGGCGAGGGCGATTTTTTCATCCTGCGCGGCTGCCAGCAAAATCTGGAACGCCAAGGGTTTGCCGGTTTTGACATCCACGCGCTTGCCTTGCTGGACTTTGTAGCCCGCATCCTCAAGCAGCTTGTTGGCTTTTACCAAAGCGTCGCGGCGGGGCAGGGAGGCGGGCAACATGTTGGCCGCAAGCTCGGTATTCGGGAAGATGCTGGTGATGCGTTTGCCCTCGCCCCTGAACAGCGTCTGGTTTACGAAGTCGGCATCGAAGGCGAGGTTGAGGGCTTCCCGCACGCTTGGGTTATCAAAAGGCGGGCGGCGGAGGTTGAAGATGAAGCCCTTTACCCATTCGGGCCTGCCGTGGGGGATGGCTTCCTTTTTGACGCTCGAGGGCGTGTCGTTGTAGGCGGTTTGCCATTTGGCGCTATCGAATTCGCGGCGGACATCGGTTTCATGGGCCTTGAATGCTTCCAGTGCAACAGCATCATCGCGGTAATAATCGAAGACAAGTTTATCAAAGTTGTTGTGGCCGACGCGGGTGATGTTGTCGGCGGCCCAGTCATCCTTCACGCGCTCGTATTCGATTTTGCGGCCCACGCCGACGTTTTTGATGCGGTAGGGGCCCGAGCCCACGGGGATTTGCAGCGTGGTTGAATTGAAGTCACGCCCTGCCCAGTCGTGCTTTGGCAGCACCGGCATCATGGCGAGTATCATGACCGTTTCGCGGTCATAGCCTTGGCCTAAATCGAAACGGATTGTGCGCGGGTTTTCGATGGTGATTTTTTTGACCAGCTGGTAGACGCGGCGCATGTTGGGGCGGCCGTACTGCTTGAGCTGTTCGAAGGTGAATTTCACGTCATCGGCGGTGATGGAGGTTTTGTCGTGGAACTTTGCCTTTTCATCGAGGATGAAGGTGATGGACGAGCGATCATCCGGCACGATGAACTGTTTGGCCACGAGGCCATAGAGCGTAAACGGCTCATCCCATACCCTTGCAGCCAACCTGTCGTAGACGTAATCGAGCCCTTGGGCGGGTTTGCCCTTGAGGGTGAAAGGGTTGAGCGTATCGAAGGTGCCTACGACGCTTTGGGTAAGGGTGCCGCCTTTGGATGCCGAGGGGTCAATGTAATCGAGATGTTTTGCGCCTGCCGTGTATTTGGGCGCGCCGTGCATGGCGATGGCGTTAACAGGCGCATCGCCTGCCCATGCGTGGGCTGACAGCAGCAAGGCTAACATGCAAAGGGCGGCGCGGAACATCATGCGGCTTGTGGCAACCCCAGTTTTTCGTGCGCGAGTTTTGCGAGCGACGTTTCAGGGCGCGGGCCGATATGGCTTATGACTTCAGCCGCTGCCAAGCTGCCAAGCGCGCCACAACGTGCCAAAGGCATATTGCGCGCATAGCCAAACAGGAAGCCTGCGGCGTATTGATCGCCTGCGCCTGTCGTGTCCATCACGTCTGCGACAGGCTGGATTGCGACCGAGATGTTTTCTGATGCGGATACGATGACCGAGCCTTTTTCGCTGCGTGTGAGCACGGCTACTTCGCATTTGCCTTTGATTTGGGTTGCGGCTTCCTCGAATGATTTGGTCTGGAAGAGCGAAAGTATCTCGGCTTCGTTTGCGAAGAGGATATCGACATCGTTTTCGATGAGTTTCAGGAAGTCGGCGCGGTGGCGGTCAACGCAGAAGCTGTCAGAGAGGGAGAGGGCCACTTTGGTGCCCGCGGCCTTGGCGGCCTTGGTGGCGCGGTAGTAGGCTTTTTTTGCGGCGTCCTTATCGAAAAGATAGCCTTCGAGGTAGATGATTTGGGAATCCGCTATCAGGGCTTCATCGACATCGGATTCAGAAAATTCAACCGAGGCGCCTAAATACGTGCTCATGGAGCGTTGCGCATCGGGTGTCACTACTATCATGCAGCGGGCGGTTTCAGGCCCGTTTGCAAGGGGCGGGGTTGCAAAGTGCACGCCTTCGGCGCGCATGTCGTGCGTGAAAATCCCGCCGAGCTGGTCGTTTGCCACTTTACCCATAAAGGCGCCCTTGCCGCCGAAGGAGGCAAAACCGGCCATGGTGTTGGCAGCGGAGCCGCCCGAAACCTCGTGCGCTACGCCCAAGGCATCGTAAAGGCCTTTGGCGCGGGTTTCGTCAATCAGGGTCATGGAGCCTTTGGTGATTTCGTAATCGGCCAGAAAGCTTTCCTCCACCTTTGCGATGACATCCACGATGGCGTTTCCGAGGCCCGTTAATTCGTATGTTTTTGGCATTTATCCGATTCCTGTTGTTTTGCGCCTATGCTATACACCCACTATGGCCTCGAAAAGACAAAAACAGACGATTTCATCCAACCCCCGCACCGATGTTGTGGACGCGGCTCTCGCCCTTGCGGCCAAGCGCGACTGGGCAAACGTGACCATGGGCGATATTGCCGAGGAGGCGGGTATCAGCCTTTCGGCCCTATCGCAGATGTTTGACGGGCGGGAAGACATACTGGCGGCCTATGCCCGCCGTGTGGACGCGGACGTACTTGAAAGCTACGGGCAGGGCGGGGGCGGTAGCCACCGTGATTGCCTGTTCGATATTCTGATGGAGCGTTTTGACCGCCTGAACCGCGACCGCGAGGCGGTTGTATCCATACTCGGTTCATTTTGTGCGGACCCCAAACAAATGGTGATTGCGCTGCCGCACCTTGGCCGTTCGATGGCGTGGATGCTGGAAGCCTGCGGCATTGAAACAACGGGCTGGCGCGGGGCTGCGCGCGTGCTTGGCCTATCCGTCATTTATCTGGCGGCGATGCGACAGTGGAAAGATGATGAAAGCCCCGACATGGCCAAGACCATGGCATCGCTTGACCGTTCACTCGCCCGTACGGAACGGTGGGCCGAAACATTCGGGATTTGACGCGATGAAGCCTAGCCAGTTCAAGCGTGTGGTTGTCAAAGTGGGTTCCGCCCTTTTGGTGGACCATGCCAGCGGCTTGCCGAAAACGGATTGGCTGAATGCGCTGTGCGATGACCTTGCCGCGCTTGTTGCCAAGGGTGCGCAGGTGCTTGTTGTTTCATCGGGGGCTATTGCGCTTGGGCGCGCGATTTTGAAGTTGCCGCGCGGCCCGCTAACGCTGGACCAATCACAGGCTGCGGCTGCTGTTGGGCAAATCGCGCTTTCATCGGCGTGGAGTGTGGCGTTTGATGCGAGGGGCCTTAAGGCCGCGCAGATATTGCTGACGCTTGGCGATACGGAGGAGCGCCGCAAGTACCTGAATGCGCGCGCGACGCTATCCACCCTCCTTGGCATGGGCGCGGTGCCGGTGATCAACGAGAACGATACGGTTGCGACCGCCGAGATAAAGTACGGCGACAACGACAGGCTGGCCGCGCGTGTGGCGAGCATGGCGGAAGCGGACGGGCTGATTTTGCTATCCGATATTGACGGGATGTATACGGCGAACCCGCAAAAGGACAGTGCAGCCAAGTTTCTGGATGTTATCGAGCGGATTACGCCCGAGATTGAGGCGATGGCGGGTGGTGCCGCATCAGAATTTTCGCGCGGGGGGATGAAGACAAAAGTCGATGCCGCGAAAATCGCAACGGGCTCGGGCTGTACGATGCTGATTGCCAGCGGGAAAATCATGCACCCTGTGAAGGCGATTGAAGACGGCGGCAAGTGCACCGTTTTCAAGGCTGCCGAAACGCCGCTGCAAGCCCGCAAGAAGTGGATTGCGGGGGCCATGGCGCCTGCGGGGGTTGTGGTGGTTGATGACGGCGCAGCTGCCGCGCTTGCAAACGGCAAGAGCCTGTTGCCTGCCGGTGTGCGCAAAATTGATGGTGCGTTTGGCAAAGGCGATGTGGTGGCGGTGCGCGATGGTGCGGGGCGTGACCTTGCGCGCGGGCTTGTGGCCTATGACGCTGCCGAGGCCGTACAGATTGCCGGCAAAAAAAGCGCCGAGATTGAAAGCATACTTGGCGCGCCCTTCAGGGCCGAGCTTATCCACCGCGATGACATGGTGATGTTGTGAGCCTTGAAGACACCATGAACGCACTGGGTGCCGAGGCGCGGATTGCCGCGCGTGCCATGGCGCTTGTGCCGCCCGACCGCAAAAACGGTGCGCTGTGGGCGATGGCGGAGGCGCTTTCCAGCAATGCTGCCGCCATACTGGCTGCCAACCGCAAGGATTGGAATGCCGCCGAAAAAGCGGGCATGACCAGTGCCTACCTTGACCGCCTGTACCTTGATGCCAAGCGCCTGAATGCGATTGCGGAAGCCGTTGCGAACATGACTGACATTCCCGACCCTGTGGGCAGCATTGTGAAGGAATGGACGCGCCCGAACGGCCTTAAAATACAGCAGGTGCGTGTGCCGCTGGGCGTTGTCGGGGTGATATACGAAAGCCGCCCGAATGTGACGGCTGATGCGGCTGCGCTGTGCCTTAAATCGGGCAATGCCGTTATTTTGCGCCCGGGTTCGGATTCATATGGTACGGCTGTCGCCATCCATCAGGCGTTGCAGCAGGGCCTGCAAAAAAGCCAGTTGCCGCTTGCGGCTATTTCATTGGTGCCGGTGCCTGACCGCGAGGCGGTGGGGCTGATGCTGAAAGGCCTGCAAGGTACGGTTGATGTGATAGTGCCGCGCGGCGGCAAGTCGCTTGTTGCAAGGGTGCAGGAGGAAGCGCGCGTGCCCGTATTTGCGCACCTTGACGGTATTTGCCACGTGTATGTGGATGGTGCCGCGAACCTTGAAATGGCTAAGGCAGTTGTGCTGAACGCCAAGATGCGCCGCACCGGCATTTGCGGGGCAACCGAAACGCTGCTGGTTGACCGCGCGTGTGCGGCTACACACCTGAAGCCTTTGGTACAGATGTTATTGGATGCCAAATGTGCCGTGCGCGGCGATGCCGATACGCAGGCCGTTGATGCCCGCGTAACACCAGCTACCGAGGAAGACTGGCGGACGGAATATCTGGACGCGGTTATATCCGTGAAAGTGGTGGACGGGGTTGCAGGTGCGATTACGCATATCAACCATTATGGATCCCATCATACGGAAAGCATTGTCACGGCGGATAACGCAGCTGCACAAAAGTTTTTGCGTGAAGTGGATTCAGCCATCGTGCTACACAATGCTTCCACCCAGTTTGCCGATGGCGGTGAATTCGGGTTCGGGGCTGAAATCGGTATAGCCACAGGGCGCCTGCATGCACGCGGGCCCGTGGGTGCCGAGCAGCTGACAACAACACAGTACAGAGTATTCGGCAACGGACAGACAAGACCGTGAAAAGACGTATCACAGGCACATTGGTTTCAGGATTTCTGGCATTGGCCGCATCGGGCACCGAGGCTTACGGGCAGGCATGCCCTACACCCGATAACACCATCAGGTTTGACCAGTCCATGGCCGGTGTGGGCCGCCTGATGCTGGGGCAAGAATTGCGCATCGTTGCGCTTGGTTCGTCATCGACCGAAGGGGCGGGGGCCGACAAAGGCCAATCCTACCCCGAGAGGCTTGAAGCCGAGTTGCGCGCGCGCTTCCCCCGCCAAGGCATTACCGTTGTTAACAGCGGTGTTGGCGGCGAGGATGTGGACGGCATGATGCTTCGCCTTGAACGTGACGTGTTTGCGCATAACCCCCATATGGTGCTGTTTCAGGTAGGGACCAACGTGGTGTTGCAAGGCCGATCGGTGGCCGAGGCCGAAGTCAAGATTGCCGAGGCTATAAGGGCCATCCAGTCCCGCGGTATCGAGGTTGTGCTGATGAACGCGCAATTTGCGCCCGCCGTGGAAGCAAAGCCCGATGCCCCCAAGATGATGCGCGTGCTGGACGAGGCTTCCCGCGCCTTCAGGCTCAACCTCATAGACCGCCATGCGCTGATGCGCGGGTGGCATCGTAAAAACGGTATTCCTGTCAGCCACTTTACGGCTGCTGACAACCTGCACATGAATGCGTGGAGCTATGACTGCCTTGCCAAGGCGATTGCCAGCGCGTTTTCTGACAGCGTTAACCGCGCCTACGCCCGTTTACTTCCATAAGATTGCCTGCTATCTGTAATAGGTAAAATATCTGTTGCAGGAGAATTTGCATGGCGTCCGAACCGTTTTCGAAAGCGGCCAATATGAATGAAAAAGGTTTCCCCAAAGAACCGCTGATTGCGCGCATCCTTGACGAAAAGATGCCTGCCGATTTCTCGCTTGCGCTGCTTATTTCATCGTGGGCGCTTTGCAAGGCGCAGGGCTGGACGGGCGAGAGTTACATGCTTCATTGCCTTACAGTCGCCGACCCCTTGAGTGAGCACATCACGCTTGATGAAAAGATTGTCGGTATCCTGCATGACGTGGTCGAGGATAGCGACTGGACGTTAGCGGACCTCAGCAAGGTCGGTTTCTCGGATGCAATTGTTTCGGCTGTTGCCTCCGTCACCAAGCAGGAGATGGGCGACAAGAAAGAGAAATATCTGGATGCGATTTTGCGTTGCTCGGAAAACCCGATTGGCCGGAAGGTGAAGCGCCGCGACAACCGCCACAACATGGACCTGACGCGCGGGCCTTTTGTTGCCGGCGAGAAGCAGAAATACCATTACCACATTTCATACATGTACCTTGGCGCGGTTGATGCGGGCGAGATTGCGCCGCGTACATCCATCTGGCAATTCCTGATGATGGACAAGTACAAAGGCCTTATACACCGCAAGAATTACCATTACATCGCGCAGCAGACATCGGAAGCGCCGCCTGCCGAAATCAAGGCCGCATTCGGCGAGCCTGATTACACTTGGAAACACGAAAAAATGGGCAGGCCCGCGTTTTGATCAAACGAGGGCCAGTACCTTCTGAAAGATGTGCGCGGCTGTGAGCCCCGCTTCGGCGTATTGTTTTTCAGGTTTGTCCTGATCCTGATAGGCATCGGGCAGGTGCATGGTGCGGAGTTTGCACGTACCGTTATCGAGCAGGCCCGCATTGGCCGCAAACTGCATCACAAGCGCACCGAAACCGCCGGCCGAGCCTTCCTCGATCGTGACCATTGCCTTGTGGTTTTTCATGAGGGATGAAACGAGTTTTTCATCCAGCGGTTTGGCAAAACGCGCATCGGCAACAGTAACGCTGATTTTTTTGGCGGCCAGCATGTCGGCTGCCTGCAAACATTCCTGCAGGCGTGCGCCGTAGCTGAGGATGGCGATATCGGTGCCCTCGCGCACGATGCGGCCTTTGCCGATTTCAAGTTTTTCAGGCGTTTCGGGGATGGTGACGCCAAAGCCGTTGCCACGCGGGTAACGGAAAGCGCACGGGCCTTCGTTGTAATCAACGGCTGTTGCTATCATGCGCGCAAGTTCCGCTTCATCGGATGCGGCCATCAGCATCATGTTGGGCAAGCAGCCCAGATACGCGATATCGAAGGCGCCTGCGTGGGTTGCGCCATCGGCGCCGACAAGGCCTGCGCGGTCGAGGGCGAAACGCACTGGCAAATTCTGGAGCGCAACATCGTGCACAACCTGATCGTAGCCGCGTTGCAGGAAGGTGGAGTAGATGGCGCAGAAGGGTTTGAAGCCTTCAGTTGCCAAGCCTGCCGCGAAGGTCACGGCGTGTTGTTCGGCGATACCGACATCGAACATGCGGTCGGGGTGCGCATCGCCAAAAATATCCATGCCTGTGCCCGAGGGCATGGCGGCGGTGATGCCTACGATTTTGTTATCGCGGCGGCCGTGTTTTGCGAGTTCATGCCCGAAGACGCTGGTGTAGCTGGGCGCGTTTGCGCGCGCTTTTTCCTGTGCGCCTGTCACGACATCGAATTTTGCGACGCCGTGCATTTTGTCGGCGGCGTTTTCGGCAGGCGCGTAGCCTTTGCCCTTTTTGGTAATGGCGTGGATGAGAATGGGGCCATCGTGCTTTGTGTCACGAATGTTGCGCAGGATGGGAAGCAGCGCATCAAGGTCATGGCCGTCAACGGGGCCGATGTAATAAAAGCCCATTTCCTCGAACAGTGTGCCGTGGCCCAAGGCGCTGCGTGCCGTTTCCTCGGCCCGTTTGGCCGCGTTTTTAAGGGGTGGGGGCAGCAGGTTGGCCACTTTTTTGGCAATGTCGCGCGCGCCCATATAGGGGTTGCTGGAAACGAGTTTGGTGAGATAGCGGCTCATGGCGCCGACGGGCGGTGCTATCGACATGTCGTTATCGTTCAGGATGACGAGCATGTTGGATTTGAGGGCGCCTGCGTTGTTCATGGCTTCGTAGGCCATGCCTGCGGAAATGGAGCCATCGCCAATCACGGCAATCACATGGTTGTCGGCGCCAGCAAGGTCACGCGCGACGGCCATGCCAAGGCCTGCGGAAATGGATGTTGAGGAGTGCGCGGCGCCGAAGGGGTCGTATTCCGACTCCGAGCGTTTGGTGAAGCCTGAAAGCCCGCCGCCCTGACGGAGCGTGCGTATGCGGCTACGGCGGCCCGTAATAATTTTGTGGGGGTAGGCCTGATGGCCTACATCCCAGACAAGCCTGTCTTCAGGGGTGTTGAATACGGCGTGGATGGCGACCGTGAGTTCTACCACACCCAGCCCTGCGCCCAAGTGCCCGCCTGTTTGCGATACGGCCGCTATGGTTTCGGCGCGCAGTTCATCGGCCAGCTGGCGCAATTCGGCGTCTGTGAAGCCGCGCATGTCGGCGGGGGTGTCCACGGTATCCAGAAGCGGGGTCTGGCTTGGCGAAGCACCCTCGGATGCGGGGGTATGGCGGGCGGGTTTGGTCATGGATTTGCCTTTATAGCCCCGTGGCTTAGTGCCGCCAAGTAAAAACACTTGCATTTTATGCGCGGGGTGGGTAAACACAGCCCGTCTTTGATACCTCGTTCCCTTCGTCTAGAGGCCTAGGACACGTCCCTTTCACGGATGTAACACGGGTTCGAATCCCGTAGGGAACGCCATTATTTTCCACGAAAATCCCTCTAACTGGTTGTCTGACAGGCTGGATTCGTTTCTGGTGATACTTACTGATAGTGCGATTGTTTTTCTGTATATTTTGCTTCCTGAATCCTCTGTCTGATTTTTTTTGTAACTTTTCCAACTGCGCTTGCTTCAAAGTCAGTGGATAAAATTACAAAACCCTCAGGTTTAACTACATTGAAGCCGTCCATGTGGATGGAAGATTGTAATGGGCTAACTTTTATTAGGATTTCAAATCCAGCCATTACCAATGAATATACGTCTGCCCCGAAATTTCTTTTAAATGGCGAGATGATTGCTTTGCTAAAACTAAGTCCTTTTGGTGGTGCTTTCCAAGTAAACATTGCAATTTGAGTATCGTTTTCATGCGTAAGTTTGGTACTAAAGATCATATCTTTTATTATCTCTTCATAACTCCCCAAGTTAACAGATGAAAACTGCTCTTTCTTACAGATTGAGGCTCTCCAGATTACTGAAAGCAAAAATAATTTCAGTAGGCTATAGTCAAAATTTGTAATGTGTAAGTATTCTGCATTTCCTCGTGGGTCGTTTATTGTTTTTATTTTTGATGAAAAATCTTGGCTAAAGAATTTTTTTCCGTAGGTGTCATATCTTCCTAAAATTTTTTTATCGCAATCCTCACAGAGTATAGTTCTATCCCAGTATCCTGACTGGATTTTCCTGCTTTTTGCTTTCATGTTTATTTGGAATAGATGATTGTCTTGCTTTAGATATCTGAAGGCCCAATCAGGAATTATGTGTGCTTTAATAAGTTTTTTAGGTTGATTGCAAAGTCGGCAATTCATTTTAAGCCCACATCGGGTCGTTGGCTTTTAGGTAATCCTGCAAAATGGTTTTAATGAGCGGGAGGGCGGTATCGGCCCTTTTTGGCGCGTATTCGGTTAGCGTTGCGCCAACCACGTTGTAGTTTTCAAAAATGTACGAAACGGTTTTCGCCAGTGTTTCCATGTCGGCGCCGCCCGTTGTGGGTGTCGAGCATTCGGAATACAGGCGCGCATCCAGCACATCGGTATCCAGATGGATGATGGCGTTTTTGTATTTGCGCTCCATTTTCGGCAGGGCATCCCAGCGCAGGTTTTTGATGTTGTGGTGGTTTATGTAGTCTTCCTCAGGCGGGTCGATGCTCCGCAGGCCCAGATAGGCGATTTGGTCGGGCATGATTTTACGCGGGACCAGCGCCGTAAATTCATCGGGTGTGCCTTCGCCCAGCAACGTGCCTAGCGGCATGCCGTGGTAGTGGGCGGTGTAGGATGTATCGGGGGAGTGGATATCGGCGTGTGCGTCGATCCAGAAAATCTGCAAATCGCTGCCATAGAGGTTGTTGAGGTAGGCGGAGGGGGCAACTTCCACACTGCAATCGCCGCCCAGCGTTAAAATGCGTTGCGGGTTTGCGGCCCCGATGATGCCCAAGGCGGCTTTTAGCTGTGTGTACAGTTCGGCGCGGCCGAAAATGCCGTCCTCGAGGTCGAGTTCATGGGGGGCGGCAACCGGAACCGCCTGCATGGCGGACGGGTTTTCGATGAGGGAGGCCATACGTTTGGCGCCCTCCGTCACGTTAGTCGGGAAGCCGATACCCTGCCACTGCGGATAGCTTAGAATCATGGTGTCCCTTTTATAAATCATTATACCAAAAGGCGGTATGGGCGGCAAAACTTGCCCTTTACGCCGATTTCGTTATATTCGCGCCCACATGAGTGAAATGACCTTCCACGACCTTGGGCTTTCAGAGCCTACTTTACGCGCCGTAACCGAAAGCGGTTATACGACCCCGACCGAGATTCAAGCTAAGGCAATTCCCTGGGTTTTACAGGGCCGCGACGTTGTGGGTATTGCCCGCACGGGTACTGGCAAAACGGCTTCGTTTACATTGCCGATGATTGAAATACTGGCTGACGGCGTATCCAAGGCGCGCATGCCGCGCGCACTGGTGCTTAGCCCAACGCGCGAACTGGCCGCGCAGATCGCCGAAAACTTCGATAAATACGGGAAATACGGCCAATTGACCAAATGCCTGATTGTGGGCGGCGTTGGCATGGGTGACCAAACGGCCCTGCTGGCCCGCGGGGTTGACGTGCTGATTGCGACCCCCGGCCGCCTTTTGGACCTTTTCGAGCGCGGTAACGTGCTTTTGAACGACATCAAAGTGCTGGTGATTGACGAAGCGGACAGGATGCTGGATATGGGGTTCATCCCCGATATCGAGCGTATCCTCAAGATGATACCGCCTATCCGCCAGACGTTGCTGTTTTCAGCTACTATGCCCGCGCCTATCCAGAAGCTGGCAGAAGCATTCATGACGAACCCCAAAACGGTAGCCGTTGCAGCGCAGTCCAGCACTGCTGAAACCGTGACGCAGAACCTGATCATACTGGGGTCCGGCCGTGAAAAAGAACGCGCGCTGCTTAACCTTATCCGTGACGAGAGCGTGGGCGTTGTTAACGCGTTTGTATTCTGCAACCGCAAGAAAGACGTAAGCGAGCTTGCGCGTTTTCTCTCAAAACAGGGTGTTTCGGCTGCGCCGTTGCATGGCGACATGCCGCAAGCGGCGCGTACCGCCACCTTGCTGGATTTTAAGGAAGGCAAAGTATCCATCATGATCTGTTCGGACGTGGCGGCGAGGGGGCTTGATATCTCCGGCGTGTCGCACGTTTTCAACTATGATGTGCCTTTCAATGCCGAAGATTATGTCCACCGTATTGGCCGTACGGGCCGCGCAGGCAAATCGGGCGTGGCTTATACCTTTGCCGTACCGGATGATGACAAGCTGGTTGCCGCCATTGAAAAGCTGACGGGCAAGAAAATCGAGCGCGTTGCTGGCCCAGCCAAGGCCGAGCGTGCCGAGCGCCCGGAGCGTACCGAAAAGCCGGAACGTAGCGAAAGACGCCCCGAAAACCGCGGAGAAAACCGCCAAGAAAAACGCGAGGAACGCCCCCGTAACGAGCGCCCGCGCAACGAGCCCCGCCAAGAGCCGCGACGCCACCGCGATGATGCCGACGAGGGGCCAGTATCAGCCGGATTTGGCGACCACCTGCCTGCCTTCATGCGCGGCGGCAAGTAAAGAATCAGTTTTTTCGGCTAAGTCCATTCATTTTCCTAAGTTTTTTGACGGTCGCGGGGTTGACGCGCCGTGTACCCTTTGCGAAAATTGCAGTCGTTGAATTTTTACATGATTTGCAATGCACCAATCACGCGTCACACGTCTGTTTTTATCCCTGTTGCTGGTTACAGCGGCAATACCTGCG
>JAGWXJ010000179.1 GCA_018969935.1 Alphaproteobacteria bacterium | reverse complement strand
GCGCACCCGACCATAGACTTCGGCAAATGGGTGGAGGTTGAGGATGTTAAATCAGGCACAAAAATCATGGTCCGTATCACTGACCGCGGGCCGCACATCGCAGGCCGCGTCATCGACCTCACGACCGCCGCACGCAATGCGCTGGGCTACAGCAAAAGCAGCCTCTACCGCGTCAGGCTAAGGCTTTGTAAATGATTATGCTAGGGGATTGAGTCTTGCTGAAGAAGCAGCTCCGGCCTTTGCCTTAGCTTCAACACCACGTCCTCTTGCTAATCTTGCAGTATGATTTCTTGCAGCTATTGCTTCCGGATCATTTAGTGAAGCCTCGGCATCCCTAAAAGCCTGTCCGTTTTCTGCCCTATCGTCTTCAACTGCCGACATCTTTGCGCGGGCATGTGCATCATGTTCGGACTTACTGTATCCGTGAACCACGCCGTACCAGATCTCTTGCAAAATCTCTTTGATTTCATTTCTGTCAACCATCATGAACCCCTCTTAAAATTCGATCCATTTAGTATAGACGAAAATACTAATTATGTAAACATTACTTGAAAAGCACTAAACTCAGCGCAAGCGTCGCCATGCCCAGCACAAGCCCGTAGGCCGTTTCGTGGCCGCTGCTATAGCGTTTGGCGGCAGGCAGCAGTTCATCCATCGATAAAAATACCATGGCCCCTGCAATCGCCCCGAATACGGTGCCAAACACCGCCTGCGTTAAAAACGGCGCCAGGAGCCCATACCCCACGGCGGCCCCCAATGGCTCCGCCATGGCCGATATACCAACGGCTATCAGCGCCTTTTTACGACTTCCTGTCGCGTAATAAACCGGTATCGCAATCGAAACCCCTTCGGGGATATTGTGTACGGCAATCGCAATGGCTAGCGGCGCGCCCACCACAGGGTCATCCAGTGTCGCAAAAAAGCTGGCCATCCCTTCAGGTATGTTGTGCGCTGTTATCGCAAGCGCTGCCAGCAACCCCGTACGCTTGAGCACACTATCGCCACGCGGCGTATCCGCCGTTGATATTTCTCCGTGCGGGTTAGGCACCAGCCTGTCCAGCCCCACCAGCAATAGCATGCCGCCGAAAAAAGCCAGCGTGGCCATCTTGTACCCGCCGACATCCCCGTGGATGGCCGAGAACGCAATCACCGACTTCCCGAATATCTCCACAAGCGATACATAAACCATCGCCCCCGCCGCAAACGCAAGGCCAAAGGCCAGCAGCTTCGGGTTGTTGGCCTTGGCACGGATGATGGTCGCGCTACCTATGACGGTTGCAAGCGCGGCACCCACGCACACGGCAAACGCAACCATCACATCATGAAAACTATAGCTATACATTTTTGGTCACCGTTTTCACCCAGTCCAGATAGGGCAAATGCCCCTGCCCGATCGGCAATGCAACGACACACGGCACCTTGTAAGGGTGCTTGGCGCAAATACCCGCCCGCACTTCTTCAAACAACGCTTCGCGCGTTTTGAAAAACGCCACCACTTCCTGCGCGCTTTCCATTTTTCCATCCCACTCGTAAAGAGCTTCGGATTGAAAAAAATTGGCGCAGGCAATCAGCTTTTTTTCAAGCAATTCAGTCGCCAGAGCCTTGGCAAAAGCCATCTCGGGGAACGTGCAGTAAATGCTTACATAACCATCCATGCACCAATTCTACGTCAGGGAAAGGAACTTTAACAGCCGCTAAGGCATAGGTGCCACGAACCCAACACAAAGGAGCACCCCATGAAAAATCTGGAAGAACTATATGTGTCCACTCTCAACGACGTTTACTACGCCGAAAACAAGATCCTGCGTGAACTGCCGACGATGATAAACAAGGCACACTCAGCAGAACTCAAAGAGGCGTTGCAGCATCACTTCCACGAAACACAAGGCCAGCTCCAGCGCCTTGAGCAATGCTTCAACCTGATCGATGCCCCCATCAAAGCCAAAAAATGCGAGGCCATTGAAGGCATTTCCAAGGAAGCAAAGGAAGATCTTGATGCCGCAAAGGAACCCCATGTTCTTGACGCTGCTCTCGTAGGCTGCGCGCAAGCAATCGAGCACTACGAGATTTCCCGCTACGGCACGCTTGTCGCATGGGCCAAAAAACTGGGGCAGGAAAAAGCCGCCTCGCTTCTCGAACAAACCCTTGAGGAAGAAAAGAACGCCGATGCAACGCTGACAGGCATTGCACTGGGCGGCCTGAACGATATGGCCAACATGCGTCACGCAGCCTAAGGGTCAAAAGAATTCCACCCGCAGAGTGAAGGTGGAATGGCCGCGCCTCCGTCCAACAGGCACGGCTTTTTTATGCCTGCAACACGGGC
>JAGWXJ010000038.1 GCA_018969935.1 Alphaproteobacteria bacterium | reverse complement strand
TGAAAGAGGCTTTCAAGGATATCCAGTGGCTGGACCTTGGCACCGATACCCCTGATTCCGTGGACTACCCTGATTATGCGGGCAAGCTTGCGGCTGCGCTGGCCGATGGCCGCGCCGATACAGGTGTGCTTGTATGCGGCTCGGGCATCGGTATTTCGATTGCGGCCAACCGCCACGCGCATGTGCGCTGTGCTTTGGTGCATGACGTGACAAGCGCGCGCCTTTGCCGCCTGCACAACGATGCGAACGTGATTGCATTCGGCGGCAGGCTTATCGGCATCGAAGTTGCCAAGGAAGCCTTGCAGGTTTTCCTGAGCACCACCTTTGAAGGTGGCCGCCACCAGCGCCGTGTGGACAAGCTGGGCAGCTGTTAGTTTTGACATATTGTTTTTAGGCTGATAGTGCTTTTCCTGAAACAGGAGAGGCCACTATGGCGAAACTTAAATTCCCGCCGATGCAGCATGAAACATTCCCGCGCAAAGGGATCTTCCACAGCATTGCGCCGCTATCGTTTACTACGGGCTACCATTGGCCTGCCACGACGCTGGACACATTGCGCAGTGAAGGTTTGCGCCACGAAGATTACCAGCGGCTGGTGGAAGAAGCCGCGAAGGATTTGGGTGTCGCGGGCCTGAATGTTGTTTGCCGCGGCTCTACCCTAGAGATTGTCCTCGATATTTACAGTACGCGGAACTTCCGCACCCCGCAGAAGGCATCTGCTTTTGTTGAAAGCGTGTTCAACCGCCTTGAGCCAGCCCTGAACAAAAGGCTGCAAGCGCATATCGATAACCCGCACCATGTTGTGACATTCCCGCAGGCGGTTGCGCAGTCATCCACCATCCTTTTGGGAAGGCAGCGCCTAGCCCCTGTCATGGCCTAAGCTTCCCGCCGTGGATAACGCGGCGATACAGCACAGGCATTCCTTGACAAACCATGCGCCAGTTTCCTAAATGTTTCCCTAGGATTTCGGGGATGTGACTGACGCTGCCAGATGGGCCTCACCATCGGGAAACACCCCCAAGTAACCTCGCCGCGCGTCTGGGTATTCCGTGATTAGGTCGGGGCTGCTTACCAGCCCCTCTCGTTACAAACCTTACGCAAGGAGCCACGACTATGAACGCACAAACCGCCAAGAAAATCGAAATGACGAACGACTTCTTTTCCGCCGACGTATCGCAAACCGACCCTGAACTCTTCGGCTACATTCAGGCCGAACACGAGCGCCAGCAAAACCAGATCGAGCTGATAGCCTCGGAGAACATCGTTTCCCGTGCTGTCATGCAGGTGCAGGGCAGCGTTGCCACCAACAAGTACGCCGAAGGTCTGCCCGGCAAGCGTTATTATGAAGGCTGCGAGTTTGTCGATAAAATGGAACAGGCCGCGATTGACCGCTTGTGCAAGCTGTTCGGTTGCAAGTTTGCCAACGTGCAGCCGCATTCGGGCGCTTCCGCCAACATTGCCGTTTATTATGCACTTTGCGAAAACGATGACCTGATTATGGGCCTGTCGCTTGACCAAGGCGGCCACCTGACGCACGGGTCGCTCGTGAACTTTTCAGGCCGCCAATCATGGCGCGGCAAGGACGGCCAATCCGAGAACAAGGGGTACAAAACCCTTTCCTACGGGATCAACGAGCAGGGCGTCATCGATTATGACGTTCTGGAAAAACAGGCGCTGGAAGCCTGCCCCCGCATGATTATTGCCGGTGCTTCGGCTTACCCCCGCGCGTTCGACTTCAAACGCTTCCGCGAGATTTGCGATAAGGTTGCCGCCAAGAGCGGCAAGCCCTGCTACCTGTTTGCGGATGTTGCCCACTATGCCGGTTTGATTGTTGCGGGCCTTTACCCCAACCCATTCCCGCATGCGCATGTTGTCACCAGCACGACCCACAAAACCCTGCGCGGGCCCCGTGGCGGCGTTATCATGACCAACGATGAAGCGCTGGCCAAGAAGTTTGACTTCGCGGTGTTCCCCGGCTTGCAAGGTGGGCCGCTTGAGCATGTTATCGCTGCTAAAGCAGTAGCTTTTGGCGAGTGCCTAAAGCCTGAATGGAAGATTTACGTGCAAGCCGTTCTAGATAATGCAAGAATCCTTGCTGATACCCTTAAAAACGGGGGGTATGACATCGTATCGGGCGGTACTGACTCGCACATGATTTTGGTGGATCTGCGTTCCAAAGGGTTGTTCGGGAAAGAAGCTACGCACTCGCTTGAGATGGCGGGCCTGACCACCAACAAGAACTCGGTGCCCGGCGATAAATCGCCGCTTAACCCTTCGGGTATCCGTATCGGGACCCCTGCGGGAACCACGCGCGGCTTTGGACCTGCCGAATGGAAGACCATCGGTGGTTTCATCATGGAAGTGCTGGAAGGCCTCAAAGCCAATGGCCCAGAAGGCAACGGCAAGGTAGAGCAGGGCGTGAAGGCCAAGGTGAAGGCCTTGTGCGCGCAATTCCCCATTTACCAGCACAGCATGGGATAAGCTATTATGGGCGTAACCCGTTACCCTGACCAAGCTGGCCAACCTAAACCTGCCCGCGTTGTAAGACGCGGGCGCGTGAAGCGCAGCAAGCCCGCGTTTGAAAGGGCTGGCCGCCCCAGCACCCGTGCGGTTATCGATGCGCTGGTGCAGGCCGGTGTGTTTGATCAGGTGTTTGCCAACATCAAATTGAAGTACGGCATCAGGTAAGGGCCCCCCATGCGTTGCCCGTTTTGCGGACATGAAGACAGCCAAGTGAAAGACAGCCGGCCTGCGGATGACGGGTCGGCCATCAGACGTCGCCGCGAGTGCCCATCGTGCGGCGGGCGCTTTACCACTTTCGAGCGTGTGCAGCTGCGTGACTTGCTCGTGTTAAAGAATAACGGATCGAAAGAACTCTTTGATCGGGAAAAACTAATTCGTTCCCTGCGGACACCTTTGCGCAAGCGCCCCGTGACTGGCGAACAGATTGAACGGGCTGTTAACGGCATCGTCAGGCAGCTGGAAACATCGGTGGACGGCGAGGTGACATCCAAGCGGATTGGCGAGTTGGTGATGCAGGCGCTGGCCAACCTTGACCAGGTTGCCTATGTGCGTTACGCATCCGTGTACCGTGATTTCAAGGAGGTTACGGATTTCCGCGACTTCCTTGGCAGCATGAAAAAAGAAGCATCCAAATAAAATAACGATAAACGGGGGTTAATGTGTT
This sequence comes from Alphaproteobacteria bacterium, assembly GCA_018969935.1. Classification (GTDB taxonomy): domain Bacteria; phylum Pseudomonadota; class Alphaproteobacteria; order Micavibrionales; family UBA1664; genus UBA6145. The sequence goes on along the minus strand of JAGWXJ010000038.1, from coordinate 11,390 downwards.
CACGGGTCTGGTCCGCGATATAGGTACGGTTGTGCGCATTGCGCCGCGTGATGGTGCCGCGCTTTATGAAATTTCAACATCCCTGCCTTTGAACGAGGTTGCCATCGGCGCATCCGTTGCCTGCGCGGGCGTGTGCCTGACCGTTATCGACAAAGGGGCCAAGAGCTTCATGGTCGAGGTATCGAACGCCACTCTGGACCGTACGACTTTGGCCGACTGGGCCGTGGGCCAGCCCATCAACCTCGAACCTTCCCTTAAAATGGGGGACGAGATTGGCGGCCACCTTGTAACCGGCCATGTGGACGGGGTTGCGACACTGGACAAGATATTCCCCGACGGGGCATCGCACCGCCTTGTCTTTTCGGCCCCTTTGGAAATTGCGCCGATGATTGCCGTGAAGGGGTCGGTTGCGATTGACGGGGTTTCCATGACCGTCAACATGGTGGACGGGCACCGTTTCTCGGTGAATGTGATACCCCATACATGGGCCGTGACCACGCTGGGGCAGACCAAGGTTGGCCAGAAGCTGAATATCGAGGCGGACCCCCTTGCCAGATATGTGGCAAGAAGACTTGAGTTTGGAGTGGGTAAAGAAGTATAAGTGCGGCCATGACGGTCGTATCCATTCAAGACATTCGTGATTCCCGCCTCGGCGCCGAGGACCAGCTTGTGCTTTCCAGCGCGGAAGAAATTATTGCCGAAGCCCGCGAGGGGCGCATGTTCATCCTTGTTGATGACGAGGACCGCGAGAACGAAGGCGACCTGATTATCCCCGCGCAAATGGTGACACCAGCGGCCATCAACTTCATGGCGACGCATGGCCGCGGGCTGATTTGCCTTGCCATGGAACGCGCGATGATTGAAAGGCTGGGCCTGACCATGATGGTCAAGCGCAACACCGAAGCCTTTAGCACCGCATTTACGGTTTCGATTGAGGCGAAGGAAGGGGTTTCGACCGGCATTTCGGCCCCTGACCGCGCGCGTACGATACAGGTGGCTATCGACCCGCAATCGGGCTCGGCCGATATTGTGACGCCGGGGCATATCTTCCCGCTACAGGCACAAGACGGGGGCGTGTTGGTCAGGGCTGGCCACACGGAAGCTGCGGTGGACCTTGCGCGCCTTGCGGGCCTTCGGGCAGCAGGCGTGATTTGCGAAATTATGAAGGATGACGGCACCATGGCCCGCCTGCCTGACCTTGTCGGGTTTGCGCAGCGCCACGGCATGAAGATAGGGACGATTGCAGACCTTATTGCCTTCCGCCTGCGCAATGAAAAGCTGGTCGAGCGGATGGCGGAGCAGCCTATCCAATCCCGTTTTGGCGGGGCTTTCAGGCATATTACGTACCGCAACCGCCTGAACGGCAGCGAGGTCCATGCGCTTGTGAAGGGGGATGTCAGTGCCACCAAACCAACGCTGGTCAGGGTGCATGCCATGAATATCCAGAGTGATGTGTTTGGCGCCGGCGATAGCGGCCTGCACCACGCCATGGAAACGGTTGGCCAAGAGGGCGCGGGCGTGATTGTGATGCTGAAGGGCATGGAAGCCAAAGACGAAAAACAGACCTTACGCGGCTACGGTATCGGGGCGCAGGTGCTGCGTGACCTTGGTGTGCATGACATGATTTTGTTGACCAGCGCGGCTAAGCACATTATCGGTCTGAACGGATTTGGATTGAACATCGTCGAGCAGCGCCCCCTATGAAAAGAGATTCCCGCAATACAGCCACGCCCGAACAAGTGGTCGGCAAGGCGCTGATTATCGAGGCGCGCTTTTATACCGAGATTGCCGACATGCTGGCCGATGGCGCCACCCGCGTGCTGCAAGCCGCGGGCATGGACGTCGAGCGTGTGGCGGTGCCCGGATCGCTGGAAATACCGGCGGCCCTGCAATTTGCCGCCGAAAGCGGCGAATACGATGCTTTTGTAGTGATGGGTTGCGTTATCCGCGGGGAAACGCGCCACTTTGATATCGTGTGCGATGAAAGCAACCGCGGGGTTTATGCGGTGACGTTGGCGCAGGGTTTGGCCCTCGGGAATGCCATTTTGACCGTCGATACCATCGAGCAGGCTTTGGAGCGCGCGGATGTGGAGCGCCTTGATAAGGGCGGGGATGCCGCGCGCGCGGCTGTTGCCATGCTGGCCCTTAAAAAGCGGTGGGCGGCATGAGCAAAGGTTCCCAAAAAGCGCGCAATACATCGGCCCGCCTTGTGGCCGCGCAATGCGTTTACGACATGATTATCACCGGCCACAGCGCCCAAGAAGCGCTTGAAGCCTACCGCGAGCACCGTATGGACAAGCCCCTTGAGGGCGTTGAATACGTGCCTGCCGATTTTACCCTGCTCAGCAAAATCGTACGTGGTGTTGCCGAGCGCCGCACCGACCTAGTGGACATGGTGCAGGGCGCTTTGGACAAGCGTACCGGCCAATCGGAGCCAGAGGCGCTGTTGCGCGCCATCCTGCTTTGCGGGGCTTACGAGATGCTGGCCCACCTTGATACGGATGCGCCGCTTTTGATTGCCGAATACAAGGCCGTGACCGAGGCGTTTTTTGACGAGGCGGAAGCCAAGCTGGTGCATGCCGTGCTTGACCGCCTGAACAAGAGTTTGCGCGGTTAAATCCCCTCCATTTGCCTGGAAATCTAACCCCCTGTTAACCTTTGGGGGCGCATACTGGATTCTGATTAAACAGGGTCCGGTTCGGCTTGAAAAAGACTATGCTCTCCATTCTCGCGGTTATCCTCCTCCTCAGTGTGGGGGCGGGCGCGTATTTTTATATGAGCAGCTCGGAAGCATCGACCGGCGAAAAAGAGGCGCCTAAAGCCGAATCCGCCCATGGCGGCGGGGAAGGCGGCCCCAAAACAAGTTACATCCCGATGGAGCCGATTGTGCTGCCCATCATCGACCGCGACGGCATCAGCCAGACCATTTCGCTTGTCGTATCGCTAGAAGTGAAGGATGCCGCCAAAGCCGCGGAAATCGAGGAAAACCTGCCCAAGCTTGCTGATGCATACCTATCCGATATGTACGGAACGCTTTCTAAGAAAGCGGCGATGGAATACGGCGTCATCAAGGTGTCGGCCCTCAAGGCCCGCCTTGTTGAAATTACCGAGCGCGTGATGGGCAAAGGCGCTGTTGATAGCGTGTTGTTGCAGGTGCTGCAGCAGCATCCGACTTAAGGATCGGGCGGGCTGTTTTGAGGAAGCGCCTTCGGGCGCTTTTTTATTTTTATAATAAAAACAATGAGATATCAGATCGATGCAAAGTTTTTCATAAAATTAGCTAAAATTTTACCTTTATTGTTCACAATTAAACTATAGACGGGAACAAACCCGCGAAAACAGGGAGAATACAATGATCGCTTTGCAACAATGGCTGTTTGAACGCTTCAAACTCTTCTTCTGCCTCGGCCTTCTGGTCGGCATCTACAAAATCACGGAAACCTGCGCCTGCACGGCCCAGATGTACGGTATCAACATCCCGTTCATTGCCGGTTAAAAGCTGACGCAAGGTAGTGCCCCGCCATCCCTGTAGGGGTGCCCTTACGCGCCAGTTCCTTCGCAGTTGCAGCCATTTACCCCCCTTGCCAATCCAGTTTACGTATGGTGTCCTTACCCGCCCTTTGTCGATTCATGTCAAAGGGTTAGCGAATTTCACCATAAGGACATACAAAACCCATGACTCAATACGAAACCATCGTACTGGCCAGCGGCGGGCTTGCCCTGCTTTACGGCTTGATGACTTCGGGCAGCGTTCTCAGGGCCGATACCGGCAATGACCGCATGCGCGAAATCGCAGCCGCCATTCAAGAAGGCGCTGCCGCTTATCTGAACCGCCAATACACGACCATCGGCATGGTGGGCGTTGTTGTTGCGATTGCCCTCCAGCAATTCCTAGGTATGCATGTTGCCCTTGGCTTTGCCATCGGTGCCGTGCTTTCGGGCCTTGCCGGTTACATCGGCATGAACATCTCGGTCCGCGCGAACGTGCGTACCACGCAAGCCGCAACCAAAGGCCTTGAAGCTGCCATGGGCGTCGCTTTCAAAGCCGGTGCCGTTACCGGTTTGCTTGTTGTCGGCCTCGGCCTTCTGGGCGTTGCCGGTTACTACTTCTACATGCAGCAACAGCCTGAAGCCGACCTCCGCCATTCCCTTGAAGGGCTTGTCGGCCTTGGTTTCGGCGCTTCGCTGATTTCCATCTTCGCCCGCCTTGGTGGCGGTATCTTCACGAAGGGCGCCGACGTTGGCGCCGACCTCGTGGGTAAAGTCGAAGCCGGTATCCCCGAGGATGATCCGCGCAACCCTGCCGTTATCGCAGACAACGTTGGTGACAACGTTGGCGACTGCGCCGGTATGGCCGCCGACCTTTTTGAAACCTATGCCGTGACGGTTGTTGCCACGATGCTTATCGCTTTCAGCGTGTTCAAGCCTGAAATCGCCGAGCAGATGATGATGCTGCCGCTGCTGCTGGGTGCGGTTGGTATTGCCGCTTCGGTCATCGGTACGTTCTTCGTGAAGCTGAGCCACAACTCCCGCAACGTGATGGGCGCCCTTTATAAAGGCCTTATCGCAACGGGCGTTATCGCGTTCATCGTCATTGCCTGGTACGTCAACAAACAGCTTGGCCTTGAAGCTACCTTCGCCCTTCAAAACGGCGGCGTGGTTACGGGCAAAAACCTGCTGTGGTGCGCCGGCATCGGCCTTGGCGTGACCGCACTTATCGTGTGGATCACGGAGTACTACACGGGTACGGGTTACCGCCCTGTGCGTTCGGTTGCAGAAGCCTCGGCCACCGGCCACGGCACCAACGTCATCCAAGGCCTTGCCGTTTCCATGGAAGCGACGGCCCTGCCTGTTGTTGTCATCTGCGCCGGTATCTTCATGGCTTACGACCAAGCGGGCCTTTTCGGCATCGCCATGGCCGCAACGACCATGTTGAGCCTTGCAGGCGTGATTGTCGCGCTTGACGCTTTCGGCCCTGTTACCGACAACGCCGGCGGTATCGCCGAGATGTCGGAACTGCCCGGCGACATCCGTGTCACCACGGATACGCTGGACGCCGTTGGCAACACGACGAAAGCCGTGACCAAGGGCTACGCCATCGGCTCGGCCGGTCTTGCAGCACTTGTGCTGTTTGCCGCCTACACCGAAGAGCTGAAGCACTACCTGCCTGACCTTAAGGTCACGTTCTCGCTGGAAGATCCGTTTGTCATCATCGGCCTCTTCATCGGCGGTTTGTTGCCTTACCTGTTCGGCGCTCTTTCCATGACTGCCGTTGGCCGCGCTGCCGGTTCGGTTGTTGTTGAAGTCCGCCGCCAGTTCAAGGAAATCAAAGGCATCATGGAAGGGAAGGCGAAGCCCGACTATTCCAAAGCAGTCGACATGCTGACGAAAGCCGCCATCAGCGAGATGGTTGTGCCTTCGCTTCTGCCGATCGTTGTGCCTGTTGCCCTTTACTACGTCGTGACGTGGGTATCGGATAGCACGACCGCCGGCTTCCAAGCCGTTGGCGCGTTGCTTGTCGGTACCATCGTGACCGGCCTGTTTGTCGCCATCTCGATGACATCGGGCGGCGGTGCATGGGACAACGCCAAGAAGTACATCGAAGAAGGCCACCACGGCGGCAAGGGCAGCGATGCCCACAAGGCTGCCGTGACGGGCGATACGGTTGGTGACCCCTACAAGGACACTGCCGGCCCTGCCGTGAACCCGCTGATCAAGATTGCCAATATCGTGGCTATCCTCCTGGTTGCGGTTGTTGCCAAAATGGCTGCCGGCCAATAACAGCCGACGCATAAAATACAAAGTTGACCCCGCCGAAAGGCGGGGTTTTCTTTAGTGGTATCAATAAGTTGACGCCCATGCGCACGCGGGGCTAGGAATGTGGCCGAAATGAGGCGGCTATGGTGCCGCCCCAAAACGGAGTGTGCCGCGCAATGGCCCATATCGTAAGAGAACTCGACATGCCCAGCGGGCGTGGCAGACAGACCCTCGTATTCCCTGACACCAAGGACGATTTCAGAGGAAGGCTCAGGTATGTTTTTGGCCGACTTTCGGCGGCTGACCAGTTGGGTTTTGCACCAAAGCGCGTTGTGGTTGCGCGTTTTTACGGTTCATCGGAGATCGTCGGCGCGGCTGTTGTGGGCGGCACGGGCAAGCCTATCCTGCGTGAAGATGTCTGCAAGTTACCGCAGCCTGTGGCTGCTTGTGTGAGTGCGCTTTTGTGGCCTGCCAGCAAAAAAGACAAAGCGTATGCCGAAGACCTGATTGTGTACCAACTGCGCAACAAGCGTGTCGGGTACGTGATGACCTACAAAGGCAACCCGGCCAGTGATGATTTGACGGTCAAGTACTTCACGCCCGAGGGCATGCAGCTTGAAGCCGCAAGCGGCCAGACAATGTGCGAACTGGTTTGTGAAAAACTGCGCGAGGACAGGGCCAAGAGCAAGCTCATGCCGGCCTAAATGCCGGGCATGCCGCCGCCGCCTGATTTATTGAAGCGGCCAAGGTTGCCAAGAAGCTGCTGGGCTGCGGTAAGGTCATGCCCGCTGGTAGGGGTTTTGCGGCGCACGAGCGGGACATCGACCGCGTTGCCATTCACTTCCTGAATGCTGGCGAGCGTGCCGTCTTCACCGAATTTGACTTCGTAGACTTTTTGTTCCGTCACTTTGGTATCGAAGAATGCCTTTTTCTCGGTTTTCTGGCCGACGTAATACCACGTGTTGTCATCGAATACGGCAGTGGTGGAGGGGGTGCCGAGTGCCTGAAGCACATCGGAACGGGTGGCGCCTACCTGGATTTTTGCCACGTCATCGGGCGAGAGATAAACGCCGTTTACATCGCGGGTGGGGGCGCAGGCCGTAAGGGCCAGGGCCGTGGCGGCCAGAAGCAAAATCTTTTTCATGGGTAATATCATAGTCTGTTCTATCGCAAGGTCTAGCCCTTGCGCGCTGTGTCCATTATATATGGCGTATGGTCGGATCCATTATCGAATTCCTGAAGTCACCCAAAACGGGGCCTTACCCGCTTTTCGAAGCGGCGGTTGCTGCCAGCCGCAACCCGATTTTCTATCGCGATTTCGAGGTGCCGGACACGTTTGACGGGCGTTTCGATGCCTTGCTTTTGCACCTGTGGCCCATTTTCAGGGCCATAGAGAAAGAAGAAAAGCTGGGGCAGGGGCTTTATGACCTGACCTTCAAACGCATGGAACTTGCGTTGCGCGAAACCGGCGTCGGCGACCTTGCCGTTGGCAAACAGGTGCGTGCGATGATGCAGGCGTTTTACGGGCGCCTTTCCACATACACGGTTTGCACCAACGAGAGCCAGTGGCGCGAAGCCCTGCGCCGCAACCTTTACGGTACCATCAAGCGCGAGGATTTCAGCGTGCCTGACGGCGTGGTGCGATATGCCATCAGGTTATCCCAAATCAACATGCCGCTTGATGATATCAAGGCAGGCAAATTCACGTATCCGGCACCATGAGCAACACACACGAATTCCAGCACTGTATTCCTGCCGCTAAAATCGGGCGCGAAGCCAGCAAAACCCGCTTCGAGGCCGATGCCCGCCAATGCGCGCTGCTTGCCAAGCGGTACGGGATTCTTTCCGTTGATTCCCTGACAGGCGAGGCCGAGCTTGTGCGCGAAAGCGACGGGATGACCATAGCCGTGAAGGGGCATTTTGCAGCCGAGGTAACACAAGCCTGCGTGACAACGCTTGAGCCTGTGAAGGACAGCATCGAGGAGGATTTCGAGGGGTGGTTCCTTGATGAGTCGCAGGCGAAATCCTTCAAAAAAGCGCGGAAGATGAAAACCGATTCCGATTCTGACGAGCCGTTTGGCGGCGACGAGGACGAGGAAACCATGATGCCCGCCGAGATGGAGGATCCCGAGCCTGTTATCAACGGCATGGTTGATGTGGGCGAGCTGGTGGCGCAATACCTATCCCTTGCGCTGGACCCTTACCCCAAAAGCGAGAAGGCGCTGGCCGAAGGGCCGATAGGCGATGACAGCCCGCCTGAAAAGACGAGCCCGTTTGACGTGCTTAAGCAGTTAAAGACCTAAAGGCCTAACCGCTGCCCAAAGAAGGATAGTTTAGCGACTTTATTGCCAAGCGCGTTTCCGCCCAGTTTGTAGGCAAGTCTTGTGAGAAGGCCTTGGGCCCCCTTATTGAATTCGGCTTTTGGAGTCGTGTTCATATCTAATCCTTTTTTCCATAATTATAATCATATTATATGCTTATGGCTATAAATTTCTACCATACGCGTTCAAATGGCTTCTGGCTGGCAAGCGATTCATGGTCATGCGGGCCCAGAAAAACGTTAAGAACATAGAAAATAGTTGCTTCGTCCTTGCGTTTTCATTACAAACGCCTTCGCAAAACACTTACAAGGATTTGAGTTATGGCTGTTCCTAAGCGAAAAACCTCACCGATGAAGCGCAACCAGCGCCGTTCCCACCATGCGCTTGACACGACCAACTGGGTTGAAGACAGCCACACGGGCGAGCCGAAGCGTCGCCACCACATCGACCTGAAAACCGGCATGTACCGCGGTAAGCAGGTTGTTGACGTAAAAGACTAAGCCTTTATGCTTCCCGAACACGCGGCCCTGTCGTGGCCGCGTTTTTATTTGTGACAACTCACGATAGGGTTTTACGTGCCGGATACCATCCGCATAGCGCTCGATGCCATGGGGGGCGACCATGGCCCTTCTTCTGTTATCCCTGCGGCCGCACTCGCGCTTGAAGCCAAGCCGCATCTCCGTTTCCGCATCTTTGGCGATGAAGCCAGAATCAAACCGTTCTTCGAGGCGCATCCGCAACTGAAGGGCGCATCCGAAATCATCCATACCGATGTGTTCATCAGCAATGATGAGAAACCATCCGTAGCCGTGCGCAAGGGCCGCCAGTCCAGCATGCGCCTTGCCATAGACGACGTAGCCGAAGGCAAATCAGACTGCGTGATATCGGCAGGCAATACAGGTGCCCTTATGGCTACGGCCAAGCTTGTGCTGCGGTGCCTTCCCGGTGTCGAGCGCCCAGCCATTGCAACCGTACTGCCGAGCACTACCGGCCCCACCGTTACGCTGGACCTTGGCGCGAACCTGACATGTGACGCCGAGAACCTTGTGCAATTCGCGCTGCTTGGCAGCTGCTTTGCGCGGACCGTGCTGAAAATCGAGAAGCCGAGCGTGGGGCTATTGAACATCGGTTCCGAAGACCAGAAGGGCCATGAAACCCTGCGCGATGCCGCCGAGGTGCTTCAGGCCCTCAACTTCCCCGGCCGGTACATCGGTTTTGTGGAAGGCAATGACATCACCACGGGTGATGTGGACGTTGTTGTAACTGACGGCTTCACCGGCAACGTGGCCCTTAAAACGGCGGAGGGTGTCGGCAAGTTTGTTAGCCAGGTGCTGAAGGAGGAACTTGGCGGTTCCTTCCTTGGCAAGATGGGTTACCTGATTGCATCGGGCGCGATGAAACGCGCCAAACACCGTATGGACCCGCGTGTTTATAACGGCGCGTTGTTCCTTGGCCTTTCCCAAGTATGCATCAAGAGCCATGGCAGCGCTGACGCTTTTGCGTTTTCGCGCGCGATCCATGTCGGGGCCGATATGGTGGCCAACCGCTTTAACGCGCTGGTGGCCGAGCAAATTGAAAATCTGGCCAAGGACGAGGCGTTTGTAGCCATGCCTATGCCTTCGCAAATCGACCTTAACGGATAGACGGAATGCGCGCCTGTATCCGTTCCACCGGTTCGTATTTGCCCGCGCGTGTCGTGACCAACGCCGAGCTTTCGAAAACCGTTGAAACATCCGATGAATGGATCGTGCAGCGGACGGGCATCAAACAACGCCACATTGCCGCCGAGGGCGAGCTGACATCGCACATGGCGACGGCTGCCGCGCGCGCGGCGCTTGAAAACGGCAAGCTTACGCCTGCCGACATTGACGCCATCGTGGTTGCGACCACCACGCCTGATGACACATTCCCCGCCGTGGCCGTGAAGGTGCAGGCGGCATTGGGCATGACGCATGGTTTTGCGTTTGACGTGCAGGCCGTTTGCTCGGGCTTTGTGTATGCGCTTACGGTTGCCAACGGCATGATAACCAGCGGGCAGGTGCGCCGTGTGCTTGTGATAGGCGCCGAGAAAATGTCATCCATCCTTGACTGGAATGACCGTATTACATGTGTGCTGTTTGGTGACGGGGCAGGGGCTGCCATACTGGAAGCTACGGAAGAAGAGGGGCGCGGGATTTTGACGACGCACCTGCATTCCGATGGTCGCCACCGCGATTTGCTGTACACAAACGGCGGTGTTGCAAGTACGGGTAAGGCAGGCACCATCCAGATGCAGGGGCGCGAGGTTTTCAAGCATGCCGTTGAAGCACTGGCGCAAGTGGTTGACGAAGCGCTGGCTGCTACAGGATACAAGCCATCCGACATCTCGCTTCTAGTGCCGCACCAAGCCAATTTGCGCATCATTGAAGGCACGGCCAAAAAACTGGACATGCCGATGGACAAGGTGGTTGTAACGCTGGACCGCCACGGCAATACATCGGCCGCATCCATCCCGCTGGCTTTGCACGACGCTGTCAGCAATGGCCGCGTGAAGCGCGGTTACCTGCTGCTGCTTGAAGCCATGGGCGGCGGGTTTACATGGGGCAGCCTGTTGGTGCGCTGGTAATCCTGCCGCTGCTTTTTTCGGCAATTCCCCTCATTAAAATGAAAATACCCTGTGGACATTTTTAAGAATTATTAACAGGCCCTTGATTCGTTCGGTTTAAGTTGTTAATGTAAAGGCCTCAGATAACACTCTTTTTAGCGATGGGAGATACCATGACAGGCCGCACCATTACCCGCGCCGACCTCTCCGAGTCCGTTTACGCTACCGTCGGCCTTAGCCGTTCGGAGTCTGGCGATCTCGTTGAAGCCGTCCTCGATGAAATGTCGGAAGCCATTCTGCGCGAAGGGGGCCTCAAGGTTTCTTCCTTCGGCTCATTCGCCGTCCGTTCCAAGAAGGAACGCGTTGGCCGCAACCCCAAAACCGGCGTGGAAGTGCCTATTACGCCACGCAAGGTACTTGTTTTCCGTGCTTCGCACATCCTCAAGAAACGCATGAATGAAGGGAATGAATAATGCAGAATGCAGCTCTCCAGACCATCGAGATGACCGAAGCCGAAGAAGTGCGTAAAATCGGCGGTGCATTCCGTACCATTTCCGAAGTCGCTTCGGAACTTGGCGTCCAGCAGCACGTTCTGCGCTTTTGGGAAACCAAATTCAACCAGATCCGCCCGATGAAGCGCGGTGGCGGCCGCCGCTACTACCGCCCTGAAGACGTTGTGATGCTCAAGCACATCCACAGCCTGCTTTACAGCGAGGGTTATACCATCA
>JAGWXJ010000037.1 GCA_018969935.1 Alphaproteobacteria bacterium | reverse complement strand
ATTGTATAATATTCCATAAGCACTATGATGGCCTCTTACGAAAATAGGAGGCATCAGTGGCCCAATTGCACCCCGAAACGCGCATCAAGCTCGCGCTCGCATCTCTCAACCAGACAAACTACGACTTCGCGCACAACGTGATGGATACGCTGGTAAAGGCCATTGATAAGGCCGTAGCGGATGGCGCAACCATTTTAGCCATCGAAGAACTGGGGCTATCCGCCTATTACGCCGATGATTACCACCAATGGTACAAGAATAACGATATTCTCTGGCCGGTCGTGCAGTTCGCAGTTGGCTACGCCGCCGCCAAAAACCCGAACCTGATTTTGTCCCTCGGCGTGCCGTGGTACTACGCCGATAAATCCCGCAAGGCGGATGATGACGAATACAACCGCACAAACCGCCTCTACAATACGCAGATGCTGGCCATGGGCGGGCAGGTGCTGGCCATTTCCGCAAAATCCATTCTGGCTGACGGCCCCGCCGAATACGAACCCCGTCAGTTCCGTGACTGGCCCATTTCAAAAGGTACAATCCACATCACGCTGCCCGATGGTTCAAGCGTACCGTTCGGAAAACCCGTAGTGTTGTTCGGCGATGAATTTGGCCGACGCATGACAGTCACGCACGAACAATGCGCCGAAGGTTGGCCCGGCGTGAACGATGACCTGACAATCAATGACCGCGAACAGCTGGAAGCCCGCCACATCGTCAAAATGGCTGAAAAGAACGATATTTCGGTTTGCATCAACCCGAGCGCGAGCAAGCCCCAGCCCGCCATCAATAAGGAACGCATCCGCATGGATGGCCTGTGCGTCACGGGCTCGCGCTACTGCGGCGTCTTTGCGTACGTGAACTGCCTTGGCTCCGATTCAGGCAGCATGGCCAACGAAGGCAGCATGATTTTCGCGCAAGATGGCCAGATCATCCATCACGGCCAGCGCTATTCATTTGCCGATTATGCGTATTCCAGTGTGGTGGTGGATTTGCCACCCGTACGCCGCGCCATGCCCGATGTATCGGTGCATTACGATTTCAGGGAATATCCTGTGCTGGAAAAAGTAGGCGGCGAAGCCGCGTTTGATGTCGCTTACGCAGACGGCAAAATTACCGATGCCGAATTGTCGTACGAGGAATATCTGCGCACGATTTCCCTTTGGTTGCGTGATTATCTGGGCAAGCCTGCCCGCGGCACGCAGGGCTATGTTATCTCCCTTTCTGGCGGCAAGGATTCCGCCTACGGGGCAATCGCCGTTTCAGCGATGGCGGATTTCGAGATAGCCGAAAACGGGCTCGATGGCTTCTTCGCCCACTTCACGGGCCTGAAGTATGAAGCCGAAGCCCGCGAGATAGCCGCGCGGGAAGGGCAGGCGGCTGCGGTAAAATTCATCAAGAAGAATTTCCTGACGTGCATCTACATTGCAACCGACATCAGCTCCGATGAAACCGAAGGCGCGGCACGTTTTCTGGTCGAAGGCGGCACGCTGGACAGGGATATCGTGCTGGATGGCATGACAATCCCCGCGGGCACGAAGGTCGAAGGCATCGGCGGTGACTTCATCAAAACAAACATCCAGCCGCTGGTGGATGAGGAAATTATCGCAGCCTCGGGCATAGACCTCGGCATCGTAGTCGCCAATCACTTCGATGAAATCATGGGCACTGATGCGGATACGCTGCCTAAGCACGAGCGTGAAGCCATTGCCCGCGCGCGCGTCTTGGGGCTCATCAAGGCGTATGTCAACACGGGCCGTAAGGAAACATTGGTGCCTCTGCCAGATTACATCACGCGTTATGCCCGCATTCCTGTGCCAACATGGAACAACCCTGCCGATGACATTACGCTCCAGAACCTGCAGGCGCGCCTTCGCCTGCCCATCCCTTGGACAGTCGCCAACAAGCTTCACAAAATGCCTCTGGTCACTTCCAACGCATCGGAAGGCGTGTTGGGTTATTCAACGGCGGGCGGTGACGGCCAGATGGGCGGTGCCAACCCCATCGGCGGTATTACGAAGGACGAGGTCACGGCCTCCCTCAAATACTTCGCCAAGAAGGGCGTTGTCGGTTTTGCGCCGCTTCATGCTGTCTTGGGTGTACTCGGCGCGCCTGTAACGGCCGAGCTGCGCAAGGAAGTAGAAGGCGAGGCCAAGCAGACCGATGAATCTGATCTGGGTTTCAGCTACGCCCAGTCCGACTTCATCGAAGGCCTGATGATAACCGGCCGCCAAACCCCAATGGAAACCCTGCGCGTCATGGTCGGCGCCCCGCTGTTCAAAGACCAGACGCTCTACGGCATGCGCGATATCCTCGTGAAATTCGCAAAGCGGTGGGAGGGCGCGCAGTTCAAGCGCATCATGTCGGTATTAAGCCCGCACACGGGCCGCAACCCTGATCCGCACCAGTCAGTGCGTACGACAGTGCTCGGTGACCATTTCCACACCCTCAGCGCCCACATGACGCTGCAGGTGCTGGAGGAAACGCTGGGTTCTGAAGCCTTCGAGGCCGGTTTCGGTATGACGCTGGAACAGGCAAAAACCTGCGCCATCCTCAACAACGGCTTCAAGCTCGCTCTCTATAACAAGTCTATGGCCGAGCTTGAAAAACCTGAAACGTGGAAGCCTTTCGAGGCCGCCAACCGCATGGTGCTAACCCACGCGCGCGATAACGGCACTTTAAACACCCCGCGGGCCCTCAAGGCGCAGATGGCAGGGCGTCCTTTGCGTATTGGCTAAGGTTTCTGTATAAACGGCCCCATGGCCGCACAAACGGAAGTCACTATCAAATATCTTGGCCCCAAAGGCGATGGCGTTGGGCAAACCACGCGCGGGCGCATTTACGTCGAGGGCGGTTTGCCGGGCGATGTCTTGCGCGTGCGCCCTTGGCGTGCCGAAGATGATATCGTGCGTGGCGAAATTCAGGGCATCATCACCCCGTCGCCCGAGCGTATAAAACCCCCCTGCAAACACTACGACCAGTGCGGCGGCTGCACCCTCCAGCATGCCAGCCCCGATTTTTACAGGCATTGGAAGCAGGGCATTGTCTATGACGCCCTCGAAAAACAGGGCCTGCGCCCCCGTAAAGTGCTGGAGCCGGTGTTTCTGGATGGCGGCAAGCGCCGCAGGGCGACTTTTGCATGCGTCAAGCGCGGTGACCGCATAACAATGGGGTACTACAAGCGCCGATCCGACCACATAACAGATATCGATACCTGTCTGGTCGTAGACCCCGCCATTTTGAAACTGCGTGACAGGCTTAAAACCCTGCTTCTGCCCGTCCTCAAGGATGGCAGGCCGACAGATGTGTTTATCCAATACGCAGGCGGTGTCTACGATATGGTCATCACCGGCGGTATCGGCAAAAAAGGCGAGCCCGATTTGCAAATGCGCGAGGCACTGGCAACCTTGGCGCGCGAAGGCAAAATAGCCCGTATCGGCTGGCGTGGCCGTGAGCGTGACCCCATCGAGGTCATGATTGAATCGGAAGCGCCAACAATAACATTCGGTGAAATGCGCGTGCCGCTGCCGCCTGCAGCCTTCCTGCAACCGACACCTGAGGGTGAAAAGGCGCTGGTCGATGGCGTGATGGCCCTGATGCCTGAACGCAAAGGCCATTACGCCGATTTGTTTTCGGGTTGCGGCACATTCGCGGGCTCCATGCTCGCGCGCGGCTCAGTCGATGCCTACGAAAGCGTGGATCCCGCCATCAAGTCCATGGTTAAAGCCAAGGGCGCTCTGCCGCTCAAGGCCTTCAAGCGTGATTTGTTCAAAAACCCTCTCCGCCGTGACGAGGCAAATAGATACGACGCAATCGTATTCGACCCCCCGCGTGCAGGCGCGCGCGAACAATGCGCCGAGCTTGCAAAGTGCCGTGTGCCCTTGCTCATAGCCGTGTCCTGCAATCCTGCAACCTTCGCGCGGGATGCGCGTGTCCTGTGCGATGGCGGTTACAGGCTGGATACCGTAAAGGTCGTGGACCAGTTCACATGGTCCCACCACGTTGAACTCGTGGCGTCCTTCACCCGCAAATAATCCGGCAATAAAAAACGGGGCCCGTAAAGGGCCCCGTTCCCGTCTTTGATTGGAAGCTTAGTTGTAAACGTGGACTTTCTCGCCGTGCAGGGCAAGGTCAAGGCCGCTGCGCTCGGTGTGTTCGTCAACGCGAAGGCCAATGGTGGCCTTCAGGACTTTCAGGATGATGAACGTCATGACAGAGGCATAGCCAACCGTGACCAGCACGCTGATCAGCTGGGCAACAACCTGTGCCGAGTTGCCTTCAAGAAGGCCTGCGCGGCCGCCGATGGCTGCGGATGCGTAAACGCCCGTCAGGATAGCGCCAACCATACCGCCAACACCGTGGATGCCGAAGGCATCAAGGCTGTCGTCGTAGCCAAGTTTTTCCTTGAGGAATGCAACCGCAAAGAAGCAGAACACTGCTGCGATGCCGCCGATTGCAATGGAAGCGCCGAAGTCGACAAAGCCCGATGCGGGTGTGATGGCAACAAGGCCAGCCACGAAGCCGGAGATTGCGCCAGCAACCGAAGGCTTGCCTTTCAGCATCCATTCAATGAGTACCCATGCAAGGCCGGCAGTTGCCGAAGCCGTGTTGGTAACAAGGAATGCCATGCCTGCAAGGCCGTTAGCGGCAAGCGTGGAACCGGCGTTGAAGCCGAACCAGCCAACCCACAGCAGCGATGCGCCAAGGACGGAAAGGATAAGGTTGTTCGAGCTGGATTGGTTGACCTGAACGCTCTTGCCGATGACAAGGGCGGCAACAAGGCCTGCAACGCCTGAGCTGATGTGAACAACCGTACCGCCGGCAAAGTCGAGGGCCGTGCCGAAGCCGCCAACGCCTTTGTAATCCGTAAGGCCGATACCGCCAAGGAAGCCGCCGGGGCCCCATACCCAGTGGGCAATCGGGCAGTAAACCAGAATGCACCACAGGACCGAGAAGATCATCACAGCCGAGAACTTGATGCGGTCAGCAACCGAGCCAAGGATAATCGCGCATGTGATGATGGCGAATTTCATCTGGAACAGCATGAATACCGTTTCGGGGATGGTGCCCGTAACAGCATCAACGCCAACGCCCTTCATGAAGATTTTGGAAAGGCCGCCGGCCCAGCCGTTACCATCCGTAAACACGAGTGTGTAACCGATGATAGGCCATACAAGCGAGATAATGCAGGCAACAGCAAGCGTCTGCATCAGTGTTGCAAGCACGTTGTCTTTACGAACAAGACCACCATAGAAAAGGGCAAGGCCGGGAAGGGTCATCATCAACACCAGCAGCGAGGATACAAGCATCCATGCGGTGTCGCCCTTGTCGATGGTGGGGGCAGGTGCGGCAGCGGCGGCGTCTTGCGCCATTGCTGCAAACGGTAGTAGGCACATCAAGGGCACAGCGGCCTTGATAGCCGTTATTCCTAGTCTTTTTAGCATTTCAGTACTCTCCTTGTTTTTACTGTTGATTGTAATTTCTTTTAAATCCCGTCTGCCGTAAGGCGTTTTTCGATCTCGTCCCGGCTGATGGGTTTCTGGACGACGACGCCATACCATCCAAGCCCGTCATATTCCTCGTAGCCGATGGTTTTTGCGTAAGAAACGATGTTGCCCGCGGAATCGTAATACGTACCGCGCTGCTGGCCACCCGTTTCAAGTTCGAATTGGCTGTAAATACCCACGTTGTCCGATGACTGGATGATGCGCTGGTTGCCGTCCAGAAGCAGCACGCGCGTACGCGTTTTTTCTTCATCCGTCAGGGTCGGCTCGTTGTTGCAAATGCTGCGGGATTGCGGGCCCCAGTCAAAGAACACGCCAAGTACGCCCAGTGCCTCGCCTTGCAGTTCGCCGTGGCGGCGTACGGCAGCGGAATAAACGGCCGTCGGGTTGCCGTTATGGATGGGCGAGTTGTGGATGTCGTCAACAATGTAGTCTGCACCGCTGCTGCTGCGCATGGCTTCATAAAACCATTTTTCGCGCTTTACGTTGGCTGTCGCGGCGGATGGGAAGATGTCGGGGCGTGATGTGGCAATCACATTGCCTTCGGCATCAGCCAAAATAAGATTCATGTAAACGGTATAGAATTTATTGATGACGCCAAGTCGCTTCGTGGCATGGTCGCGCAATTCCTGCGTCGGGTTCTCAAGCGCTTTCCAGAAAGCCTCGTCCGTTGCCCACCAGCGGCAGTCGGCGGTACGTTCGTACAGGTTGCGCACGATGATTTGCACAAGCGTCTGCGCCATGTCGGTCAGGCGCCCGCCTTCAACCTGCTGCACCATGCGCTCGGTGATGTTGATGCCGTACTGGATACGGTTGATGACCAGCGACTTGAATTTCTCGGAATTGTCTTTGGCCTGCTTGGCAAGGCTTTTAACCTCATTTGCGACCACGATGAATCCGCGCCCTGCTTCGCCCGATCGTGCGGCCTCGATAGTTGCGTTGAGGGCCAGCATGTTTGTCTGGCTGGCGATGACTTCGTTGTCTTTGGAGAAGCGTTTAACGTCGTCTTCTATTTTATGAATAAGTCTTTCAATGACACGAGGCATCATAGGCAGGGTTTCCCTTCGCGAGTGCGTTTGATTGGGCGGTACCCTTTAAGTGTAAATGAATCCATGAATCCGTTCATGTTTGCCGAGTGTTTGCGCGAGGCACCGGAATGTCAAAGTGATTCAATCTGCCGCAGTCTGCAAAGCAAGTGTATGCATGGGTTTTTGCGGCTGTATCAGTGGCTTTTGCGGCAGTGCGTCAATTTGGGCTGCGACACTATGTCGTATAATTATGGCTAAGAATACGGCCGTATTTATTCCATAAAACTCATGTGCAGACCGCCACCGTTGGCCGTACCCGCAATCAGTGAATCGCCCGCAGGGGCAAAGGCAAGCGCGGTTACGGCGTGGCCTGAAGGTGCTGTGGCCGAAAATGCTTTTTTATCGATAAGGTCAATCATGACGACAGCCCCGTCCTCAAAACCCGCAGCCAGCACAGGGGCTTCTGGGTGCGCCGCAACATGGGTCACAAGTGTGGAATTGGACCATCCGAGTTGCAAAGGCTCGCGCCCCTCGGGCCCCGCTTTGTCAAAGGGCCATACAATCACCGTTTCGGCGCCGCTTGTGGCCAGCCATTTTTTATCGGGCGACCATGCCATCGAAAGCGGCTTCCCAAAATATCCGCGCATCTGGTAATCGCGCTTCAGCGCCACGTTCCACATGTGCAGCGCGCCTTCCTGCATGGCGCTTACAATCCAGCGTTTGTCAGCCGATACCGTAACGGAAAGGTGCGCGCCCTTCCATGGCAGCACCATGGGCTGCGGTTCAAAATGCGGCCATGCCCACAACGTCACGCCGTCACGGTGCGCGGCTGCAAGGCCGCGGCCATCCGGCGCAAAATAAACATCGTTCACGGTACCGTTATGCGGGCTCAGGATGCGCGGTTCGGCATCCATTTTCGTCCACAAATGCACATCGCGGCCAACGGCCACGGCAAAGCTGCCGTTTTTGTGCACGGCCATGCGCTCGGTCCATACGCCTTTGAATTTGGCGATATCCTTAAGGCTGCCGTCAGCGGCAATATGCTTGAGCGTACCGTCATCAGATAGCGTCAAAAACCCGTCACCGTATCCGCAAACCGTAGGCACGGCACCGCTATGGGCCTCGATTGTTTTGCGCTCCTCGCCGCGCACAATGTGCACGCGGCCATTACCAAGCCCGAAGGCATAGGCGCTGCCATCCTCGGCAAACGCAAGCGCGTTTACAGGCGCATCAAACGTATAGCCAACGGCCTTGAGCTTGCGTTGCGTATCCATCAGGCAGCGGCCTCTAGGCAGCCTTCAAAACCCTTCTTCAGTGTTTCGCGGTCAAGGTTGCGGCCGATGAAAACCAGCTTGCTGGTTTTCTTCTCGCCGTCTTTCCATGGGTTGCCGGGGGCTGAATCCGCAATCATGTGCACGGCCTGAAATACAAAACGGCGCGGGCTGTTGCGGATGTTAAGCACGCCCTTGGATCGCAAAATGTTTTGCCCCTGTTCTGCCAGCGTCTGGCCAATCCATTCCTCAAACCGCCCCATGATGACCGCGCGGTCCGATGTAAACGAAAAGCTTTGCACGGCGTTGTCGTGGCTGTGGCTGTGCCCGCCTTCAAGGAACTGCGGTTCGATGGCCAATATGCGGTTGAGGTCGAAAGCCCCGCGGTCCAGCACGGCATTCAAATCCACTTTGCTGTTTTGGGTGTGGTGCAAAGTGGCATAGGGGTTGATGGTACGGATGCGTTTTTCAACGGCCTCAAGTTCCTCTTTGCTGACAAGGTCCAGCTTGTTGAGGATGATGACATCCGCAAACGCTATCTGGTCCTCCGCCTCGGGGCTGTCGGCAAGGCGCTCGGCAATATGCTTCGCGTCCACAACCGTTACAACGGCATCAAGGCGGGTGGCCTTGCGTACGTCTTCATCCATGAAAAACGTTTGCGCAACGGGGGCAGGGTCGGCGAGGCCCGTTGTTTCAACAATAATGCCGTCAAACTTTTCAAGCCCACGGCGCAACAGGCCGCTGATGATGCGTATAAGGTCACCGCGTACCGTGCAGCAGATGCACCCGTTGTTCATTTCAAACACTTCTTCATCAACGCCCACCACAAGGTCGTTATCCACGCCCACGGCGCCAAACTCGTTGATGATGACGGCAAACTTCTTGCCGTGCGGTTCCGATAGAATGCGGTTGAGAAGGGTGGTTTTACCCGCGCCCAGATACCCCGTAAGCACGGTGACAGGAATTTGTTTCATAGGTCTATCTCGTAAACAGTCTGTTTCTAGGGTTGCCTTTGGCGCGGAATGCCATGTCTTCGCGCAGGCCCGCGGCAATCAAAGGCGCGTCAATGCGGTCGGCGGCAAATTTCTCGTTCTCGCCTTCCACTTCTACCAGCACGGTTTTCACCTGCTTCAGTATTTCTGGCATACCGGCCAGTATCAGCCCTTCAATCCCGTCCACATCCAGCTTGATGTGGGTAGGTGTGGGTATATGCAGCAGTTTTACGGCGTCATCACCCCTGAAGGCAGGCACGCTTTGCTTGAAAACGGCTTTGAAGGCACCTTCCTGCGTGCGCGCTTCCTGAAGCCCGTTGCCAGCCCGCCCGACCGAAAGGTTCGCCATATGCAGCGGGAATACGCCAGTGGAATCCGATAGCGCAACGCAAAGCGGGTTTACCGCATCGTCTTTCTTGTTCATGGCCACATGCTCGACCAGCAGCGCGAAGTTGAACGCCGATGGCTCGAACGAGAAAATTTTAAGCCCCTGCTTTTGCGATGCGTAGAGCGAGTAAAGCCCGATATTCGCGCCGATATCCCAAAGCACGTCGCCTGCCTGCAAAGTGGTATCAATCCATTCAAGGCAATCGGGTTCGTCATCAAAAAAACGTGCGATGGCGCTCGCGGTATAGGCGCTGCGCAGTGCCTGGAATTTCAGCATACCGTACTTGGTTTTGACGTCGGCTGTTTGTCGTGCCGAAAGGCGTTCGCTGAAGGCGGCAACAGTTTTATCGCGCTGGCGGTCCGATAGCGGCGCTGTTATCGCGCGCATCATCCCGTCTAGGGTTTTGGCAAGTGTCTGGCTCATGGGCCACTTATATAAAGCCCGTAGGGGGCTTAGGCAACGGCGTAAGCGTTTCGCCCGTGAAGGCCTTGGCGCAGTTCGGCCTGATACGTCCTGATGATACCGGCGACAATCTCGCCAAACTGCTGCCGCATGGCAGGTTTTTGCATGTGCGGCAACGCAAACTCGAAGATCACATGTGGCCTGATATCACCCTTGCCGCCTGCCTTTGCGGCTATATGGCCGGCGCCTTTGTTATACAAGGCACCGTCTGCAAAGACGCGGCTCTCAAAGCTGACCTTGCCTGCAAACTGCGGGTGGCTCGGGTCATAAGGCGTGTTCATGCCGACAGTAAAACCCGCGCCTTTAAAAGCTTCGGCGGCCAGTGTCACAAGCCTGTTTTGCGGGCCCCAATACAGCACACCGACATCGGGCGCATTGCTTACAATATGCGGTGTGTAGGAATGCACGCCAATCAGTGCCGTATTGCGTTTGCGCCATGCCAGCGCATCATTCACGGTGTTGTGGAATGGCCAGTAATAACGCTCCATCCGGCGCTTGCGCTCGGCTTCGCTGACGTCGGTGTTACCTGCAATCGGTTTGCCGTGCGCGGCAGCGGCAATAAAACTCTCGGCTAGGGGCAGGCGGTTCGTATCCACCACAAGGCGCGATATATGCTGTAACACGGCAGGCGTACCTGTAAGCGCACTTGCCTGCGCCACGACGTCGGCAACGCCCGTATCATGCAGCAGGTTAGGCTCGGCAGCCAGCACATCGGCGGGGATGCCAAGGCCCTCAAATTCAGGGGGGATGATAGCGCCCGCATGTTCGGCCAAAAGCATCACGCCGCTATCGTTGGTGGGGCAGAGTACGGAATGCGTACTCGTAACATTCTGTGTCATTATTCTTTTTTCTTATAATTTAATTACAATATTACCGCAGCCAGTAAACTAATATGAATCGGCAGGCCGCTTCAATAAATTTTGCTCAGTCTTTGTAAAGACGCCTGTAACGATGCCCGAGGCCCGTCAGGATTTCATACCCGATGGTACCGCCTGTGGCAGCCAGCGCATCAATCTCTTGGTGGGGGCCAAGCACTTCCAAAAGGTCACCCGCTTGCGGCTGGTTTTGCAAATGCCCGATGCCGATTGTTACGAGGTCCATCGATACGCGGCCAAGCACTGGGCATGCCTGCCCCTGCCAGTATACGTGTGATTTACCGCTATGGCTGCGCATGAAGCCATCGGCATACCCCATGCAAATGGTGGCAGTGCGCGTTGGCGCATCAAACACATGCGTGGCGCTGTACCCGATGCTCTCGCCCGCCTTCACGTCACGCGTTTGCAATATGCGCGCTTCCAGTTTCACAACAGGGTGCATGGGGTTTGTGGCCTCGGGCGCCGGGTTCCCGCCATAAAGCGCATAACCGGGGCGGACAAGGTCGTAATGGGCTTGCGGGTAGTGGTAAACCCCGCCTGAATTGCACATGCTCCACCGCGCATGGGGGAAGTGCGGTTTTAGGCCCGTGCGTATGGCCTCGATGCGCGCGCATTGCGCTAGGTTCATCGGGTGCGCGGCATCCTCCGAGCACGCAAATTGGCTCAGGAAAAGTTTTACATCAATGCCGCGTAACAGTGCGGGGTCGGCAATCAGCGTCGCGGTTTCATCGGCCCCAAGGCCAAGGCGGTTCATGCCCGTGTCAAAAAACACGGCAGCTGGGCCTTTATATGCGGCTATGTCGGCAAGGCTGTTCAGCGCCGGCATTAATTCGAATTCCGCAAGCGCGGCCTGTTCGCCCGCGCGCATGCCGCCGAATATGAAGATGTTCTGGCGTGTAAAGGCCCTGAGCGCCATGCCCTCGTCAACGGTCGCTACGAAAAAATCGCGGCAGCCGGCGGCTTCCAGCACGGGGGCTACGGCGGCAGCGCCCAGCCCGTAGGCATCGGCCTTGATGCTCGCGCCAACCGCGGCACTTCCGCTTTTGGCCTGCAAAAGGCGGTAATTGGCGGCAATCGCGGCCAAATCGATGGTCAAAATATGCGGGGCTTGATTCATGTCAAAGCGTGCCTGTGAAAAAGGGGTTTATAACCCCCGCCAAAAGGTCGAAAATGGCCGCATCATAAAGGGTGTAACCATGAAAGCACAAGCCGCCGCGAAACCATCGGGTTTCAGAATTCCATTCGCAACCGCATTGGTCGAAACATTCCGGGAAGGATACACGCTCGATAAATTCAAGCGTGATCTGGTGGCCGCTTTCATTGTATCGCTGGTGGCGTTGCCGCTGTCCATGGCGCTGTCCATCGCGGTGGGGCTGCCCCCGCAACACGGGCTTTATACGGCCATCGTGGCAGGCATCGTGACGGCACTGCTCGGCGGTTCGCGCATGCAGGTATCAGGGCCTACGGCCGCCTTCGTTGTCATTCTGGCGCCGATTGTTGCTGAATACGGGCTCCACGGCCTCATCTGGTGCCAGCTTCTTGCAGGCGCTTTCCTGCTCGTGTTTGCATTTGCGCGTGTCGGCAAACTCATCAGCTACGTGCCGTACCCTGTCACAACAGGATTTACCGCAGGTATTGCCGTGATCCTTGGCACCATCTCCCTCAACGATTTTCTGGGCCTCGGCCTCAACCTCTCCAAAGGCCACTTTCCCGAAAAACTCGCTTTGCTGGCTGACAACATCGGCAACATTAGCCTCTATGAAACGGCGGTAGGCTTGGTGGCGCTGCTGCTCATCATCTACGGCAAAAAAATCATCAGCTTTGTACCCTCGACCATTCTGGGTGTTGGCGCAGCCATCGGCCTGTCCATGTACTTCGCACACATCGGCCACCCTGTCGTGACCATCGCAAGCAAGTTCAGCTATGTGGCCCTCGATGGTTCAACGCAGCCGGGCATCCCGCCTTATGCGCCCACCATCTATACCCCCACGCACGAGGCAGGGCAGTGGTACTCCATACCCACGTTGGCTGAATGGCGCGTATATTTCTACCCCGCGCTGGTCATCGCACTGCTGGCAGCCCTTGAATCGCTTCTCTCGGCAACGGTGGCCGATAGCATGGCCCGCACCAAACACGACCCGAATGCCGAGTTGTGGGGCATCGGCTTTGGCAACATCGCATCGGGTTTTTGCGCGGGCATTCCCGCTACGGGCGCCATCGCGCGTACAGCGGCCCTCATCAACAACGGCGCCGTATCGCCCATCGGTTCGGCCATGCATGCCGTGCTCATTCTGGCCTACATGATGGCACTCGCGCCCTACATCGGCGAAATACCGATGGCGGCACTTGCGGCCATCCTTATCCACACGGCATACCGCATGTCGCACTGGCACCAGTTTGTACACACCATCAAAATCGCCCCGAAAAGCGATGTCATGGTGCTGCTCACCTGCTTTGCGCTCACGGTCGCCATCGATATGGTGGCTGGCGTCAGCGTCGGCCTTGGCATGGCGGCCCTGCTGCTCATGAAACAGGTCACCGAAATGACGAGCGTCAAACTGGAAGGGCATGGCGTATCCGATACAGGCGTGGAAGAAGCTGCGAAAAATCTCCCGCGCGATGTCATGGTTTACCGCATCTCGGGCCCGCTTTTCTTCTCGACAGCTGAAAAGGTGATGGAGGAAGCGCATTTCCTCCTCGACCACGTCAAGGTACTGGTCATAGACCTTACGGACGTCGCAATCGTGGATATGACAGGCCTCGTAGCCCTCCAGTCCCTCATCGAAACCGTATCAACGCAAGGCCGCCGCGTTGTGCTGGCAGGGCAGGATAAAGTGCTCAAACGCGTCCGCAAGAAACTGGAAGGCACCGCCTACGAAACCCGCGTGGACTACGTGGGCCACCTGACAGACGTGCTGAACGCTCTCGGCAGCTTCCGTTCGGCCTAACCGCCGTGGCTATGGTGGTGCCCGTCGCGCGTTTTCCAAAGGGAATAAGCAACGCCGCCGCCTAGTATGGCGAACGTAATGCCCAGCGAAAGCGCGGGCGGGAATTTGCCTTCCCCGAGAACGAAATCGACAATGAAGATTTTGGATCCGATAAAAATAAGCACGGCCGAAAGCGCATACTTGAGATACGCAAACCGGTCCATCATCGCAGCCAACGCAAAATACAGGGTCCTGAGGCCGAGAATGGCAAAAATATTGGACGTGTAAACGATATAAGGGTCCGTCGTAATGGCAAAAACGGCGGGCACGGAGTCCACGGCAAATACGACATCCGCAAATTCAATAAGGATAAGCGCGACCATCAGCGGGGTCATGTAGACAGCCGTATGGCCGATATTCTTGTCCATCTGCCGCACGAAGAACTTGTCGCCGTGCAGCTGGTCCTCGACACGGAGGTGCTTTTGCATGAATTTCAGCATCGGGTTGTGGCCGATATCCATTTCCTTGTCGGCCATGGCAATCATCTTGATGCCGCTGAAAATCAGGAAAGCCGAGAAGATATAAAGCACCCAGTGGAATTCCTGTATCAGCGCCGCGCCAAGGCCGATCATGATGCCGCGTAAAACGATAACGCCCAGAATACCCCAGAAAAGAACGCGATGCTGGTACTTCCGCGGTATTTTGAAATACCCGAAAATCATGGCCATCACAAAAAGGTTATCCATGGAAAGCGACTGCTCGACCACATAACCGGTCAGGTACTGCATGCCTTTTTCAGGGCCCAGCTGGTGCCATATCCAGCCGCCGAAACCAAGGGCCATAAGGATATAGAAGCCGTAGGTGACAAGGCTGCTTTTGGCTGAGATTTCCTGATCTTTTTTATGCAGGACGCCAAGGTCCAGCACCAGCAGGACAATAACAATGGTTAAAAAAATCGCCCACATCCAGATGGGTTTGTCGAGAAACATGTCGGTCATGGATGAAGGATGGGCGAGGGGGCGGCCCCCGTCAAGCCCTGCCGCAATAGGTTTCGTAAAGTGCCTCGATAATATGCCGTACATGGGCCGATGCGATACGGTAATACACGGCCTGCCCTTCCTTGCGGCTGGCTACCAGCTTGAGTTTCCTCATCTGGGCCAGAAATTGCGATACTTGTGACTGGCTCGCGCGTCTGGCCTCGGCCTCGAAAAGCGCCCCCGCCTGTGTTTCCCCGTCATGGAAAAGCCTGCAAAGGATGGATAGGCGCACGGGATGCGAAAGAACCGAAAGCAAATCAACCGCTTCCATGAGCTTTTTGTCTTGATTGCTGTTTTTTGCCATTGTCCTTGACTTTTATATTACAAAAATATAATTTATAATTATATAAT
>JAGWXJ010000036.1 GCA_018969935.1 Alphaproteobacteria bacterium | reverse complement strand
CGATGGGGGATCATCCCCATTATCTGTTGCAAATCGATGAGTTTGGCTATGTCTGTCATGATACACTGAGCAAAATTTTAAACGAAATCAGGATGTTCGTTTAAGACTTGCCCTTTGACAAGAGTTTTTTAAGGGCTGCCAGCTGTTTCCAGTACTCGCGGCGCGGCGCGGCAGGAAAACCGACCCACTCCTCACCCGCCGGCACATCCTTGGTAACCCCTGACTGCGCGGCGATGCGGGCACCCGTACCAATACTCAAATGCCCCGCAACGCCCGATTGCCCACCACATATGACAAAATCGCCAAGCTCGGTGCTGCCTGAAATACCTGTCTGGGCCGCAATTACGCAACCTTTGCCCACTTTCACGTTATGGGCAATCTGCACAAGGTTATCGATAACGGTGCCCATACCAATCACGGTATCAGGCCCCGCCCCGCGGTCGATGGTGGTATTGGCCCCGATATTCACGAAGTCGCCAATCATCACACGGCCCAACTGCGGTACAGGCAAGTGCCCCTTGGGCCCAAGCGCAAAACCAAAACCGTCCTGCCCGATGCGCGCCCCGTTGTGGATGCGCACACGCGCACCCAACACGCAGTGCGTTAGCGTGACGTTGGCGCCTATCCAGCAGCCGTCGCCCAGCACCACGCCCTCGCCAATCACGGTATTGGGCTCGATCCTGCAACCTTTTCCAATCTGGGCTTTGGGCCCGATTACGACTCCGGCGCCAATACTGCAACCCGCACCGACATCGGCTGTTACATCGATATGCGCGCCGCCCGATACAACGCCGTCAGCGGCAGGCCAAGGATAAAACAGCGCGGCCGCAAGCGCATATGACCTGTAAGGGTTTTTACTGACAAGCACGGCCACACCCTTGGGGGCCTCGCCAGCCATCTCGGCCGATACGATGCACGCCATGGCCTTGGTAGCCCTGAAGGCATCCTTGTACTTGGGGTTGTCCAGAAACGACAAATGTCCTTCGCCGGCATCCTGCAGCGCCGCCACGTCGGTCGCTTCGTAACCGCCCTGTGCGCTATCCGCTAAAACACATTCGCTGGCCTCGGCAATGCGGGCCAGCGAATAGGGTCCTGCGCGGTGATGAAACCGCAGGTCAGCCATGGGCCATCCTTACTCGACCGTCACTTGGACGGAAGGCAGGCTGGCATTCAGCTTTTCCATGACTTGCGCGGTGATGTCCATGTCTTTGGAAACGATCACGACATCCGTACGGGCGAGCACGAGGTCCAGCTTCTTCGCATCGCCGATCTCAGCAACGATTTTCACGATTTCGGTACGCAGCTTGCCAACGGCGGAAGCAAGGGCTTTATCAAGCTTGCCTTTGCGCTCCTGTACTTTCTTCTGGCTGTCTGCAACCTGCTTTTGGAAGTCTGTAGCCTTGGCTTTGAAATCTTCCTGCGAAAGCTTATCCTTCTGGTCAAGGATCGACTTTTCGGTTTCGCGGAGTTTCTTTTCCTCTTTCTCGACTTCGGACTGGAAGTTCTTGCGGATGGTTTCCAGCTGGCTTTCGATGCTCTTGGCGCCGTTGGAATCCTTCAGTAGGGCCTGAATATCGACAACAGCCACGTTCAACGGTTTCGCGTCCTGCGCCATCGCGGGGGCAACGGAAAGACCGAGCGAAAACAGCGCAGCCAGTGCAAGGGTATATAACTTTTTCATTGGTATAATTTCCTTTTGGTTTTCAAAAAAATTAGAAGTGCGTACCGAAGCTGAAGCGGAATTTCTCGACTTCATCGTAATCTTCCTTCACGTACGGCTCCGAGTAATCAAGGCGGATGGGCCCGAAGGGCGAACGCCATGAAACACCAAGGCCGCCAGCCGCACGGACGGATTGTTCGTCCACAATGCTTGCACCGTCATCATCAACCGACCACAGCGAGCCGAAGTCGGTAAACGCGTGGCCGCGCACACCCAGTTCTTCAGGCAGGCCGACAGGGAAGCTGAGTTCAGCCGAACCGCGGTAGAACATGTTACCGCCCAAAGCGTCATCCGATGTCAGGTCACGAGGGCCGATACCCGATGTCGAGAAACCGCGCAGGTTGTTACCGCCAAGGCTGTAACGTTCGTTGATGCGCACCGTTTCATCGCCCCAACCTTCAATGGCGCCACCTTCAACAAGGCCGCTCAGGATCCATTCCTTCGCAATCGGGAAGTAGGCGTTGGCACCAAGCTTGCCCGACACGTACTGCGCATCACCGCCAAGGCCGGCAACTTCGGTATCAAACCAGCCGATAAGCCCGCGCGTCGGGAACATGGTTGAATCACGCGTATCGTATACAAGGCGCTGTGACATGGCCGATGTCATGCGCGTACCCTCTTGGTCACGGATAAAGCGCGATGCATCGGCATCAACGTTCTCAATCCTGTTGTTCTCAAGACGGTACTTGACCGTTTCGCGCAAGTGCGAGGAAAGCGGGAAACCGAGGCGCAAGGCACCACCCGTACGCTTTTGGTCGTACGAGCTTTCGCTTTGCAGGTCACGGGTGGTGTGGAATGCGTCCACACCGGCCGACAGGTCGCGGTCTAGGAAATAAGGCTCGGTAAACGAAAGATCGAACTCCGATTTGCGGCCCGAAATGGCTGTCGAGAAGGAAAGGTCCTGCCCTTTGCCAAGGAAGTTGCGCTCGCGGATACCGAAGTCTGCCAACGGGCCGTCGGTCGTCGAGAAACCGGCACCGAGCGAGATTTCACCCGTCGATTTTTCCTCGACATCCACCTGCACAACGCTTTGGTCAGGCGCGCTGCCCTGTACGGGGCGCACTTTCACGTTTTCAAAGAAGTCGAGGTCCTTGAGGTCCTGCTCGGCCTTCGCGATTTTGGTTTTGTTGAAGGCGTCACCCTCGGCGAGCTCGAACTCGCGGCGGATAACCTTGTCTTGTGTACGCACGTTACCTTTGATGTCGATGCGCTCGACATACACTTTCGGCGTGTTGGCCATACGGTAGACAACATCAACCGTATGCGTGTCTTCATGGCGCTGGACATCAGGCGATACGGCAACAAAAGCATACTGCATGTCGCCCAGCGTATCCGTCATCTTTTCAACGGAATCCTGCAAATCATCGGCGTTGTACCAATCGCCCGATTTGAAGGCCACTTCGCTTTCAAGCTTTTTGGGGTCTGCACCCTTTAGCGCCGTCGCATCTACAGAAACATTTCCAACCTTATAACGCTCGCCTTCTTCAACGGTAAAGGTCACGAAGAAGGATTCTTTGTCGGGCGTAAGTTCGGCCACAGCCGAAACAACGCGGAAGTCCACATAACCTTCCCTGAGGTAGAAACGGCGCAGCAGTTCTTGGTCATAGGCCAGACGGTCGCCGTCATAGCTGTCGCTGGTGGAAAGGAAGCGGTACCAGCGGGATTCCTTGGAGGCGATAACCTCGCGCAGCGAGTCATCGGAAAATTCCGAATTACCGACGAATTTGACGCCGCGGATTTCCGATTTCGGCCCCTCTGCCACTTCAAACACAAGGTTCACGCGGTTCTGGTCAAGGCGGATGACCTTCGGCTCGATAGCAACTGAGAAGCGGCCTTGGCGGCGGTAAACTTCCTGCAGGCGCTCGACGTCCGAAAGCACGGTGTTGCGGGCAAGCACGTTGCGCGGGCGGGAAGCGACTTCCGCCATCAGTTCCTCGTCTTTCAACTCGTCATTGCCTTCAAAGGCAATCTGGTTGATGAGCGGGTTCTCGACAACCTTCACAACAAGCACGCCGCCTTGCGGCTGGATATTCACGTCGGCGAAAAGGCCGGTGCCGTAAATGGCCTTGGTGGATTCAGACAGTGATTCCTGTGTGTAGCTGTCACCCGGTTTGACCGTCATGTAGGAAAGCACGGTCGCAGGGTCGATGCGTTCGGTGCCTTGCACCTCGACGCGGCTGATCATCCCGCTCTCGGCAGCAAAGGCTGGCGCACTGGATACAACAGGAGCAAGTGAAATCATGGCGCACAGCGCAGCCATGGAAACAGCGTAACGGAAATTTGTTTTCATAAGATATCTCTCAATAATCCGGTGGGAGATTAGCCTGCGGAATCGGTCCACACAAGGCTAAGCCTGCACCCAAGAAAATACAAGGGGTTAAGGGCTATTTGCTCAGCTGTATCAGGTCGTTCAGGTTGGCAAAAACCATGAGGGCGATAAGCAGCACAAAACCGAAGCGCAGAGCCATATCCTGCACCTTTTCGGATACGGGCTTACCCTTGATGGCCTCGATGGCATAGAAAGTCAGGTGCCCGCCATCCAGCATGGGGATGGGAAGAAGGTTGATAAGCCCGAGATTGATGGAAAGCAGGGCGCACAAGGTCAGGAAGGCAAAGAAGCCCTGCTGCGCGGCATCGCCCGTCACGGCCCCGATACGGATAATCCCGCCAAGTTCCTGCGCGCTACGCGTACCAATCACCATTTGCCCGAGGGTCTGCAAGGTGCCAACCGACACAAACCACGTTTCGCTGATGGATTCCGATACGGCTTCAAGCGGCGCAAACTTCAATACCTCTGGCTCGTCATGCATGGCGATCTGGATGGTCTTGGCCAGATCCCCCTCGCCTTTGATAAAGCCTTCGTTGGTATCGGCATGCAGGCGCACGGTAATGTCTTGCGCCGGAAAATCGCCAATAGCCTTCATGCTGAGCCTGACAACCTGCCCCATACGCGCCTTCAAAAGGCCGGTAATATCGCCTGTCTGGCCGTCTACGGCCTGAATGGATTCAACATCCAGCCCAAGGCCTGGGCCGATAATCCCCATAAGCCCGCGCGAGTGGGAAAAGCCAAAGCGGTCAGTAACCGTATCAAGGCGAGGCTTCACATTATTGAGGGTTACAACCTTGCCCTCGCGTTCAACCTCGAACACCAACGGCTTATCAAGCGAAATGGCAACCGCGCGCTGGATATCCGCAAAGCGATAAATCTTCTCGCCGTCGATGGTCAAAACCCTGTCATCGGGCTGGAAACCGCCTTCATAGGCAGCCCCGCCAACGATAACGGCACCCGCAAGCGGCGGCGTTACAGGGCGCCCCACTGTGGTGTACATGCAGGCCAGCACCAGAATGGCAAAAATGAAATTGATGGCAGGGCCGGCAAACACGATGGCAGCGCGCTGCCAAACAGGCTTGCCGTAAAAGGATACGGCTTTTTCCTCCGCCGTCATGGCGCGAAGCTGCCCCTCCTCCTCCACGGATTCGGAAAATTTCGAACTCGCAGGGTCCGTATCCCCGAACATTTTGACATACCCGCCAAGCGGTATCAGGGCCACCTGCCACTCGGTGCCCTGCTTGTCCTTGCGGGTCCAGAGCTTCTTGCCAAAGCCGATTGAAAAGGTTTCAACCCGCACACCGCAAAGGCGCGCCACGATGAAGTGCCCCCACTCGTGCACGAAAACAAGCACGCCAATCGCAATCAGGAACGGGATAAGATAAAGCGTCGCACCGCCACCAAGCCAGTACATGAAATCATGGATACTTTCGAACATCGGGCAATTCCTCAGGCGGCGTTTTTAATGGTTTCGGACATAGTTTCCCTGATCTGGGCATCAAAATTCAGGATATCCTCAAGGGTACTGATGGCGGGTTTATGGCTATCATTTAGCATTCGCTCGATATTGTCGAGGATGTCACAAAAACCGATAGTCCTTTTTAAGAATGCGGCTACCGCCACCTCGTTGGCGGTGTTGAACAAAATTGCGCTCGCGAGGCCCGCATCCGCTAAAACTTGTCGCACCAGCCGCAAGGCGGGGAAGCGTACGGTATCTGGCGCTGAAAATTCGAGTTTGGATAGCGCCATCACATCCATGCGCGCGCCCGAT
This sequence comes from Alphaproteobacteria bacterium, assembly GCA_018969935.1. Taxonomy (GTDB): domain Bacteria; phylum Pseudomonadota; class Alphaproteobacteria; order Micavibrionales; family UBA1664; genus UBA6145. Next base: position 9,170 of record JAGWXJ010000036.1, on the reverse strand, counting down.
GTATCAATGCGCTCGGGCCAGCCAAGGCAGACAGTAATGGGCGTGCGCATATCGGCAGGCCCCATCTGCGCCAGAAACGACCCGTCCGCATACTCGGCCATGCCGTGCACAACCGATTGCGGGTGGATCACCACATCAATCTTTGCCGAGGGCAGCGCAAACAAATGATGCGCCTCGATAACCTCGAGCGCCTTGTTCATCAGCGTTGCGCTATCGACCGATATCTTTTGCCCCATCGACCATGTCGGGTGGGCAACCGCCTGCTCGGGCGTCGCCTTCTTCATGCGCTCGGTTGACCACTCGCGGAATGGCCCGCCCGATGCCGTCAGTACAATGCGCCTGAGGCCTTTGAGGTCATGCCCGTGCAAAACCTGAAAAATCGCATTGTGCTCGGAATCAATCGGCAACAGCGTAGTGCCGTACTTGGCCACCGCATCCATCATGATGTTACCGGCAGCCACCAACGTTTCCTTGTTGGCAAAGGCAACAGTCTTGCCGCGCTTAATGGCCTCCATCACGGGGACCAGCCCCGCGACACCCACAATGGCCGCAACTGTAATGTCTGTATCAAGGCACGCGGCTTCCACGACCGCCTTGGCCCCACCCGCCACGGCTATGGCTGGCATATCGGCCAGCGCCTCTTTGAGGCGCGGGTAGGCAGCCTCATCGGCAATGGCAACAAACTTGGGTTTGAAGGCCCGCGCCTGCTGGATAAGCATATCCACATTGCTTCCGGCCGTAAGCGCAACGATCTGGAATTTGGACGCATGCTGGGCAATCACATCAAGCGTCTGCCGGCCAACGGAACCCGTCGCCCCTAAAATGGAAACGCTACGGCTCACTGCATGTGCTCCAGTATGTAGATGATGGATGCAAACACGATAAGCGCCAGCAACAAAGCATCAATACGGTCTAGCAGCCCGCCATGCCCGGGGATGATATTACCCGTATCCTTGAGGCCCGCACGACGCTTCAGGATAGAGATCAGCAAATCGCCGATCTGCCCGATAACCGCAAGCACAAGCCCGATGATGAAATGCACGAAATACGTATGCGAAACAGGCACGATAACGCCAAGCGGCCCGTCCTTGCAAAAAGCCGTAAGCCCCGTAACCACAATGGCAGATGCCAAACAACCGCCGATAAGCCCCGCCCATGTCTTGTTGGGTGAAATTTTGGGCGCCATTTTGGGCCCGCCGAATGTTTTACCCGCAGCATACGCACCACTATCACAGGCCCAGATGGCAAACATCACATACAGCAGCAGATAAAGCCCGCTTTGCACATGGTCACGCAGCCACACAGCAGCAAGGCAGGCAACGCCCATGTACACGGCACCAACAAGCAACAGGCCGTATTGCATACGCCCGTCGATGCGGGAAAGGCCGCGCCACTCGTACATTGAAATGGCAAAAACAGCAGCCATAAGGCCGTAAAAGACAACCCCGCCATACCACACGGCAGCCACCACAATCGGTGCCAGCACGATAGCCGACAAAATGCGCTTCTGGAGTGTCGTCATAGCGTTACCCGCCGCTGCGTGATGTTTCGGCCTGCGTAGGCTCTACCCCGCCAAACCGGCGCTGGCGTTGCGCGAAAACACGCACGGCGTCTTCAAGTTGCTCGCGGCCAAAATCGGGCCAGAGCAAATCCGTAAACACAAATTCCGTATAGGCGCACTGCCACAATAGGAAGTTGCTGATGCGCTGCTCGCCGCTGGTGCGTACAAGCAGGTCAGGCTCTGGCAGTTCGGCTGTCATCAGGCAGTTGGCAAAATTTTCTTCTGTTACGGGTTTGCCGCTTTCAACAAGGGCCCTGATAGCCTGCACAATGTCCTGACGCCCGCCGTAATCAAGGGCGATGGTCAAATTCAAAACAGTGTTATCTGCCGTAAGCTTTTCCGTTTCGGCAATCATACGCACGATATCCTCGGCAAGCCTGTCGCGACGCCCGATGACACGCAGGCGCACACCGTTTTTATGCAGGTCAGCCGCCTCCGACCGCAAGTAAAGGCGCAACAAGCCCATAAGGTCGCCGATCTCACCCTCGGGGCGTGACCAGTTCTCGTTCGAAAAACCAAAAAGCGTAAGGTATTTTATACCAAGTTCGCGCGCGGCCTGTACGGTACGGCGTGCGGCATCAACACCGCTTTTGTGCCCCATGGTGCGCGGCAAGCCGCGCGCCTTCGCCCAACGCCCGTTGCCGTCCATGATGACGGCCACATGCTTGGGCAACGTTTCGGGCACCAAAGCAACCATTAAACGACCATGATGTCTTTTTCTTTATCGGCAAGCAGCTTGTCGACTTGCCCGATGATATCGTCCGTGGCTTTCTGCACGTCATCGTGCTTGCGCTTCGCATCATCCTCGGAAATGACTTTATCCTTCTCGAGCTTTTTCAGCGTATCCATACCCTCGCGGCGAACGTTGCGGATGGCAACGCGCGCGCTTTCGGCATATTTGCCGGCAATCTTTTGAAGCTCCTTGCGGCGCTCCTCGTTCAGTTGCGGCACAGGCACACGGATAAGGTTGCCATCAGGCTGCGGGTTAAGCCCGAGGCCGGCATCGCGGATGGCCTTTTCAACGGCCTTTGTCATACCGCCATCCCATACCGATACGGTAATGAGGCGCGGCTCGGGCACGCTCACGGCACCCACTTGGTTCAGCGGCATGCGCGAACCGTAGGCTTCAACCGTGACCGCATCCAGCAAGCTGGCCGAGGCGCGGCCCGTACGAAGGCCTGAAAATTCCTTCTTCAGGGTATCAAGAGCAGCGTTCATGCGGCGCTTGAGGTCATTGATATCGAACGACATGGTCAATCACTCCTGTTAATTGGAAACGACGGTGCACTTGCCTTCGCCCTTGAGGACTTTGGCAAAATTGCCCGTTTCACGGATGTTGAAAATAACGATAGGTACCTTGTTCTCGCGGGCAAGGCTGATGGCCGTCGCATCCATGACCTTGAGGTCCTTGGTCAGCACGTCCATGTAGGAAATTTTGTCAAAATGCGTGGCGCTAGGGTCTTTGAAGGGGTCCGCCGTGTAAACGCCGTCAACCTTGGTGCCTTTGAAAATGGCATCGCAATCCATTTCCGATGCGCGCAATGCGCCTGTGGTGTCTGTCGTGAAATACGGGTTACCCGTACCGGCTGCAAAGATAACAACGCGCCCCTTTTCCATGTGGCGCATGGCCTTGCGGCGAATGTACGGCTCGCAAATCGCATCCATGCGGATGGCCGATTGCACGCGCGTGGCAACACCAAGGTTTTCAAGTGCGTTTTGCAGCGCAAGCGCATTGATGCAAATGCCAAGCATGCCCATGTAATCGGCCGTCGTGCGGTCCATCCCCTGGCTGGCACCGGATACGCCACGGAAGATATTCCCCGCGCCAACCACAATACAAACCTCGATCCCCATGCCAATGGCTTCTTTTACGTCACTTGCCACACGGGCAACGACGGAGGGGTCGATCCCGAATTCCTTGTTGCCCATCAGCACCTCGCCCGACATTTTCAGAAGGACGCGCTTGAACGGCAGGGCTTTGGATTGGGCAGCAGGCATGTTTGTCACTTTCGCGGCTTCGGCCATGGAAAACCTATATGTTTGAATCTGCAAAGGTTTACCAGCCTGCAAGGCGGGATGCAACTATACGGCCACACATACCGACAAAAATGATTTATTGTGGCTCCATCAAGCCCTTGAGGTAACTTTCGACATTTGCGTACTCGTCACGGATGGTTTTAAGCAGCTTCTTCTTCTGCTCGCTATTGCAGGTAAAGTTTTCCTGCGCGGCAAGGCACAAATCCCCAAGGATATAGGCCCCAAGATTACGACTGATCCCTTTGAAAGAATGGGCACTTTTGCGCCAGAGCTCGTTATCTTCGGTATCCAGCCCTTGCGTCATCCCGTCAAGGCAGCCTTCCGCACCTTCAAAGAACGCCTCGAAAAGCTGGTTCTCGGCCTCCCTGTCGTCACCGATCATTTCTCTGAGATTGGTCAAATCAACCGATTTACCGGTCATTTTTTACCTCCGGATGAATAGATGGCCTTCTTGATGGCCTGATATTTCTCGATGCACTGCAATATCTTCTGCTTACTGTACGGCTTAACAATGTAACCATCAACGCGGTTGCTTTTGGCTGCATTGATATCATCAATGGAATTATTGCCCGTCACCATCGCAATGAACGTATCTGGCGCAGTACGCTTGATGCGCTTGGCTAGCGCATGGCCATCAAGGCCGTTCAGCTCTATGTCCAGAAATACAATATCGGGGTAATTATCCAGATAGCACTGCCAGCCTTCATGGGCATCGGCCGCCAGATAGGTTTCGGAAATACCGATCAACATATTGAATAGCAATTTGCGGGAGAATGCCTGATCCTCGACGACAAGAATAACGGGGCGCTTCCTGACGTGTTTCGTACGCTCGAGCTTCTCCATAACAAGAAGTTGCTTCGGCGTGATATCCGGCAAATCGTCAGTACAGGCAGGTTTGGCAGGAGTATCGTCTGATGTCATCGTACAATTCTAGAGTGAAATAACTAAAATTATTTTGAACTGACGTAGCGTGAATATTACTAGCAGTGATTGAATTATGAAAGCGGTTTATGTAGATTGATATTTTCTCAACTAAGGCAAACTCTGAATGAAACGTAATATACAAAAGGCTAGCTTGGTACTTCCTTGTGTTCTGGTTCTATTGTGCGGCCTTCTATCATCCGTTGCCTTGACCAATATCATTCGCAATCAGTTATTTTCTAAAATGCAGAGCGAAACCGCACTGTTAAGTAAAATAGCCGAGGCTTCCATTATATCCCTCTCGCGCAGCGTCAAGGATATCCAGAATTTTTATCACTCGTCTTCCTACGTATCCAGCGATGACTTTCAGCACTTTTCAAAAGGCATGGCCGCCAACAGTCCGGGCCTGGTGGGCATGTACTTTTTGCCAAAAGAGGAAATTTATCATTTGGATGAGTTTCGCCACTACGCCTTCAACGAGGAAGGCAATCTGCCTGAAACAACCATTGAACTCGTCTTGCCGGCAATGGCCGATTTCAGTGTTGCCGAGCAATCGATTTTAGTGCCCTTTAACAATATTTCCAGCCTCAGCCACAAATCCAACCTAACGGCAATTATCAGCTACGAACGCGATATAAAAAACATCAGGAACGAAAATATCGATGGCTACATCATTGGCCTCGCCAATCTGAAGGCAGCACTCAAGAACTTTTTCAACATTGCACATGAAAAAGGCTATTACGCCAACGTCAACGGAATTGGAGATACATTTGATGACGACAGGCGCGGCCGCGTTACACTCATAAAAAACATCACTATCAATGGCATCAATTGGGGCATCCAGTTCCAGTCAACAGGCAGAGTATTTTACTACTCGTTTTTCGATTATATCCCTGCCGCCCTTGTCTTGCTGACATCAGTCATTATCGCGCTGTATATGGGCATCATCATCAAACAGCGCGAGAACGCCAACCGCCTGACAAAGGAACTCCATACCGCAAAAATGCAGGCCGAAATGGCAAGCGACGCAAAAAGCGACTTCTTGGCAAACATGAGCCACGAAATCCGCTCGCCCATGAACGGGATCATGGCCGCAAGCGAGTTACTTAACAAAACAGGCCTGACTAGCGAGCAACGTAGCTGGGCCCAAATCATCCAAAAATCATCTGAAAGCCTGCTGTCCATTATCAACAACATCCTCGATATCTCGAAAATCGAGGCTGGTAAACTCTCAATCGAAAAAATCCCCTTCAACCTCTACTACCTGATATCTGATGTAGTCGATGTAGTCGCACTCAAGGCCAACGAAAAAAATCTCGACATCATCATCGATATCGAGCCCGATACACCGGACAGCATTTTAGGTGATGCCGCACACCTAAGGCAGGTCATACTCAATCTGCTTACAAACGCTATTAAATTCACGCTCAGTGGCTATGTGCTTATACGCATCCATAAACGGGTACAGGAAGCAGGCGAAAAGCTGGTATTCGAGGTGATCGATACGGGCATCGGTATCCCTGAGGAAAAACAGGCCTACATATTTGAAAAATTCTCTCAAGCCGAGGAATCAACAACACGCCGCTTTGGCGGTACCGGTTTGGGCCTGACAATATGCCGCGCCCTTGTCGAAAGCATGGGCGGTGAAATCAGCCTCAACAGCAATGAAAACAAGGGGTCTAATTTCTCATTTACCATCCCGCTTGAATTGGCGTCACGCAATAGTGATCGCCTCCCCAATGTCGACACCTCGGACATGAAAATCATGGTCGTGGAACCAAATAAGATGTTGCGCGCCAATCTGGGCAAAATACTCGCAAAGCAAACAACCAAGCCCTTCATGTTGGCGGCTGTCCATAAACTGTTCCACGAAGAAACAAAAAAGGCGGAGGAATATTACGACGTCCTCTTCATGAACTACAAAATCATACCGGATGCCTACCGCAACAACATCCGCGGGTTTCTGCCATTCAAACTCCATCCCGATACAATGATCATCATGACGGGCGAGCTTGGCTCGAACCTCGCTACATCAAGCGTAAACCATGAGGAAACCAACGGTTACCTTATAAAACCGCTAGCGCCGCACCACGTCTTTGCAACACTCCGTATCCTGAAGGATGCCCAGCTAAACAACAGGCAAAAAGATATCTTCATCACCCGTGCCCTGTTGGACAGGGGGCTCCGCTCCAACAGCGGCGACATGATGCAGGACGATACGCACGTCCGCTTCGAGGATAAGAAAATCCTTGTTGTTGATGACCTCAAGGTCAACCAGATCATCATGAAAAAAGTTCTGAGCGAATACGGCGTATTCATCGACTTTGCAGCAAACGGCAGTGAAGCCGTAAAGGCCACCCAGAAAACCGATTTCGACCTCATTTTCATGGATTGCCAGATGCCCATCATGGATGGCTATGAAGCTACGCGCCGCATACGTGCAAAAAGCAATTACAGCCAGCGCCCCGTGATTGTGGCACTGACAGCCGACGCCATGACAGGCGATGCCGAAAAATGCTTTGAATCCGGCATGAATGACTACCTGAACAAACCGTTCAAGGCAGCCCAGATCGATGATTTGCTAAGAAAATGGCTGACACCGCCACCCAAGGATTAACGAGGGCGCACGCGCGCAATCTCAACGCCTGGTATGCAGTCAGGAAAAATACTGGCCTTCTCGACCCGCACGGTTACGGCGCTCACTTGGGGCCACTCAAAGCAGCGCGCGGCAATCGTTTCAGCCAGCGTTTCAACAAGGTTCAGGTGCCCCTGCCCCGTAACATCCAGCACCATCTGGCGTAAGCGGGCATAACAGACCACATTCTCGTAACGGTCAGCCACCCAGTTTTCAGGCAACTGCACATCGGCAGTGAGATTGATGATAAGCGCGCAAGTTTCTTTCTTGTCCTGCTCGTAAATGCCGATGGGCATGGATACGCGCAAATCGCGCACGATAAGCCGCGTATATTCAATAGTCATGTCTAACCCTCAAAAAACAAAACCCGCCATAACAGCGGGTTTTGCCCTCTATTAATTCCTTACAAAATTAGCCGTTGGCTGCCTTGGCAACTTCGGCGGCAAAGTCGGTTTCTTCCTTCTGCACGCCTTCACCAAGGGCAAAGCGCACAAAGCCTTTAAGGGCAACAGGCGCACCGGCTTCTTTGGAAGCATCAGCAACAACCTTGGAAATCTTGCTCTCGCCGTCCATCACGAACACTTGCTCGAGCAGCACAACTTCCTCGTAGTACTTGCGGATACGGCCATCAACCATTTTCTGGATAACATCTTCAGGCTTGCCGGAAGCACGGGCTTGGTCGGCCAGTACGCTGCGCTCGCGTTCAAGCGCGGCCGTATCAACCGATGCGATATCAAGAAACTCGGGCTTAGCGGCAGCAATGTGCATCGCGATTTTCTTGCCCGTTTCGCGCAGCTTGTCCGCAGGGGCCGAAGATTCAAGCGCAACCAGCACACCGATTTTGCCAAGGCTCGGCAGTACGGCGTTGTGCATGTACGTGGCAACAAGGCCTTGGCTGACTTCCAGCGCAGCCATGCGGCGCAGGGTCATGTTCTCGCCGATGGTGGCAATCATCTCGGTCAGCGTGTCGGCAACGTTCTTGGCGCCCATTTGGGTGCCTGCCAGTTGTTCAACAGTGTTGGGGCCTTTGGCGGCAATTTGCGCGACATCGCGTACGAAGTTCTGGAATTGCTCGTTACGGGCAACGAAATCGGTTTCGGAGTTGACTTCGACGCACACCGCACGCGTTTCGGTAGCGTTGGCAGCGATAGCCACAAGGCCCTCAGCCGTCGTACGGCCGGATTTTTTAGCGGCTTTGGAGAGGCCTTTCTTGCGCAGCCAGTCGATGGCGGCTTCCATGTTGCCTTGGTTCTCTTCAAGGGCTTTCTTGCAATCAAGCATGCCTGCGCCCGAGGATTCGCGTAGGTCTTTGATCATTGCGGCTGTAACTTGGGTCATGTTCTCTCTCTTGGACTTAGGTAAGGGGAAAAGGGCGCGGTTTTTGCCGCGCCCTAGGAAACATTAAGCGTTGGCGGCTTTTTTCTTTTTGCCGGCTGCTTCCTCGGCCTTTTCGGCGGCAGGGTTGCTCGGCAGTTCGACTTTCACGTCAACGGCAGCGCCGATATCGACGCCCGATTTGGTCATCTCGGCCTGAATACCGTCAAGAACGGCAGCCGATACGAGTTCGCAGTACAGCTCGATAGCGCGCAGAGCGTCGTCGTTGCCGGGGATCGGGAACGTAACGCCGTCAGGGTTCGAGTTGGAATCGCAAACGGCAACAACAGGGATACCAAGCGTGTTGGCTTCCTTGATGGCGATGTCTTCTTTCAGCGTATCGATGATGAAGATGATGTCCGGTTGGCCGGCCATATCCTTGATACCGCCGATAACCAGTTCAAGGCGCTCTTTCTCGCGGCTGCGGTCAAGGGCTTCTTTCTTGGTGAGGCCTTGTGCGCCTGCCGACAGGAAGCTGTCGAGTTCACGAAGGCGGGCGATGGCGGTGGAAATCGTTTTCCAGTTGGTCAGCATGCCGCCGAGCCAGCGGTGGTTCACGTAGTACTGGCCGCATTTTTTTGCAGCTTCGGCTACTTTTTCCTGTGCCTGGCGCTTGGTGCCGACGAACAGCACGCGGCCGCC
>JAGWXJ010000178.1 GCA_018969935.1 Alphaproteobacteria bacterium | reverse complement strand
CTGGTTGAGGCGAGCCAGATCATCACCTTTGAACCTGTCATCATCGGCGCGGACCATCGGCGAGAGGCCTGCAAACATAAACGGTACGGAGAACGATACCACACGGCCAAGCGGGATATCGGGCCACATGGGCGTGCAGGCCATATCGAACCTGCCAGCCTGTAGGGCTGGGACCCAATTGGCGAAATTAACCTCCTCAGTCCATTCGATTTTGAGGCCTGCGGCTTTGCCGATGGCTTCCATCATATCGACCGAGAAGCCCGAGAGCGCTTTGGTATTGGGGTCACGGTACGTTACGGGCGGGAAAACATAGTAACCGCAGCGGATGGTGTTGGTACGGATAATGCGTTGCCAAGCCGTTTCGCGCGCGTCATCGGCATGGGCCGAAAAAGCCGAGAGAACAAAGGCGAAAGACAGTAGTAGCGAAGCAAGGCGGAAGCGCATGGTGACCCTTGAGAGTGAATTGCGCGAAGATGTTAGCGCATCCGCCTTAAGGGGCCATGGAAATTTGACTTTTTCGTTTTCATAATCCATATTCCTGCCCATGAAATTAGGAACCGCCACTGCCCTTGGTATCACGCTGCTTGCCGTTTACAGCTGCGTTGCAAAACCTACCGCCACATCCTCAGCCCCGCAGCCTTTTGCCTATGAAGGCCTTACGCCCGTACAAAGCACCAAGCTGAACGAACTTTTGAAAACCGTTGGCGCCGAAGTGGTTGCCAACAAAGGCCAGCAGGAACGCATTGGCGGCGCCAAGATGACAATCAGGACGAGCTTTTATTCATCCAGTCGCGCCGAAACCGGCGAACAAATATTTGCGGCCGTCTCGGACAGGACCCATATGCTCTGGTACCCCAAGGATTACTATGGCGTGCCAACAGAAAAACTGACACTCCACATCACGGCCAGCAGCCCGGATGACGAAACGCTGCCCCATGTAAACAAGGGCACAAAACCTATCGCCGCCGGCGATGTGATTATCAAGGACAGTGTGGGCGAAGCGCCTACGGTGTTTATCGCGAGCGAGCCGATTGCCGCCAAAGGCGGTATTGGCCAAACGCGCTTTGCAACCACACGCCTGCGCTGCACCATGAAAGTGACCTTGCGCGCAGGTGATACGCCCGGCGCAAATGTAGAATGCCTATCGGGCCGCGGGCATTTCAGAACCTACATACCGCTTTAAGCGCTACCGCTTGCCGCCTTTTTTGCCGGCGGGTTTAGGCTCGTCTTCAGGTTCTTCATCTTCGGTTTCATCACTGCCTTCGGCAGGTTGCGGTGCAGGAGCCGGTTTACCCAGCGCGATGGGCAGTATGTTTGCCAGCAGGTGGAAGACACCAGCGCCGATGAGAATGTACATGTGGCCGATGGCACCTGCCGCTATCACTGCCACGGACCCTACAAGCAGCATACCATTGATGATTTTTGAAGGTTCATAGCCTGATATTTTGCGGTCACGCGGCCAAACCCACCCAAGCGAGGATGCAAAAAGCATGAAGGTGGAGAACAGGATAAGCGCGGGGTTTTTGTACGAAAGACCCGTAAGGTAGTAGCAGAAAGCCGCGATGACAAAGAGCGCGTAGGCGCTGTCCATCGGGTATTTCCAAGGCATGAAGGGTTTGGCGAGCGCCTTGATGCTGAACTTTGAAGCTGCATCCTGTGCGGCCGGTGTGCTTTCAAGCCATTTATTGCCCAAAAGCAGCACAGTTACCTGACCGTACAGGCTTAGGAATGCGCCCGTTGCGAAAACCAGATCACTGGCATTGATGCCATTGAGGTATAGCTGGTAGAGGCCAGCGCCGTACATAGCCAGCTCGCCCGCAACAGCAAGCGATGTGGAAACAGTGACGATGCGGGATTTAAGACTGGCGAGCACACAATAAGTGTACGCCTATTTTTGCAGCTGTAAACTAGCGAGCCCTAGCGGTTGTTGCGCAGGTAAACCCAAGCGGTATCGGTGATGCGGTAGTAAATGACACCGAACTCGCCTTCCGACTGGGCGATGATGCCTTTGGCCACAAGGCTATCGATGCTTTGAGAGTCGGCGAGATCGACAATCGACTGTTCCCCCCTTTGCAGGCTTGCGGCCAGCACGGCCATTTCGGCCTGCGATAGCGCGGAGAGGTTACGCAGCGCCTGCGCTTCCTGCGGCGACTGGCGTTTGCCGAAAATGCTGGAAAGGATTGTGGCGAATACGCCCACGCCCAGCAAAAGCATGAAGACAAACACGACGATGACGAGAACAAAGAAACTGAACAGAAGCTTGAGCATTCCTATTTTACGGCTGTAAACCGTATCCCTACGCCTTTTTCCTGTGCGTCACCCAAGTGCCAGCTGTTGCGGGCCATGAACACAGGGTCGCCGTCGTGGTCATCGGCGATGCTGGACTGGTTTTTATCGACGAATTCCTTCAACACTTTCGGGTCATCCGC
>JAGWXJ010000177.1 GCA_018969935.1 Alphaproteobacteria bacterium | reverse complement strand
CCTGACCCCTTTGCCCGACGGCGCCGATGTACTGGTGCACATGGACTGCAAAAACCTGATCATGTGGCTGGAAGCGGGCGCACTGACCACCAAATCCAAGAAAATCGAGCCGCGCATCAGCAAGACCTTTGCCACCGCAATTGCCCAGAAGGCCCGTATGAAAAGCGTGAAGATTGTTTATACGGCTGATAAAAATTCACCCAACATGCAAGAAGCGCACAGGCTTTCGAGCATGGCATCATCACCCCACAAGACAGCCCAAAATGCCGATCAAAATTCCCGCCACTCTCCCCGCCCGTGAAATCCTTGAAGGTGAGCGCGTACCCTTAATCCTTGAGGAGCGCGCGCTTCATCAGGATATCCGCCCGTTGCGCATCGCGCTTTTGAACCTGATGCCCAATAAAATACCGACCGAAACGCAGTTCATGCGCGTTTTGGGCGCAACGCCGCTGCAAATCGAAATGACACTGCTGCGCACGGCCACCTACGAATCCAAAAACACATCCGCCGAGCACCTGACCACGTTTTATAAAACATGGGAGGACGTGAAGAACGAGCGCTTTGATGCCCTGATTGTGACGGGCGCGCCTGTCGAGCACCTTGAATACGATGACGTGAATTACTGGCCGGAATTGCGCGCGATTTTCGATTGGGCGGATACAAACGTCTACAGCACGTTTTTTGTGTGCTGGGGCGCGCAGGCGGCGCTGTACCACCACCACGGCGTCAGGAAGCACAAGACGCCGGCCAAGAAATTCGGCGTTTTCCCGCACCGTATTTTAAAGCCCTTCCACCCGCTGATTGCCGGTTTTGACGATGACTTCCCCGTACCCGTGGCGCGCAATACGGAAGTGCGGCACGAGGATGTGGCGCACCTGACCAACCTTGATATTCTGGCCGAAAGCGATGAAACGGGCCTATGCCTTGCCTTTGACGAGGCCAAGCGCCGCGTTTACATGTTCAACCACCTTGAATATGACGCGGATACGCTGTCATTCGAGTATTTCCGCGACAAAGCCTCGGGTTTCGGAGATACATTCCCCCAGAACTATTTCCCCGATGATGACGACACCAAGGCCCCGCGCATCACGTGGAGGGCCCACAGAACCCTGTTTTTCGCCAACTGGATCAATATGGTGTACCAAGGAACCCCATATAATCTGGACGAACTGTAAAAGTACTTGTAAAAAGGGCCGCCTTTGATTATTCCATTGGCGTCTTACCGTTCCTCGATAGCTCAGCGGTAGAGCAATCGACTGTTAATCGATTGGTCGCAGGTTCGAATCCTGCTCGAGGAGCCACTCTTTTTGTGGGGGCCAAGCCCCCGCTCGTTCCACTCGCTCCCCCTTCGCTCGTGCGGGAGCACTCGCGGGGCTGCACTCGCAGCCCTTTTTGTTTTTCTGGGGGCCAAGCCCCGCACTTAAATAAAAACCCGCCAATGGCGGGTTTTGCGTTTTAGCCTGTAGCGACCAGTTAATCCGTTGCGCGGTCCATGCAATAGGCGTCCTTATGGTTGTGAGCCATGTGGACAGGTTTGCCCGTGTTGGACGTTTTACGATTAAACCAAGCCGCAAAGATATTGCGGGGCGCGGCTTTGGTTTCCTGTGACTTTTGTTGCGTGGCTTGCTTCATCATGAAGATGAATCTGCCTGATTACACCCCATGATTGCAATACGCAGCGCAGCATGAGGTTATTTTGACGCTCAGCCGCCGCGCGCTCACTCCGTTCGCCTTGGCTTCGCTCGCATTAGCTCGCGGGCCCTCAATGGGCCAAATCATTTTTAACCGCGGCCGCGGTACGGGGCCACGCCCTGATCGGGCACCCAAACACCTTCGGGGGCTGCGCCCGTTTGATAAAAGACATCGATGGGCATGCCGCCGCGCGGGTACCAATAGCCGCCGATGCGAAGCCATTGAGGTTCCAGCAAATCGACAAGGCGCTTGGCTATGCTGACCGTACAATCCTCATGAAAAGCACCGTGGTTGCGGAAGGAGCCTAAAAACAGCTTCAGCGACTTGCTTTCCACCAGCCAGCCATTGGGAATGTAGTCGATGACCAGATGCGCGAAATCGGGCTGGCCCGTGATGGGGCAGAGCGAGGTAAATTCAGGGGCGGTAAAGCGCACCACATAGCCCGTGCCTGCCTGCGGGTTTGGTACCCTTTCCAGCACGGCTTCATCGGGGTTTGCGGGCAAATCGGCCTTGGCGCCCAGCTGGGTCAGGCCCTCGTAAATATCGTGTTTTGTCATGGCCCCTAGCTAGGCCGTTTGCAGGCCGCTTGTAAAGCCCTTACACTTTTGGCCATGAAAAAGAAGCTGCACCAGCATTTGTATTTTTGGGTTGTACTGGCCATTTTTGCTGGCGGCGTTATCGGTGCCGCATCCCCTTCCCTTGGCGTTGCGCTGAAACCCCTTAGCGATGCGTTCATCAGCCTTATCAAGATGCTGA
>JAGWXJ010000176.1 GCA_018969935.1 Alphaproteobacteria bacterium | reverse complement strand
GGCTGTTCATGCCGCCTGTTGCGCAAATCGTCGTGCCTTCAAGCGGGTCGAGGGCAATATCGATTTTAGGGCCATGGCCTGAACCGACACGCTCGCCAATATACAGCATTGGCGCCTCGTCGCGCTCCCCTTCCCCAATCACCACGCGTCCGTCAATCGCAAGGCTGTTAAGCACAGTGCGCATCGCATCCACCGCCGCTTGGTCGGCGGCTTTTTCATCCCCGCGCCCAACATGCAGCGATGCCGCAAGCGCCGCGCTTTCCGTCACCCGCACAACCTCGAGTGCGAGGTTACGGTCCATCGACAACATCAAATCGGGTACGGATGAATTGGCAGGTGCTTTGGCTTTAACGGACATGGCGTGGTGGCCCTTTCGTAGTTACGGCAAGACTAGCGCCGTTTACTATATTTAGGAAGCCAGCATAACATCCAGTTTTCCGGCAGATTCGAGCGCATACAAATCGTCACAGCCCCCGATGCCCACCCCGTTGATGAAGATTTGCGGCACCGTCCGGCGCCCTTCGGCCCTTTTGACCAGCGCATCCCGCGCGGCGTCATCCCCGCTCACGTCTATTTCCTTGTAAGCCGCGCCCTTGCGGTCCAGAAGCGCCTTGGCGCGTACGCAATACGGGCAAACTTTGGTGGTATAGACTTCGATATCGGCCATGATGTTTTCTCCTTGTCTGGCGGGCGTAACAAGCTCATATAGTTTATCCATGAAAAATAGCGATGTTTTAATTATCGGCGGTGGCGCTGCAGGCATTGCACTGGCAGTGCTGCTGGCCCAGGCCGGTTTGCAAGTGGGCGTAGCCGATGCAGGCCCCGCACCCAAACCGCTTGCCCAAACAGGCCCCGATAGCCGCACCGTGGCTCTCATGGGTGGCTCCATAGACATCATAAAAGCGTGCGGCATCTGGCCCGCCCTTGAAGGCCGCATGGCCCCCTTGTGCAATATGGCCGTAGCCGATGACAGCCGCTACCCCGCAGGCCGCGAGGCCATGGTCGAACAAATGTTCATGGCCGAGGAACTGGGCCGCACCGAATTCGGCTGGAACATCCCCCTTGGCCCCCTTCGCGCCGCCCTCTATGAGGCGGCTGCTAAACACAACAACATCACGTGGCACTGGCAAACCGGCTACAAGGATAGCGCCAAACAAAAAGGCTGCATCAAGGTCACGCTCATGAATGGCGATACGATAAACGCAAAACTGCTCGTAGGCTGCGATGGCCGTGAATCCCCCGTAAGGGAAGCCGCAAACATTGGCACCAAACGGCACAAATACGGACAAAGTGCCATTACCTGCCTTATCAGCCACACCAAACCGCACAACAATACCTCGGTGGAATTCCACCGCCCCGGCGGGCCCTTCACCTATGTGCCCATGGCCGGCAACAACGCATCGGTTGTATGGGTGGAAAAAACCGCCGATGCCGATGCGTTTCTCAAGCTCCCCAAACAGGCTTTTACAAAGGCACTGGAAGACCGCACGCGCGGAAAACTCGGCAAGGTTGAACTGGTTACTACGCCGAGTGCATGGCCGCTGGAATTTCTGCGCGCCGAAAAACTGACAGCCCCCCGTATAGCCATCGCAGCCGAGGCAGCACACGTTATCTCGCCCATCGGCGCACAAGGCCTGAACCTGAGCCTGCGTGATGTAAACGCGCTGGCCGAAACACTGGCCGAAGCCCACGCTGTCGGCCTTGATATCGGGGCCCCCACCACGCTTGCCAATTACGAACGCAAACGCAAAGGCGATGTACTCTCGCGCTCGTTCGTGATCGATATGGCCAATCAGGCCGTAGCCAGCGATACGGAAGCCCTGCGCGGCTTGCGCAGGCTAACCTTGCGCGCGCTCTCGCTGCCCGGCCCATGGCGTCAATTGGTGATGAAAAAAGGTCTGGCCGCCTGAAAGCGGTTACGCCGTCGTATCGGTCGCAAGACCCTTAAGTTTGTTTTTAGCGACTAGTTTCTGGTACTTCACAATAAGCTTTTGCGCTTCTTGTTCGGCCATGTTCTTCAGATCCGTAAGCCCAAGGTTACTGTAAATCGTAATACGGCGCTTCAGTTCCTGTGCCTGAAGCCTGAAGAAATCATCGCTTTCCTGATAGTTGACCTTGGCGTCTGCCTCGGCCTTTTGTGCGCTTAATGCCCGGTCGATTTCGCTGCCGCCATCGGTCTGGCTGGGGCGCTTGGCCGCAGTCAGGTTCTTGTAGATCCTATCCGACAAGACCGGTGTGTAAGAAGATTTGTAAACAGGACTAGCCATTCTGGCACCTTTTCATTGCCCTCAATCCCAAGAGCACATACTCCATTATAACCCGATTTAGCGCTGAAAAGCAAAACTGTTTAAGTCGGGCGTATAGGTTATCCCCCGCATTGGCTCGCGCAAAATAGCCATTTCGCGCATCAGGGGCCTGACAAACGCCATGGTTTTAACCCCTCCCATCATCAGGGACTTGATTTCATCAATCGGATCAGCTTCTTGCGGGAGGCTGAA
>JAGWXJ010000035.1 GCA_018969935.1 Alphaproteobacteria bacterium | reverse complement strand
GGGCCAAACACAAGGTTTTCTGCACCATAAATGGCTGTCACTTCGTGCGTGGCTTCCTCAAGGGCAAGGTCGGCAATCGCACGCACGCATGCGACTTTCATTTCCTCGTTGATGGCGGTGGCGCCAACATCAAGCGCCCCGCGGAACAGGAAGGGGAAGCACAACACGTTGTTAACCTGGTTCGGGTAGTCCGAACGGCCGGTGCACACAAGCGCATCCGGTTTTACCGCCATGACTTCCTCGGGCATGATTTCCGGCGTCGGGTTGGCAAGTGCCAGCACCAGCGGGGCTTTGCCCATTGTTTTTACAAGCTCGGGTTTCAAAACGCCGGGGCCTGAAAGGCCAAGGAATACATCGGCATCGGCAATCGCATCGGCAAGGGATCGCGCGTTGGTTTCAACCGCGAATTCTTCCTTGTACTTATCCATGCCTTCTTTACGGCCCTTGTAGATGACGCCGTTTTTGTCGGTCACGGTAATGTTGGATTTGGGCAGGCCCAGCTGCACCAGCATTTTAAGGCAGGCAAGGGCGGATGCGCCGGCGCCTGAAGCGACAAGGCGGATTTCCTCCATCTTGCGGCCCGACATGCGGATCCAGTTGGTGAAGGCCGCGCCTACAATGATGGCGGTGCCGTGCTGGTCGTCATGGAAGACGGGGATTTTCATGCGCTCGCGCAAACGGCGCTCGATTTCAAAGCACTCGGGCGCCTTGAAGTCTTCAAGGTTGATACCACCGAAGGATGGCTCGAGCGCGGCAATAACCTCAACGCACTCGTCAACCGTTGTCGGCGTGATGTTGATGTCGAAGGAATCGATATCGGCGAACTTTTTGAAAAGCGCGCATTTGCCCTCCATCACCGGCTTGCCTGCAAGCGCGCCGATATTGCCAAGGCCTAGCACGGCCGTACCGTTTGAAATAACGGCAACCACGTTGCCGCGGTTGGTGTAATCAAGCGCAAGAAGCGGGTTCTCGGCAATCGCCTCGCAGGCGGCGGCAACACCCGGCGAGTACGCGAGGCTGAGGTCGCGCTGCGTCGTCATCGGTTTTGTCACCTGAATGGCGAGTTTGCCAGGGGGGTTCTTGTGATATTCGAGGGCTGCGTCGCGCAAAGATTGGTCCATTAGGCACACCGATAGAAGAAGATTGTTCTTGTGGGTATCGATGTAATGGTGCGGTCAAGAAGACTCGAACTTCCACGGGTTGCCCCGCTACCACCTCAAGGTAGTGCGTCTACCAATTCCGCCATGACCGCACGTCACATCGAATTTGCGTCGGTTACTAACAAATCCGCCGAATGGTGGCAACACGAATACACAATGCAGCGCACCATGAAAAGAGAAAAATTATGCAACGGCCGGTTTGGCCTTGGGGCCTGCAAAAATATAGGTTTTCAGGTCACCCTCCAGCGTGGCGTCTGCCAGCTTTGCCGTAGAAAGGGCAGGGACCTTGGCTTCCAGCTTGAGTTGCAGGCGGAAAAACAGGATGCCAAGGGCCGTATCGCTCTCGCTGACAAGGGGCGCATAGGGGGCAACCTCGTTCAAAACGGGGTAAAGGCTGGCGGGCGCATTTGCCGCAGACAGGGCGCGGGTTGCGGCATCCACCGCATGCAGCTCGGTCAGGATTCGCAAATTGGGGCTCATGCTCTCGTAATAATCACGGGGCAGGGGCTGGCAGGCATCAAAGGCCTTCAACTGGTCGTAAAGCTTTGCGCCTTCGGCCACAATCGCAGCAAAACTGGTGCTGCGGGCGATGTTCAGGCCTTTTTGTACAAACGGCTTGAGGGTCAGAATCGCAATCGCGCAAAGCAGCGGCTCGGGCAGTGGCGTATCGGTTGGGTAATGCGGCTCTGAATGACGCTCGGCTGTCTTTACGCACCGTACAAAGCGCCTAAGCGCCTGCGTTGCTTTTTCGTCATGGTCGGAGGCGCATTTCGTATCGGGGATAAGGCTCGTCAGCAAAAAGCTTTTGAGGGCCTGTAACGGCACATCGCGGCTATATCCAATTTCTGCGCAGGCGCGTTCCACCTGACGGTAGACCTCGTTCACATCGCCGAATTTGTAGGATAGATCGCGTTTCATGGGCTTTCTTTAGGCTATCAATATGAAAAAATCATGGCGTTTTAGGCCGAAGCGGGATGATTTTGCAACCCCCCGTTCCCACAGTGCCGGTCGGGTTCCAGCTATGGATATCGTCTTTGACCGGCGCAATCATCATGCCCTTGGGGCGTGTTACTTCGCGGTCCAGTATATCCAGCTGTACCTTGAATTTGCGGGCGAGGGGCGTCGTAACATCGGCCAGCAATACGCGCACGCGCTGGGCGTTGGCCATGATGCAGCTGATGGTGCTGGGCTTTGGCGGTGCCTCGGGGTTGCTCAAAAGCAAGAGGCTGCGCTGGGTAAAATCAAGGGCATGGAATTCCAGTAACCATTGCCCCTCGGGATCAAGGGTTGCATACCCGCGCGGGCGGGATATCGCTTCCTTCATCACGCGCTCGAATCCCGTTTGCAGGCTTTCCACGCGGGCGGCAAACGCGGCACCCTCAGGTGTGCGCTTGATAATCGTAAGCCCGCGGTCCCCGCCGCTAACAAGGTCGCGGGTGGCAATCGCGCATAAAAGCGCCTCGCTCGGCTCGTGGCGGGGGATGGTCGTCTGCGCCAATGACTGCGCTTTGAGTACGGAGGTCACAATCGCCTGCAACCTGTCCTGTACGTCTATATCATGGCCTTTGGCCTCGAACGTCTTGCCATCAAGGCTGGATGGGCGGTAAAGGCTCAGGTGCAAAACATCAAACAGGCCCTGATGGGTTTCAGGGTCAAGGTGCATGGAGCGCATGGCATCGCGCACGCGGCTCTCGACACTGGGGACGACATCTGTTGTAAAAAGCATACGGAACAATAATTTATTATTATGAAAATATCAAATAATATCCCTGTGGAATGGAAAATAAGCCCCGAACCTATCGGCTATCAAGCTGCATTGCAGGACATGGAGTCGCGTGTCGATGCCATCGCCAAGGAAGGGGCGCCCGACTGCGTCTGGCTATTGGAACACCCGCCACTGTACACAGGCGGCACCTCAGCCAAGCCATCTGACCTACTAGACCAGCGCTTCCCCGTGTACGAAGCCGGCAGGGGCGGTGAATACACTTACCATGGCCCCGGCCAGCGTGTAGCGTACATAATGTTAAACCTTAAAAAACGCCAACAAGAGCCTGATATTAAAAAATATATTTGGCAACTTGAGGAATTGATCATCCGCACGCTGGCCAGCTTTGGTCTACAGGGCGAAAGGCGGGAAGGCCGCGTTGGTATCTGGATTGCGCATGGCGGTACTGAGTCCAAAATCGCCGCCATCGGGGTCCGTGTCCGCCACTGGGTCACGTACCACGGTATATCCATAAACAATACGCCGGACTTGACCCATTTTAACGGCATCGTCCCCTGTGGCATTCAGGGCTACGGTGTCACATCCCTTCAGGCCTTGGGCGTCAATGTCCCGATGGCCGAGCTGGATAAAGCGTTGATGGAATCATTCCCCGCTGTCTTCGACAGCTCCGTTTTAGCGTAAACGGCTGCGGCCATCACCACGGCCTCGACCACGTTTTGCAACTTCATGAATTTATCGCGGTTAAGGGTAATCAGGTCATTCTGTAGGTATAACCCCTTGCTGAGCTCTATCTGCAAGCTCTCGCTCATCTGGTCTGGCTGGCCAACCGTGCGCGTAAGGTGGGCGCCTTTGTAGGGCCTGTTCAACACAACCGAAAGACCGTTGGCCTCGAACGCCTGCCGTATGGCATTCGTAAAGGCGGGGTCGCAACTCGTGCCGTCAAGGTCGCCAAGCACAACATCGTATTGCCCATTATTGGTGTGCGGCGGCATCGAATGCATGTTGAGGTGCCACACTTTCCCGAAACGGCTTTTCAGAGCACCAACCTCGCGCCCCAAAACCTCGTAATACGGCCAGTACTGGGTTTCGATGCGGGCCAGTACGGCAGCGCTGGTGGGGGCCTCGCGGTAAATCGGCTGGTCACCCGCATGGGTCCAGATAAGCCCCGTGCCGCGGTCGCAATTCACCGATGGCCGCAGCTTGAAAGGCCCGTTCCAAACATCCCGCAACTGCATCGGCCAGATATCATCCACCGCGCGATTGAGGTCTATGTAGGTGCGAGGCGCTTCGGCCTGAATGGTGGTCACGCCAAGGTGGGGCAGGTTGCTCAAAAGCAGGTCCACGAAACGGTCCTCGTATACCTGCAACGCCTGCCGTGGGCAGGAAAAACCGAAGTCGTCAGGGTACACCCGCCCGCTATGCGGGCTATCGACCAGCAGCGGCAGGGCTTTGGCAACCCGTGGATGGTAGACGCGCAAAACGCCGCCAATATGCATCAAAAAACCTCTTAACAACCCGTCTTGTGCGTGGTTATCTGCCACCTGCAAAACATTGAGGAACCCATGCACGATTTAAAAGAGATACGCACCAATCCGCAAGCCTTTGATGCCGCCATGGCACGCCGTGGCCTGCCCGCGCAATCTCCCGCCATTCTGGCCCTCGATGAAAAACGCCGCGCCCTGCAAACGCAATTGCAGGAAGTCCAATCGCAAAGGAACGAGAAATCGAAACTCATCGGCCAGATGAAGGCCAAAAAGGAAAACGCCGACGCCGTAATGGCTGAAGTGGCCGCCATGAAAGACAAAATGGCCGAACTTGAAGCCGCCGAAAAACAGGTCGGCGATGAACTGACAGACCTTCTTTCGAATATCCCGAACGTGCAAGCCCCCGAAATCCCCGACGGGAAGGACGAAAACGACAACGTCGAAATCCGTAAACACGGTGAGCCCAATCACAAAAACACCAAAAAGCTGGACCACGTGGCTATAGGCGAAGCCTTGGGCCTGATGGACTTCGATACCGCCGCCAAAATCTCCGGCTCGCGCTTCGTCATCATGAAGGGGCATCTCGCCCGCCTTGAACGCGCTCTCGGCCAGTTCATGATTGACGTGCACACACAAGAACACGGCTACACCGAAATTTCGGGCCCTATCTTGGTCAACTCGCAAACCATGTACGGTACGGGCCAGCTGCCCAAATTCCGTGATGACCAGTTCCAGACCACACGCGGCGACTGGCTTATCCCGACCGCCGAGGTCAGCATGACCAACTTGGTCGCCGACAGGATCGTGGATGAAAGCAAACTGCCTATGCGCTTTACCGCATGCACACCCTGCTTCAGGCAGGAAGCGGGTGCAGCCGGCAAAGACACCAAAGGCATGATCCGCCAGCACCAGTTTTACAAGGTTGAGCTGGTGAGCATCACCAAACCTGACCAGTCGAATGACGAGCACGAACGCATGACCAAATGCGCCGAAACCATCTTGGCCAGGCTTGGTCTGCCGTTCCGCACCATCGTGCTGTGCACGGGTGATGCAGGTTTCTGTTCCCGCAAAACTTACGATATCGAAGTCTGGCTGCCGGGTCAGGATAGATACCGCGAAATCTCCAGCTGCTCGAACTGCTGGGATTTTCAGGCCCGCCGCATGAAGGCCCGCACCAAAGTGGGCGGCGAAAACGTGTTCGTCCATACCCTCAACGGGTCGGGCGTCGCCGTTGGCCGCGCGCTGATTGCAGTCATCGAAAACTACTGGGATGAAGACCAGCAGGCCATCATCGTGCCCGACGCCCTCAAGCCTTACATGGGCGGCATTACGAAAATCACGAAAGCATCAGATCAGGCGGGGCAAGACCCCGCCTAAATCAGGTATTGAGATTGCGAACGAACAGCGCAGAATAAGGGCTGTCGATTCGCTTTCCCGTTACCTCAAAGAATCTCATGAACTCATTGTACGCAAACAAAATTCGCCTGATCATGCATCTGCGCCGCCACGGTATCTCCGATACCAATGTGCTGGCCGCGATCGAGCGTGTCCCGCGTGAGGAATTCGTGCCCGACATGTTCCATGACCAAGCTTACGAGGATAGGGCCATCCCCATCGGCCTCGGCCAGACCATCTCGCAGCCGCTGGTGGTCGCCACCATGTCGCAGGCGTTGGAACTGAATGACCGCATGAAGGTCCTCGAAATCGGGACCGGTTCTGGCTATCAGGCCGCCATTCTTTCAAGGCTTTGCCGCCGCGTTTACTCCATGGAACGCCATAAGCCGTTACTCGATATCGCCGAGGAACGTTTCCGCCGCATGAACCTGCGCAACATCACGACACTAGTGGGCGACGGCATGAAAGGCTGGCCCATACAGGCCCCGTTCGAACGCATTATCGTGACCGCCGCCGCCAAGGGCGAAGCCCCGCGGGAATTGCTGTACCAGCTTTCCATCGGCGGGATCATGGTCGTACCCGAAGGGCCGGACGGTACGGCCCAGACCCTGATTAAATACACCCGCGTGTCCGATAACGATTTCACCGCGCAGGAGTTGCTGCCCGTACGTTTTGTGCCGCTTCTGCCCAACGTGGCATCCGAATCCATGCATATGGAGCCGGACCTCAACAAACTTCTGGCATGGGCATAAGGCTACCCCTTGTTGTTTCCGCCCTTGTTCTGCTGACATCCTGCACGAACGAGAATCCGCGCGCCGCGGCCATACCCGTTTATGACCTTAAATTGCAGGGCCGTTCCAGCGGCGCCGCCATCGTATCGGAAGGCGACACGCTGAGCGGCATCGCCAATCGCTATGGCCTCACCATCAACGATATCATTCAGGCCAATATGCTGGGGCAGGGCGGTAACATGGTCAGGCCAAACCAGCGCCTGCTGCTCCCCCCGCCGCGTACTTACACAGTTAAGGCGGGCGATACCTTCGACCGCATCGCCCGCATGTTCGATACCTCCGAGCAAGCTCTCGCACGGGAAAACAATTTAAGCCCGCCCTACGATGTCTACGCTGGCCAGACCCTCAGCATCACGCCCGCCCCCGTACAGGACAGGCCAATAGAAAGCAATATGGCCTACAACGATAACGCCGCGCCCGAATACATCGCCCCCGACCAGCCGATGCAAAACGGCTACCCCCGCCCGCCATCGGGCGACGGGATGGTGGAAGCCGAGCCGCTAACCCCCCAACAGGGCCAGACAACCACAACCATCCCCCTCCAGCCCCAACAAATGCAGCAGGATGTTGCGCCCGTACGCTCCCGCTTCTTCAAAAAACCGGTGGAGGGCGATGTAGTGTCCGCCTACGGCCCCAAGCAGGGCGGGCTATATAATGATGGCATCAATATAGGCGCCAAGGCAGGTACCCGTGTGGGCGCAGCCGACGCGGGCACCGTGATTTTCGCGGGCGAGGGGCCTGAAGGCTACGGCAACATGGTGCTGGTCAAACATCAGGACGGGTATTTCACGGTTTATAGCCACTTAAGTCAGGTCAGCGTGCAAGAAGGTGCGCAAGTAGGCGCAGGCAGCACCCTTGGGCGTGTAGGCGCCACAGGCAAGGTGAAAGAGCCGCAACTGCACTTTGAAATCCGTAAAGGCACACAGGCCCTCGACCCCGAAAGATTCCTGTAGAAATCAGGCCCGCGTGGCCTAGGCCGTGGCTTGCCTTTACCCCCCATCGCTCTATAGTAGCCCCCGAATCCTACAACGGAGTGATAAATGCTGATTTCCCAAGCCCTTGCCGCAACCGAAGCCGCAGCCCCCGCCGCCACGACCGCAGCCATGCCTGCTGCCCCGTCCGCTGGCGATGCTTTCCTGACCAACATGGGCCTCATCGTGGCCATGTTCATCCTGTTTTACGTGCTGCTCATCCGCCCGCAGCAAAAACGCCTCAAGGCCCAGCAAGCTATGCTCTCGGCCCTCAAGGTCGGTGACCGCGTTGTAACCGGCGCTGGTTTCATCGGTACCATCTCCGCCCTCAAAAGCGACTCCGAGGTGGAAGTGGATCTGGGCAACGGCTTCAAGGTAACGGCGCTTCGTTACAGCATCTCCACCGTAGCCAACGACCAACAGAAAGCCGCGTAATATCCCATGGTACGTATCGGCCTCTGGCAGACAGTCTTTATTCTGATGCTTGTGGTTCTGGGCGCGGCCTATGCCGCCCCGAACCTTCTTTCCAAGGAAAAACTGGCAACCCTTGAGGGTAAAGTGCCTTCATGGGTGCCGCACCGCACTGTCAGCCTTGGCCTTGACCTTCAAGGCGGCTCCTACCTGATGATGGAAGTCGGCATCGATACAGCCATCCGTGACAATGCCGAAAACACGGCGGCCGCAATGCGCGGCAGCCTGCGTGATGAAAAAATCGGCTACACCTCGCTCCGCCCCACGCCCAACGGCTTCAGCCTGACATTGCGTGATGCAGCGCAGGCTGAAGACGCACGTAAGGTAGCCCGCAAACTGGATTCCGAAATCGTGTTCACGGGCGAGGGCAGTACAATCGAGGCAGCTTTCACCGAAAAACGTCTGAAGGAAATCAAGGACCACGTGATGGAGCAATCCATCGAGATCGTCCGCCGCCGTATCGATGAATCCGGCACGCGCGAACCCATCATCGCAAGGCAGGGCGAGGACCGTATCGTCATCCAGCTCCCCGGCGTTAATAACCCTGAGCAAATTAAAAATCTCCTCGGCAAAACAGCCAAACTCGGCTTCCACATCGTGGATTCCAATGCAACCCAGTCGGGCCGTGTCGGCATTGGAAACATGCAGCTGCCCATGCAGGACACCCCGACCCAGAAACTCGTCGTCGAAAAGCGCCCGTTGATTACGGGTGACATGCTGGTGAACGCCCAGCCCAGCTTCGGCCAGAGCGGCCAACCGACTGTCAACTTCAAGTTCAACGCGCTGGGCGCCAAACGCTTTTGTGACGCCTCGAAGGCCAATGTCGGCAAACCCTTCGCCATTGTCCTCGATAGCCTCATCATCAGCGCGCCCGTAATCCGTGAAGCCATTTGCGGCGGCTCGGGTGAAATATCGGGCTCCTTCACCGTGCAGGAAACAACCGATCTGGCGCTCCTGCTGCGTGCAGGCGCGCTGCCCGCACCGTTGAAGTTGATGGAAGAACGCACCGTAGGCCCGACGCTGGGTTCCGACTCCGTCGCCGCAGGCAAAAAGGCCTGCATCATGGCCCTTGTGTTCGTGATTATCTTTGCAAGTACGGTATACGGCCTTTTTGGCCTGTTTGCTTCCATAGCGCTTTGCGTCAACATGGTTCTCATTATGGCTGTCATGTCCATGTTGCAGGCAACCCTCACGCTCCCTGGTATCGCGGGTATGGTGCTGGCCATCGGCTTGGCCGTGGATGCCAACGTGCTCGTCTATGAACGCATCAAGGAGGAACTGCGCGCAGGCCGTTCCATCATTGCTGCCATCGATACGGGCTACCAGCGCGCCAAGGTCACGATTATCGACTCCAACCTGACGGCCCTGATTTCGGCCCTCATCCTGTTCTCGTTCGGCACGGGCCCCATCAAGGGCTTTGCCGTGACGACATGCATCGGTGTCATGACATCCTACTTCTGCGCCATCATGCTGACGCGCCTGATGGTCCTCACATGGCTCAACAGGGCCAAACCCAAAGAGATTGCGGCTTAACATGATTATCAAGCTCCTCCCGCTCGTCCCGCACGACACCAAAATCGACTTCTTCGGCCACCGCTTTTACGCGATGTTCGCAAGCCTTATCATCATCGGCGGCTCCATCCTGTGCCTGTCCATGAAGGGCCTCAACTTCGGTATCGACTTTACGGGCGGTACCGTCATTGAAATTCAGGCCCCCGTGGACCCGAATTTGCCCGACCTGCGCCAAAAGCTGGACGCCCTGAAATTGGGCGAGGTGCCAATTCAGGAATTCGGCTCCAAGCAATCCCTCATGATCCGCTTGCGCCAGCAGGAAGGCGGGCCCGAAGCGCAAAAAGCCGCCATCGATCAGGTCCGCAGCGTGCTGGATGCCGAATTTGCCCCCGGCAAGGTTGATTACCGCCGCACGGAATTCGTGGGCCCGCAAGTGGGCTCCGAACTTAAAAAAGCAGGCCTGTTTGCCGTGCTCATCGCTATCGGCGGTATCATGGGCTACATCTGGCTGCGCTTTAACTGGCAGTACGGCGTGGGCGCGTTCTTGGCCCTTTTGCATGACGTTATTGGTATTCTGGGCCTGTTCTCGCTGACCCAGATGCACTTTGACCTATCAACGCTTTCGGCCATCCTGCTGGTTGCAGGCTACTCCATCAACGAAACCGTGATTATCTTTGACCGTGTGCGCGAAACCCTCAAGAAGTACCGCAAAATGCCGATGCAGGAAGTCATCAACTACTCCATCAACTCGACCTTCCCGCGTACCATCATGACATCAGGCTCGACGCTGCTGGCCATCCTTGCCCTGTACCTGTTTGGCGGCATGGTCATCCAGAGCTTCGTATCCGCGCTGTTCATCGGTATCCTGATTGGTACGCACTCGTCGTACTTCGTATCAACGCCGTCGCTGTACTACCTCAAGCTCCGTCATGCGCCGGATGCGCAGGAAGTCGTGGCGTAATCAATCCGCTTTTTTCCAGCGTCTATGCAGCCAGAGCCATTGCTCTGGCTGTTCTTTTATCCAGCTTTCAAGGTGCGCGTGCATGTCGGCCACAATGGCGGCTGTATCGCGGCCTTCGATCGCCAGTGGCTCGTATATCTCTATTTCAAAACGGCACCCGCCCGTGCGCACAATACGCCCCGGTATGGCAGGGCAGCCCAGTTTTTTGGCCAGCTCTACAAACGCCGTACTCGTCATGGCGGGGTGCCCGAAAAACGGCACTTCAATGCCGGTATTCATCTTCTGGTCAATCAGCATGCCGACCGATGCGCCTTCCTGTAGGGCGCGTAACGTTTCGGCAAGGCCGCGGCGGTTCTTGCCAAAGCTGCGCAGCCTAGCCCCAAACGCCCGCAAGGTAAGCAACAAAGCATCTACCTTCGGGTTGTTGGGCGCACGGTAAACCGAGTGCATGGTCACCTGCTGCCTGAACAAAAGGGCAGGCGGCAGCACTTCCCAATTCCCCAGATGCCCGCTCACAAAAATGACGGGCTTGCCCCGCAGGCCCTCGAACACGGCTGGGTTGCGGAAGGTAACGCGGTCGCTTTTGGATATAGCTTCAAGGTGCGGATACTCGCCGACAACGCGGCCCAGATTCTCCCACATCCCTTTTATGGTGCTTTCAACATGCGCCTCCGTCCAGTCGGGGAAGCAAAGGCGCAAGTTTTTACGCGCGGTCTTGCTGATGCCCATAACAGGCCCGATTGTCTTGAAAAGCGCACCACCGGCACCCGATGCGGCATCGGGCGTCATCATCCCGAAAACCCCGAGCGCCGCGCGCAAAAGCCAATATTCAATGGCGTAGCGCGTCATGATAGCCGTGTCCGTAAAAGGGTGAGCAATTCGGGCAGGCCGTCCACTTTCAGGCTTACCGGCAGGGCCACAACCTTGGATTTGAAGTTGTCAGGCAGGCGCACATGGTCTTTCTCGGTGGTAATCAGGGTTGCGCCTAGCGCAGCGGCTTCAGTAGCCAGCTTTTCAAGTTCGTTCGCGCTAAACGCATGATGGTCGGGGAAGGGCACGGCCTTCACGACATCATAATTATTGGCCGCAAGCGTTTCAAAAAACTTGGTAGGCCGCCCTATACCGGCAAACGCCAGATATTTGCCGCCATTCAGGTTATACGCCGCCTTGAAATGCGCGGCAAAAACGGGGATGGCGTAAAGCTTGGCACGCAAACCCGTTTTATCATCACCCACAATCAGCGCGGCAGTGGCGCGGGGTAAAGCATCTTCCAGCGTTTCGCGGTTGGGGCCTGCGGGCAGGCAAAACCCGTTGCCGATACCTGTCGTGCCATCAAACACCAGAAGCGATGCGTCTTTGGCAAAGCTCGGGTTCTGGAAGCCATCATCGCAAATCACAACATCATGACCATTTGTATCTGCAAGCTTGAGGCCTGCCACGCGGTCACGCGACACGATTGTAGGTGCATGCCGGGCCAGCAACAGCGCTTCATCACCGGAGTGCGTAACGCTTGAATTTGGGTCAATAACGGCTGGCCCTTTAGCGGTGCCGCCAAATCCGCGCGTCAAAAAACAAGGGGTAATGCACAGCCCCGCCTCGCGTAGCGCATCGGCAAGCCCTATCGCAAGCGGTGTTTTACCGGCACCGCCAACGGCCACATTGCCAATACAAATAACCTTGGCGCGTGGCCTGTAAGGGCTGGCGCTTGCAATACGGTTACGCGTGACCGCTTGCCACGCATACGCAAAAGGCTTTAACAGCGCAGCCGTTGTCGTGCCGTGCCTATACCAGAAGTGTGGGGCGGAAAGCCGTATCATGCCGCTATTTTTGCGCGTTTGAGGTAAGGCCGCAACTGGGCCAGCACGTTCTCGAAAACGCTGTTTTGCGTTTCTATAAAGCTGCGGGCAGCACGGCCCATGGCTTCGCGTTTGTAGCTGTCGCGCAATAGTTCATCCAGCGCGGCTTCAAGGCCTTGCTGGTCCCGCACGATGAGGGAACCACCTGCAAGGCGCAGGTCTTTTTCGATTTCGGCAAAATTCCAGATATGCGGGCCGTACAATATGGCGCAACCCAGTTGGGCGGGTTCAATCGGGTTATGCCCGCCACCCGGTGTATTGATAAGCGAATTGCCAAGAAAAACGATAGGCGCGAGCCTGAAGTACAAGCCCATCTCGCCCATTGTATCGCCAATATAAAATTGGGTGGATGCGGTAATCGGCTCCCCTTTGGCGCGTTGCGCTTTGCTGAACCCTTCTTGTACAAGCATCACGGCAATGTCACCCCCTCGCTGGGGGTGGCGCGGTACAATCATGGTCAATAGACCGGCATGTTTTGGGGCAAGGGCGCGTGCGGCATCCACGGCAAACTGTTCCTCACCTGCATGGGTGCTGGCAAAAAGCACAACAGGGCGCGCGCCAATTTGTGCCTGCAGCTTTTGTAATTCGGCAGCGTCGTAACCAAGCGGCGGGCCCGCGTACTTCATGTTGCCGGCCACAATAACCTGTGCAGCACCAAGGGCCTTGATGCGCGCGGCATCTTCCGCGCTCTGCGCAAGGCACAAATCAAACAGGCCAAGCACACCCTTTATGGTGCGTGGCGCGCGCGCCCAGCGTGCGGCACTTCTTTCGGATAGCCTGCCGTTCAGCATGATGAGCGGGATAAGCCGGGCCTTGATGGCCGCAAGTGTTGTCGGCCACAACTCTGATTCCAGCCAGAAAACACAATCGGGTTTCCAGTAGCTCAAAAAACGGTTGGCCCAACCTGGATGGTCGTATGGGGCGTATTGGTGCATCACGCGCGGTATGCCCGACTGGCGCACAAGCCGCGCAGCAGTCACCGTAACTGTGGTGATAAGGCAATGAAGGTCAGGGTTTGTAGCAACGAGATGCTGTGCCAGCGGCAATACCGACCGCATTTCGCCAACGCTGGCTGCATGGATCCAGACAAGCTTGCCTTGCGGGCGAGGCGTGGATGCAACACCCCTGCGTTCATGAATATGCTTTATTTCCTCATGCCCGCGACGCGCACGCAGGTGCACAAGCCCCCAAAGGGCAGGGGCCAGCAGGCGCATCAAAAAGCGGTAAATAGCAAGCAGCATGCCCGCCTATAAACGGCGAATACGTTGAAAAGTCAAAGGAAAATGGCTTTAGGCCTAGCGCCTGACGGTCGGTGTCCACGGCCCGATGGCGCCGTTGGGCGATGATTGGCTACCAGGCCCCGACATCATACCGCTTGGCCCGAACAGGATGCCGTTGTTGGTGGGCTTAAGCGCGCTCTCGCTTGCAGCGGAATAAAGCGCTTTACGGACGGCTTCACCGGCGCAGCCCTTGGGCAACAGCTTGTTGAGGGAGCCTGTCAGGCGCCCAAGGCTTGGCAGTTTAAACTGGGCCTCGCACATAACATAGCTGAGAATGGCATCGGCCATGATACCGCAAAGGGCAGCGGCAAACGGCGTATCGGCAAGGCCAATGCTTTGCATCATATTGTTGAGGGATGACTGCGCAAAGTTTTGGAACATCTGGCCAGCAAGCCCGCCGATATTCTGGGATCCCCGCATAAGCGCCTGCATGTCGGCGCCTAGAAAGTTGTTCATGATGCCGGATACGGGGCCAAGAAGGCCATTCAACTGGCCCAAGGCGTCAGCGGCATAAAAGGATGGCGCATAGGAAAACTGGTTGGAAATACGCTGGATCTCGCGGGATTTGCAAGGCGTGTTCTGGACGTACTGTGGCGTAATCGGCGGGCCCATAACCGTCATGAAAATATCGGTCTTCTTGGCCAATGCGGCATCGTTAGCATTTCTAAACATCTCGGCCAAGCGTGGCGAGCATTGCTGGTTTTGTTGAGGGTTGCTGTTTTGCCCCGCGCGTCCGTTACCGCAGTTGCCGTTTTCATCACCAGCAAACTTGGCAAGGTAGTCCGAAAGGAATGTACCGCAGCGGTAAGGCGGCTGCTCCATTTTACCAGTACGTGGATTGAACCGTGGAGGCACATATGGATTGGGCGTCTTGTTACGATCGGCAACCCCGATGCCTTGATCGCGCATATCTCTACATGCCTGCTTAACTTCAGGCTTAGCGTATTTGCCCATATCGGGACCATCGGCAGGGTTATAGGGGCAGCCGTTGGCAGATTGGTTCTGGCTACAACGCAAGAATTCGCTAGCACCGCCAACACCGCCAAGATGTGATACGGCAAGAATACCTGTTTTGGTAATGGTGGTGCCAAACTGGTCCGTCATTCCGATATAGGATTCCGCATTTCTGCCGCCTGAATTCAACTGGCGCCAGTTATCGTCCATGTATCGGTTGAAGATCTCTGTCTGCTGCTCGGCTGACATGCTCTCCGAGTAACCATACTGCCTGCGCAGGGTGTCACTGAACTGGTAAAGACCGCAGTGGTTGGCACCGTTATTGCCCGGTGTACAACCCGTAGTGTTACCGCTGTTTTCAGATTGGCCCATGGCCGCGGCAAAGTTTGCACAATCCGCATAAACCGATTGCTGGGCAAAAAAGAGAAATGCACCCAGAAAGCTGAGAAGGAACAAAACCCTGCTTTTCAGGATGAAATCTGTCATGGCTTGGGGGCCTCGGCAGTCGCTGCGTCAGGGGCCTTGTAATCAAGCGATTCAAAGGATGAGCCAATAAGTTTAAGCGTGCCAATAGAGGCGGGGCGGCCCGTTTCGTAGGCAATCTTGAAAACGCCTGTGCCGTCATTCACGGCCCAGAGGTTATAGGCAAGTTCCTGGAACGCGCGGGTCCAGATATTTTTGGCAGGGTCTGTCTGCACGAAGATAAGGGTCATGCAGCCGATAATGCCGCACCCGTCCGTTACCTGCATGGCTACAATTTTTTTATCCTTATCAAGGAAGGCGGCGGCAATGTTGTAGCCATTGGAATCGCCGATCAGTTCAGCTTTATCTTCAACCGAAGGGCTATTAAGAATACCCAAAACAAGGCTAAGGGCCTGTTTGTCGGATTTGGCGGGGTCGCGCTCGAAGCCCGTATAGACAGGTTTCTCGACCGTTTGGGCCGAAACCTGATCCGCAAGGCCAATACCCGCAATGGCGCCCAACATAAGGGTCGCGGCAA
>JAGWXJ010000175.1 GCA_018969935.1 Alphaproteobacteria bacterium | reverse complement strand
CGATGGCGGAAATCCGCCCATCAGACGGCGAGCCTTTCCGCGCCTTCGTTTGCCACACCATCAACCCATACGGCTTCCCCGCCAAAGACCGCTCAGGGCGGCTTGAGGTGATGGAGAAGCCGCACCTTGGCGAACTGATGGCCAAAATCCGCGCCCCGCACGCCGAGCGCCAACTTTCCTACGCAACCCCGAACACTGAAGGAGAAATCCAATGAGCTGGAACAATTTCAACGATGCTGAAGACCAATACGACGTTATCCCAAACGGCACGCTTGCCAAGGTACGCATGACCATTCGGCCAGGTGGGTTTGATGAACCCAACCAGGGATGGACAGGCGGTTATGCAACCCGCAACCCTTCCACCGGCGCGTGCTACCTGGATTGTGAGTTTGTGGTGTTGGAAGGCCAGTTCGCTCGCCGCAAGGTGTGGAGCTTGGTCGGTCTGCATAGCCCCAAAGGTGAAAAATACGCGCAGATGGGGCGTGCCTTTATCAAGAGCGTGCTGAATTCCGCACGCGGCATCAGCCACAAGGACAATACACCCCAAGCGCAAGCAGCACGGCAAATCAGCGGCTTTCAAGACCTCGATGGGATTGAATTCGTCGCAAAGATTGAAGTGGAAGATGGTGACAGGGGCGAAAAGAACCGCATCCAGAAAGCCATCACGCCGGATCACAAAGACTATGCGGCCATTATGGGCAGCACCGGCGGCAATAGCGGTGGAGGCTTTACGCCGCCTGCGGCTCCTGCGCCTGCGCCGTCACGTCCGCAGGGTAACAGCAACCGCCCGTCCTGGGCTCAATAAGCGAGGACGGCCATGCTGCTTAGACCACGACAGGAAACAATGGTGGGCAACATCGTCGGCGCATTGTCAGAACATGACAATACGCTGGCGGTAGCGCCCACCGGTGCAGGCAAAACGGTGATGCTTTCGGCGGCGCTCGGGCGCATGTTCAAGAAAGGCTCGCTGAATAAAGCCTGTGTTCTGCAACACCGCGATGAATTGACGACGCAAAACAGCGCCACATTCCTTCGCATGAACCCAAGCCTTACAGCCAGCTTCTTCAACGCGGAAGCAAAAAGCTGGCGTGGGGATGTGGGCTTCGCGATGGTGCAGACGCTGACGCGCCCCGAAAATCGTGAAACCATGCCGGTGCTGGATGCGCTGATAATCGACGAAGCGCATCACGCCTGTGCGGATTCCTACCTTCGCATCATCGAGCAGGCTCGCAAGAATAACCCGAACTGCAAATTGCTCGGGGTTACCGCCACGCCAATGCGCGGCGATAAGAAGGGCTTGCGTGCGGTTTTCGATAATGTTTGCGACCAGATTACCGTCGGCGAGCTTATCCGCTCCGGCCACTTAGTGAAGCCGCGCACCTTCGTGATGAATGTGGGCGTGCAGGATGAACTGCGCCAGGTGAAGAAAACCGCTTCTGACTATGACATGGGCGAAGTGGCAGAAATCATGGACAAACGCCCGATCAACCAGGCGGTAGTCCAGCACTGGAAAGAAAAAGCCGGTGGCCGTCAAACTGTTGTGTTCTGCTCCACACTGGCGCACGCCGAACACGTGGCGGCAACCTTCAATGCCGAGGGTATTCCCACGGCGTTTATCTCCGGTGACTTGTC
Source organism: Alphaproteobacteria bacterium (assembly GCA_018969935.1). Lineage (GTDB taxonomy): Bacteria > Pseudomonadota > Alphaproteobacteria > Micavibrionales > UBA1664 > UBA6145. Next base: position 900 of record JAGWXJ010000175.1, on the reverse strand, counting down.
GGATACCGCACGCCGCACGCTGATTGATGATTATGCCAAGGGCAAATATCAGGTCATCGTCAATGTGGCCGTGCTGACTGAAGGGTGGGATCACCCGCCGACTTCCTGCGTGGTGTTGCTGCGGCCTAGCTCCTACAAATCGACCATGATTCAGATGATCGGGCGCGGCCTGCGCGTTGTGGATTCTGAAAAATGGCCAGGTGTCACCAAAACCGATTGCATCATTCTCGATTTCGGCACTTCCACGCTGATTCACGGCAACCTTGAGCAAACAGTTAAGCTGGAAGACGACAAAAAGGACGAGGATAAAGAAAGCGGCACCGCCACAGCACCGCATAAAACCTGCCCTGATTGCAAAGCGGAAATGCCTGCACGCATTCAGGAATGCAGCTTGTGCGGCTATGAATGGCCGATAGCAGAACCGCATGTGATGGAGATTGACGATTTCTCCATGCAGGAAATCCAAATCCTGCAAACCTCGCATTTCCTCTGGTGCGATCCGTTCCACACCGACAACACGCTGGTGGCCGTTGGCTTCAAAGCCTGGGCAACCGTGCTTATCAGCCCGAGAGGGTTCTGGCAGGCGGTGGGCGGCGTAACCGGCAGCAAGCAGGTGCATTCACTCGCTTCCGGCGATAAGTCGGTTTGCCTTTCTGCGGCGAATGACTGGCTGAACCTGCATGAAACTGAGGACAGCGCCCATAAGACACGCCGCTGGCTTTATGAGCAAGCCACGCCCAAGCAGCTGCAATACCTGCCGCCGCAATATCAGCACGACTATTCGCTGACCCGTTACGAAGCCTCGGCACTGATGACGCTGAAATTCAACCAGCGTGCCATCAAGCAGGCAGTGGGGGCGCTATGACATGTCAGTTCGCCCAACCTTTCTGCTTTGCCCGA
>JAGWXJ010000174.1 GCA_018969935.1 Alphaproteobacteria bacterium | reverse complement strand
GGCATTACTCAGGCTTTTGCCGCGCGTGCGGCTTTCAGTTTTTCAAAATCCTCACCCGCATGGTGGCTGGACCGCGTAAGCGGCGTGGCCGAAACCATCAGGAACCCCTTGCCCCGCGCCATGCGCTCATATTCGGCAAATTCGTCAGGGTGCACATAGCGGTCTACGGCAGCGTGTTTGGGCGTAGGCTGCAAATACTGCCCGATGGTGATGAAATCAACATCGGCGGCACGCAAATCATCCATCACCTGCCCGACTTCCTCCTTGGTTTCACCTAGGCCTACCATGATGCCGGACTTGGTAAAGATGCTGCCATCGACTTCCTTGGCCTCATGCAGCACGCGAAGGGACGTAAAATACCGCGCACCGGGGCGTATGGTCGGGTAAAGCCGCGGCACCGTTTCAAGGTTGTGGTTGAAAACATCAGGCCGCGCCAGCGCAACCGTACGCGTGGCACCTGCCTTGTTTTTGAAATCGGGCGTCAGGATCTCGACAGTCGTATCAGGCGAAAGCCTGCGGATTTCCTGAATGGTCTTCACAAAATGCGCGGCCCCGCCGTCCTCAAGGTCGTCACGGTCAACAGACGTCACGACAACATGCTTAAGCCCCATTTTCTGGACAGCGACGGCAACCTTCGTCGGCTCCATATCGCTCAGGGCGTCGGGCTTGCCTGTGGCAACATTGCAAAAGGAGCACGCACGCGTACACACCTCGCCCATAATCATGAAAGTTGCATGGCGCTTTTGCCAGCACTCGCCGATATTCGGGCAGCCCGCCTCCTCGCACACCGTTGTCAGCTTCAGCTTCTTCACGATGTCATGGGTTTCATTATAAATGGGCGATGTCGGCGCCTTGACGCGGATCCAGTCCGGCTTGGGGCCGGATGGGCGGTCAGGGTTCTTTTGCTTTTCGGGGTGCCGCTTGCTACGGTCCAGAAGGTCGGGGTTATAGGTCATGGCTGGCAGCAAACTATCACTGCCACCCCAAAAAACAAAGAAATTGCGTTCATAAAATGCTGGTGCGGATATTCACTGTCTTTTCTCTGGGATTGGGCCTTTCAGGCTGCGCATCCTTCGCAGGGTCCTATTCGGCACAACCCGAAAAAATCCCCCAATGCGGTCAAGGCTGGGCACCAAGCGGCAACGGCGTCGCATGCCAGCTTGGCAGCCTTGGAAACACATTTCCCTTTCTTCAGCCACCTGCGCCCAAATAAAACTGGCAATTTACATATGCATTATGTAAATATACTGCATGCTTAATCAGTCACGCTTGGTACGATACTTTTTTACAGCCGTCCTGGGCTTGGGCACGACTGGCTGCGCACGTAGCCTGCCGCCCCTCCAGCTTGGCCTCCAGCCTGCCGCCGAAACAGGGCAGCAAACCAGATCTCAATACGCCGATGACGATGCAAATCTGCCCAAATGCGGCAGCGGTATCTCAATTACGATGGATGTATTTCCGCTGGGTTTTAGCTGCCGTATGAACGGTTTAACGCGCTAATAGCCGCTATCAGACAACCGACAGTGATTTGGTAATCGCGCGGCGCATTGAAGGCTGCTCAACCTCCACACCAGCAAATTCCTGCTGCTTGGCTTTTGCCTGCTGGTGGGCATAAGTACCGAATGTATGCATGTGCTGCCCTATACCCCAAACAACTGGCGATGCCAGCACGGCAGTCGCGGCAGATTGCGCAACATCAGGCAAGGATGCAGCCTGCGTAAACGGCACCGAGCCCATTTTATAAGCAGCATAGGTCAGCAAAAACACGCTGCTTAACTTGATAGCGCGGCCAACAAGCGTGAACATAACAATGGTGGGCTCGGCCACATATTTGAATTCAGCCTTGGCTGACGCCTTGGGGCCGAATGCAGCCTGAAAACGGCGGGTTCTAAACTGCTCTGGGTAAACGACTTCGCCCATAGGTCCTCAACATACGTATTATTTGCATAATATGTACAAATTACACCCGAGCCATGTCAAATTTAGAAGTGGATGACCTTGCCGTAAGCATCCAGCACGGATTCATGCATCATCTCCGACAATGTCGGGTGCGGGAATACCGTGTGCATGAACTCGGCCTCGGTCAATTCGGCCGTTTTTCCAATCACGTAACCCTGAATCATCTCGGTTACTTCGGCACCCACCATATGCGCGCCAAGCAGCTCGCCCGTCTTGGCATCAAACACGGTTTTGACCATGCCCTCGGGTTCACCAAGCGCAATCGCCTTGCCGTTGCCCATGAACGGGAATTTTCCAACCTTCACGGTATAGCCCTTCTCCTTCGCGGCCTTCTCGGTAAGGCCCACGGAAGCCACTTGCGGGTAAGCATAGGTGCAGCCCGGTATGGTTTCCTTCTTCATGGGGTGCACGTCGGGCACACCCGCAATTTTCTCGATACAGATAACCCCTTCATGGGATGCCTTGTGCGCAAGCCATGGGCCGCTGGTGCAATCGCCGATGGCATAAACACCGGGCTCGTCGGTTGTCAGGTATGGGCCGGTTACGATGTGCCCCCGGTCAACCTTTACCTTGGTATTCTCAAGGCCGATATTCTCCGTATTGGCAACAATACCGACAGCCATGATGATACGCTCGGCC
>JAGWXJ010000034.1 GCA_018969935.1 Alphaproteobacteria bacterium | reverse complement strand
GGTGGTCTTCCCCGCGTGGCCGAGCTGTTCGAAGCCCGCCGCCCGAAAGACTTCGCAATCATCTCGGAAATCGACGGTTACGTTGAATTCGGCAAAGACTACAAAAACAAACGCCGCGTGGTCGTGAACCCGGTCGACAAGAAAGAGGCTTCGAAAGAATACCTCATTCCGAAGGGCAAACACATCGTGGTGCAGGAAGGTGACTTCGTGCGTAAAGGCGATGCGTTGCTCGATGGCGCACTCGTACCGCACGACATCCTTGACGTTATGGGCGTAGAGGCTCTGGCCGACTACCTCGTCAACGAAATCCAGGACGTTTACCGCCTGCAAGGTGTGAAAATCAACGACAAGCACATCGAAACCATTGCCCGCCAAATGATGCAGAAAGTGGAAGTCACCTCCGTGGGCGACACCACCTACCTCATGGGCGAGCAGGTTGACCGCGAGGAGTTCGAGCACCAGAACCAGAAGTTCAAGGACGAAGGCAAGCGCCCCGCCACCGCGAAACCCATCCTGATGGGTATCACGAAGGCATCGCTCCAGACCCGTTCCTTCATCTCGGCCGCATCGTTCCAGGAAACCACGCGCGTTCTCACCGAAGCCGCAACGCAGGGCAAAGTCGATACCCTGTTTGGCCTCAAGGAAAACGTGATTGTTGGTCGCCTCATTCCGGCCGGCACCGGTTCTTACGTCAACCGCGTCCGCAAGGTTGCTGCCGAGCGTGATAAGGTTGCCTTGGCAGCCCAGCAATCCGCAGCAGCGGTCGAAGAAGGCGAAATGGCAGCTCTGCCCGCCGCCAACGAAACCGAGCCCAAGCGCAAACGCGCCTAAGCATTCGGATAGATGACAAAAAGGCCCCGCTTCGGCGGGGCTTTTTCATAGGCGCGATTCAGTGGCGATACAGAAAATTAAAAAATTGTAAATAACTTGTTGACTCGCATGACTCGTGTGGGGTATTGTCCGCCGCAAATATGAATTTCGAATGGACTGGTCGTGGCGCCAAGTGTTTGAAAAAACAACAAAAAGCGCCAAACGCAGGACAAGAAACTCACCGCGTCATGACACGCGACAAGCCCCGGTCTTCCGTAGCGGCTTGTTTTTTGTTGGGACGAAGGTGGTGTGGTCCACAGATTTTTTGAACGAGTAAGGAGCAGGAATGCCAACCATATCGCAGCTGATCCGGAAACCGCGCACAGCGCTGGTCGCCAGGAAGAAAAACAGGGCGCTTAAATCAAACCCGCAAAAACGCGGCGTTTGCACGCGTGTTTATACAACGACCCCGAAAAAGCCTAACTCGGCTCTTCGTAAGGTTGCCAAGGTACGTCTTACCTCCGGCTTCGAAGTCATCTGCTACATCCCCGGTGAAGGCCACAACCTTCAGGAACACTCTGTCGTGCTCGTGCGCGGCGGCCGTGTAAAAGACTTGCCGGGTGTTCGCTACACAATCGTCCGTGGTGCTCTCGATACGCAGGGCGTCAAGGATCGTAAGAAATCCCGTTCCAAGTACGGCGTTAAGAAAGGCAAGTAATCATGTCACGCAGACACTCCGCAGACAAACGCGAAGTCCTTCCGGATCCGAAGTTCAATGACATTGAACTGACGAAGTTCATGAACTCCCTGATGTACGACGGCAAAAAATCTGTTGCCGAACAAATCGTTTATGGCGCTCTCGACGTTCTCGAGAAAAAAGCCGCCAACATCAACGAGAAAGACAAGAAAGACAAAGAAGACGAAGACGAAGGCAAGTCGGGTTCCGCTACCACCACCTCCGGTGGCGTGGTTGTAACCCACAAGGGCCTGCTTGTTTTCTACAAGGCCATCAAAAACGTGGCCCCGCACCTTGAAGTCCGTTCCCGCCGCGTTGGTGGTGCAACGTATCAGGTTCCGGTTGAAGTCCGTTTTGACCGCGCACGCGCTCTTGCACGTCGCTGGCTCATCGATGCAGCCCGCCGCCGGGGCGAAAAAACCATGATGGACCGCCTCGCCGGCGAAATCATGGACGCCGCAAACAACCGCGGTAACGCTGTTAAAAAACGCGAAGACACCCACAAGATGGCCGAAGCCAACAAGGCTTTCGCACACTTCCGCTGGTAATCGAAGGAAACGGATAGAACAATGGCTCAAGTACCTCTGCACCGCTACCGTAACATCGGCATCATGGCTCACATCGATGCTGGTAAAACCACGACGACCGAACGCGTGCTTTACTACACAGGTAAATCGCACAAAATCGGCGAAGTGCACGATGGCGCCGCCACGATGGACTGGATGGAACAGGAGCAGGAGCGCGGCATTACGATTACGTCTGCCGCAACAACCGCTTACTGGACCGGCCCGGATCAGCAGCAATACCGCGTTAACATCATCGATACGCCCGGCCACGTTGATTTTACAATCGAAGTCGAACGCTCGCTGAAAGTACTCGATGGCGCAGTCTGCCTCCTCGATGGTAACCAGGGCGTTGAGCCACAAACCGAAACCGTCTGGCGTCAGGGTGACAAGTACAAGGTCCCCCGTATCATCTTTGCAAACAAGATGGACAAAATTGGCGCTGATTTCTACATGTGCATCGACAGCGTGAAAAAACGCCTCGGCATCGAGCCGCTGGTTCTCACGCTCCCGATCGGTATCGAATCCTCGTTCGCCGGTATCGTTGACCTCCTCAAGATGAAAGCAATCATCTGGGACTCCGAAAACCTTGGCGCAACATTCAAGGAAACCGATATCCCTGCAGATCTTGCAGACAAGGCAAAAGAATACCGCGAGAAGCTGATCGAGCGCGCCGTCGAAATGGATGACGCCGCTATGGAAGCCTACCTCGAAGGTAAAGAGCCGGATCTCGCAACCCTCAAGGCTTGCATCCGCAAAGGCACCATCGCTTTCAAAACGATCCCGATGATGTGCGGCTCCGCATTCAAAAACAAAGGCGTGCAGCCTCTGCTTGACGCAGTTGTTGACTTCCTGCCTTCGCCGCTCGACAAGGGCGCCGTCAAGGGCAAGAAAATGGACTCGGATGAAGACGATCAGCGTAAGTCTGACGCAGCGGAGCCGTTCGCAGGCCTCGCATTCAAAATCATGACCGATCCGTTCGTCGGCACGCTCACCTTCGTGCGTATCTACTCGGGCAAGCTGGATGCAGGTTCCTACGTCCTCAACTCGACAAAAGACAAAAAAGAGCGCGTGGGCCGCATGCTTCTCATGCACGCCAACAACCGCGAAGAGATCAAACAGGCTGAAGCGGGCGATATCGTCGCTCTCGTCGGCCTCAAGGATACCGTCACGGGTGACACGCTTTGCGATACCTCGAAGCCCATCGTGCTCGAGCGTATGGAATTCCCCGAGCCGGTTATCGAAGTTGCTATCGAGCCGAAAACCAAAGCCGACCAGGAAAAAATGGGTGTGGCTCTTGGCAAGCTCGTGGCAGAAGATCCTTCCTTCCGCGTTTCGACCGATCAGGAATCGGGTCAGACGATCATGAAGGGCATGGGCGAACTTCACCTCGACATTAAAGTCGACATCCTGAAACGTACCTACGGCGTTGAAGCCAACGTTGGTGCGCCCCAGGTTGCTTACCGCGAAACGATTACCAAAGCGGCAGAAGTTGATTACACGCACAAGAAACAGTCCGGCGGTACCGGCCAGTTTGCTCGCGTTATCATGACCTTCCGTCCCATTTCGCAGTCCGTCGATAAAGACCTCGAGAAGGGCGCTTCCTTCAACTTCGTCAACTCCATCGTTGGCGGTACGGTTCCGAAGGAATACATCCCCGGCGTCGTAAAAGGCCTCGAAGGTTCCAAAGATAACGGTATCATTGCCGGCTTCCCTGTCATCGACTTCGAAGTCGAGCTGACGGACGGCGCATACCACGACGTTGACTCGTCCGCTCTCGCATTCGAGATCGCAACCCGTGCAGCCTTCAAGGAAGGTATGGCAAAGGCCGGTCCCCAGTTGCTCGAGCCGATCATGAAGGTCGAAGTCGTAACACCTGAAGAATACATGGGCGATATCATCGGTGACCTCAACAGCCGCCGCGGTCAAATCGCAAACATGGAAGAGCGTGGTAACGCCAAGGTCATCTCCGCGATGGTCCCGCTGGCATCCATGTTCGGTTACATCAACCTCCTCCGCTCGATGTCGCAAGGTCGTGCATCCTACTCGATGGTCTATGACCACTACGAGCCGGTGCCGAACCACATCGCGGACGAAGTGAAAAAGAAAATGGCTGCGTAATCAGCCTCATAAGGAAAGAGATTAAAGGAGATACACATGTCGAAAGAAAAATTTGAACGGAACAAGCCGCACGTAAACATTGGAACGATTGGTCACGTTGACCATGGCAAGACGTCGCTGACGGCAGCGATTACGAAGGTTCTGGCTGAGACGGGTGGTGCCGAGTTCAAGGCATACGACCAGATCGACAAGGCGCCTGAAGAGAAGGCCCGCGGTATTACGATTTCGACGTCGCACGTTGAATACCAGACGGCGAACCGCCACTACGCACACGTTGACTGCCCCGGCCACGCGGACTACGTCAAGAACATGATCACGGGTGCCGCCCAGATGGACGGCGCGATTCTGGTTGTGTCGGCCGCTGACGGCCCGATGCCCCAGACGCGCGAGCACATTCTGCTGGCCCGTCAGGTTGGCGTTCCTGCGATTGTTGTGTTCCTCAACAAATGCGACATGGTGGACGATGCCGAACTGGTTGACCTCGTCGAGATGGAAGTGCGCGACCTTCTCTCGAAGTACAACTTCCCCGGCGACAAGATCCCGATCGTGCGCGGCTCGGCCGTATGCGCTCTGGAAGACAAGCAACCGAACCTCGGCAAGGAAGCGATCCTGAAGCTGATGGAAGCGGTGGACAGCTACATCCCGACGCCTGCGCGTCCGAAGGACAAGCCGTTCCTGATGCCAGTAGAAGACGTGTTCTCGATCTCCGGCCGTGGTACGGTTGTGACGGGCCGTGTCGAGCAAGGCATCGTGAAGGTTGGCGACGAACTGGAAATCGTTGGTCTGAAGCCGACGCAGAAAACGGTTCTGACCGGCGTTGAAATGTTCCGCAAGCTGCTCGATCAGGGTGAGGCTGGCGATAACATTGGTGCGCTGCTCCGTGGTACGAAACGCGAAGACGTTGAACGCGGTCAGGTGCTTTGCGCCCCCGGCTCGATCACGCCGCACACGAAGTTCACGGCAGAAACGTACATTCTCTCGAAAGAAGAGGGTGGCCGCCACACGCCGTTCTTCAACAAATACCGTCCCCAGTTCTACTTCCGCACGACGGACGTGACGGGTACGGTCGAGCTGCCTGCCGGCACCGAGATGGTGATGCCAGGCGACAACGTAACGATCACGGTTGAGCTGATTGCTCCGATCGCCATGTCCGAAGGCCTCCGCTTCGCTATCCGCGAAGGTGGCCGTACGGTCGGCGCAGGCGTCGTCGGTAAAATCCTGGCTTAATTCAAGCTATTCCAAAAATGCATGGCGGGCCCCCACGGGGCCCGCTTTTGCATCTAAAACTTGCCGTATTTTGCTCCGCAGCATATAAAAACCTCAAAATAAAATAGAGGGAGTAAACGGGTGCCTAAAAAGGACAAGAAGCCAAAAGGCTTCGCCAAGCACAAGTTTGAATGCGCATCGTTTGGTGACGTCGAAATCACGTACAACGAGGAATTTGAAATCAAGACCGCGCTGGTAGCCACCGGCAAGTCCTTCGGCAATGAACCCGCCATCATGGCCTGCCTGTGGGCCGCCTACGCCGCCCTCAAAACGAAGGAATGGCAGGAAAGCTTCGACATCCACACAATCACGCGCGCCAACGGCAAAGTGCTCCCGACCCCGTTGCATGCTGAAACCAAACCGTTCCGCCAGCGCCAGTTCCTGACAGTCGCCGAAGGCCATGACCCTCTTGTCGAAATCCGTCAGGAAGGCCTCAAAACCATGATCAAGGTGGCGTGCGATAGCCCTGTCGCCACCAACGTCCTGCGCCGCGCCGAAATCCAGATCGAGCAGGATCTGCCCGGCCAGGTCAGCTTTCACGAAATCCCCGGCTACTACGGCGAAATGTTGAGCGAGCGCTTCAACGGTGACCGCAAGCGCATCGCCGCCGTACAAACCCAGTCGTGGCGCGATAAAATCACGGTGCCCATTTACTACGAATGGAAGGGGCGTGAATATGTGTTCCTCTATGAACGCGCGAAGGACATCGGCGTAAGCCACTCCCGCGCAGGCCACACGCGCGATATCGCCGAGTTTGAAGGCGAGGTCAAAAAGGTATTCATGTACGATGCCTACCTGCGCGGCGAGCCGGTGGACATCAAGAAACACCCCAAATACGCAGGCCTTGACCACAGTAATCTGAAGGAAATGACCTTCCAGTTCCTCGAGGAACATCTGGCCCGCTTCCTCAAGTTCTCGAATGGCTGGCTTCAGGAAAACGGCTACGCGGATTGCAAGATCGTGCCCGTAACACACTCAAAGTCGTGGCCCGAAATGGCCGCATTCCACGAAGTTCTGGCCGGTGCCGAGAAGGGCATGCGCAAGGCGGCTGTGCGCCGTATGCAGCAGGCCCCCGCATTCGATGTGGATGCCGATTTGAATAGGCTGCGCCTTACTTTGGCGGCGTAAATTTTCTTCTGGAATTTTTTGGCAGAAACCCTATAAAAGGGGCCACCAATACCAATAGGGGTATAGCTCAGCTGGTAGAGCGACGGTCTCCAAAACCGTAGGTCGTGGGTTCGATCCCTACTGCCCCTGCCATTTAGTCTTCCAATCCATCGCCATCAGAAAAGCTTTCGCCGTTCTTTAAGGTGCCGAGGTGAGGAATGGCGAAGCATCCACGGTTGAGGCTGCTTCAAGGGTGGTTTCCCCGCCATCAAGGCCTGTGTTTACACCCCACCAGTTATTCTCGGCCTTCAGGGTTGCTCCGTCGATATCAACGCGTAAATCAGTGCCTGTATTGCTGTGAATCGCGTTGTTACCTGCAGACCCTAACCCGCCGCCACCCAAATCAGCAGTTATTGAGCCCGTGGAGTCATCAAAAATGTAGACGCCATTGGCAGCGTTTCCTGTTGATGTCATATTCTCGACTTCAAGAGATATCGAGCTACCGTTTAGTGCCCAGACTAAAAGACCTTCACTGTTGCTTGTAGCGGTAACGTCAGATAATGATCCGGTCAAGCTGCCGTTACCCTCGGTACGTACATAAACCCCACGCTGTAAGTTGTTATTTGTTGTCAAATTGGTTGCCGTCAGGGTGTTGATGGTGGCGTCTAAAGCAAAAACAAGCACGCCTGCAGCATTGACGCTGTCATTTGCGACAATGTTATCTAACGTAATGTTAGCAATGCTTGACCCTGCGTTATTGGCTGCTACAACAACGCCGTAACTAGTATTATTGTTTGCTGTAACGTGGGTAATTTTAACGCTGTCCCATGCGGCACCAGATGAATTATCAACAGAAATACCTCGATTGCCGATACCGCTCGCGTTACTCGCCGAGATACCTGATACAACGGCTTTATCGGCGGTTACGAGCACTATGTCTCCTGCGCTATTGGTCAGAGAGGGCGCAGTAGATGCGGCAATGAGCGTCGAGTTTGATGTAAAGTCGGTAAGGCCGCTAACATCAACATTAATCAGAGATGGGGTGATGGCCACGCCAGATCCTATGAGTTTTTGGCCGACGTCGTCGATTGTGATGCCTGCATCCATCCCTGTTGTCGTGCCATCACCGTGGTGTACGTAAATTACATCGTGTGCGCCTGCGGCGGCTTCGGCAGCCGCAAGGGTGTTAAATGGATTTTCGTAGGAACCGTCACCACCACCAGCAGCCGTATTGTCGACGTGCCAGACTTCCTGTGCTGCGGCAGTTGTGGCATTGTTAAGGACCGTTGAGGTTCTGGTGCCTGTGACAGCTTGCCCGGAAACGATATCGATATCGCGTTCAGGGCTTTCATCAAGCCGCGCTTTGAGGCCCTTGGTTTTGTAGCTCTGCTTATTGCCAAATGGGAAGCGGATGGTGGCCTCCATGAAGCCTTGCGAGCCGCGTTCATCATCGCGCTGGAAACGGGTGCCAACCTGGAAATCTTCGGTAATGTCACTGGTGATACGGACGCGGTAGCCCGTGACGTCATCGGCATCATCGCCCGTAAAGTGATAGCCGCCGCCATACACGCGGGTGCTGTCGGTATAGGCGTCCATTAGCGGCAAGCGCCAACCGAATTCAAGGTCAACACCAGTTAGCGCTTCCTCCGTCAGGTTCTGGTTACTAAAGGCAACGATTTGTGTACCGGTAAAGCCACCGCCTCCGGCAACTGCGCCTATATAATCTTTCTTTTTATTGAGGGGTATGTAGACATTGGCTCTGGCATCCCATTCGTCACCTAGCCACTCGGCGCCAACGGTGACTTGGTTAAAGTTTGTACCAAGATCGGTATGTCTGCGGTCATACCAAATATTGGCGCCAGCAATACCGTCGCCCATAGGAGTGCCGGTCACCATCTTGCGGTAACCAACGCCGATATTACCTTCGTTGTTATCCTGATTGTCATCCATCAAACGCAAGTCGCCATAGAGCACCGAAGCCTCAACATCGTTTTGCATCAGCGGTATCCATGCTTCTGTCATACCTATGGAACGCTCATTCCCGACCCTGGCATTACCCTCGATGCGGGGTTTGAGGTGCTCACTAGCTTCTTGCGCCAAGGCTGAGGTGCTATAAAGGAGAGCTAATAACAAGGCTGTATTGAAGCGATAGTTCATGGGTTGCGCAGCCTTTGTGTGTATAGAAATTTTACACAGTCTAGCTGTCACCTCGACAAAAACAACAGTCAAGTGGATCAAAATCACGTTCAAACGACAGAAAAATGGCGATCCTGCGAGGCTTGCCCATCCTAGCTTTTCGTAAGTTGATCGTAGTATGAGAAAATTTATCCGCAGACTGCTACCCCTGCCATTCTCTTTAAACTTCAAATGCGTTGGTGTTGGCCACTTCTCGGGCCTCTAAAAAATATATACATAAAACATGACAATGGCTTATAAGGCGGGTTGTGGCGTGGCGCAGCCCCCACCCTGATGCGTACTGACGTGATTAAAAGGGAATAATCATGGGAAAAGATAACATTGAACTGCTTCACGACGAATGCCTGACCATGGGCATCGGCACCAGCATCATCTTCGATATGTCGGAGGCCGATGCGGTGTTCCGCAAGGTCACGGCCGAACATGGCCGCGCGCGCGGCGAGGAAGCCTACAGGGCCTACATGATGGAGCGCATCGATGAACCGCTCGATTGCGGCCCCGGCTTCGAATTTGTGCAAAGCTTCCTCGAATACCCGCACCACGAACTTGTCGTGTGTTCGCGCAACAGCGCGCTTACGGCCCTGCGCGCCATGCGCACATTCTACAAGCATAACGTCATCCCCGAGTGCCTGTTCTTCACAAACGGCACCAGCCTCGCCAAATACATGGAAGCCTATGGTGTTGATTTCTTCCTCTCGACAAACGAGCGTGATGTAAAAGAAACCAACGATGCCGGTACCCCCGCGGCACTTTTCAAGCACAAGGCAAAGGAAGTGGATGTCGATGCTGTGCTCGAAGCCATGGCCAAAAGAAACGTATCGTCACTCCAGCCGCGCGCCGCAAACGATATGGCACCGGCCATTGCTGCAGGTTCCAAGGCTAGGCGCGATTTCAGGGCGGTTAAAAACAAGCTTGTCTATGTCTATGACTACGACAAGGTGCTCGTAGGCCCTGAATCAGAAGACTTCTTCATCGAAAACGGCCTTGATGCCTACCAGAAGGCCGAAGCAGCAATGCAACATACCCCGATGGAAGAAGGCCCGTTCTTCCATCTCTATCAAAAACAGATTGGCCTCAACCGCCGCGCACCCATGGGCCTCGAACCCTATAGGGTGTCTATTGTTACAGCACGCGGTGGCCTTGCATCCTTCAGGGCGCTAAACCAGCTGGCACATTGGGGGCTTGAGCCGAATGGCGAGGTCCATTTCCGAAGCGGCGCATCCAAACAGCCCATCCTTGAAATCATGCGCGAGGAAGCGCCCTTGGGCTCCATCTTCTTCGATGACGGCGAAAAGAACATCAAGGCAGCCGAAGCCGCGAAGATGTTTGCAGGCCACGTTGTGATGTCGGCCCCCGAGCCCGAATAATATACATAACAATTTTACCATAAAGATATGGCCATTTTCAGAAATCGGGTGCTATGGTCCCGCCTATGAAAATAATCTCCATGATGGCCATTATGCTGTGCCTGTTTTTTGCAGGCACAACGGCATCCGCATCGGAAGATCGCACGTTGCTGGGAAGCCCTCTCATTCCGGCAAGGCTTGAACGTGACGGAAGTTTCGAGGCACTGCTCGACCACCAAAGGCTCATGGCATCGCAGGCTTGCATGGCGCGCGAAAGCTGCGCTGGTAAAACCGCCCTATGGCTCAATGCACTCCAGGGCACTTGGGGCACCGATAATAACCACGCCCTCGATAAACTGATTGCAGTACAGGATTACTTTTCAACCAGTGCCTATAAGCGCAATGGCGTCACTGTATGGGCCTACGAACGTGAACCGCTGGGCACCGATGTCTGGAAAGACGCGCAGAAGTTTCTACAGGACGAAGGCGGCGACTGCGAGGATTTCGCAATCGTAAAGGCGGCAGCCCTGTATGCGCTGGGCATCCGCGATCTCAAGGTTGTGGTCTTGCGTGACGAGGCCGCAGGCGACAATCACGCGGTTCTGGCAGCCACGGTCGATAACGTGACTTACATCCTCGATAATAAACTCACCACGGTTGTGCATGATGACAGCCTGCTGGTACGCACCTACCAGCCGCTTTTTTATCTCGACTATGCGCCCGATGCCGCGGAAGGCGATTCCAAAGGTGGCCTGTTTGGCCTGCGCCGCCCGTACTCGCTGGTTTCCGGTACGCTCGATACCCCTTAAAAAAACACTGGCGCGCACCGGCATTTGCGGTTATAAACGCGCCATCCCCCCGATCTTAGGTTTCTCCCCAACGCCACAGGCGCCGAGAACCTCTGGCCGGAAACAGCGTAACGGGAACATTTGAAAGAGAGATATTCATGGCTAATGAAACTTCTGCTCCGGCCAAAACCGGCCCTATAACCTTCCTGCGTCAGGTGCGTCAGGAAATTTCACGCGTGACATGGCCCACCCGCAAGGAAACAACGGTATCCACCATCATGGTGTTTGCCATGGTTTTTGTATGCTCGGTTTTCCTGTTCTTCGCTGACCAGATTATCGCATTCCTGCTTCAACTCATCCTTGGCCAATAAAGGAGCTGTAACATGACCACAGCAAGCGCAATCACAAGCAATCCACGCTGGTACGTTCTTCACGTCTATTCCGGCTTCGAACAGAAAGTCGCGAACGACATCCGCGAAAAGGCAAAAAAACAGGGCCTTGAAGCCGCCATCCACGACATCCTCGTCCCCAAGGAAGAGGTAACGGAAATCAAGCGCGGCAAACGCATCTCCTCCGAACGCAACGTGTATCCCGGCTACGTCATGATCAAGATGGACATGTCCGATGACGCGTGGCACCTCATCAAGAACACGCCCAAGGTTACGGGCTTCCTTGGTTCGGGCAACAAGCCGCAGGCTATCTCTGAATCCGAGGCCGTACGCCTGATGCAGCAGCTCACAGCGCCTGTTACGGGCAGCGCGCGCCGCACCATCACCTTCGACGTGGGCGAGGAAGTCCGCATCAACGAAGGCGCCTTTGCAACCATGGTCGGCGTTGTCGACGAGGTTGATGAAGACAAGGGCCGCCTCAAAATCTCCGTTTCCATCTTCGGCCGCGCAACGCCGGTCGATCTGGAATTCGGTCAGGTCGAAAAGGTCTAAGGGGCCATGCGCCGCCCCACTGGCCGCGAGCGCACACAGCGCGTAAAAAGCGGGAAGGGGCGGAAAACCTCTTCAGCCAAGTGGCTCTCGCGCCACATCAACGACCCATACGTCCACGAAGCCAACAAGCAAGGGCTGCGCAGCCGCGCAGCCTTCAAGCTGATGGAGATGGATGAACGCCTGAAGCTCATCAAGCCCGGCATGCGCGTTGTTGATTTGGGGTCCGCCCCCGGCGGCTGGTCGCAGGTACTTGGCCACAAAAAAGCGGCACATGTGGCGGCGCTGGATATCCTCCCGATGGAGCCTCTCCCCGGCGTCAACTTCATCCAGATGGATTTCACGGATGATGACGCACCGGAAAAACTGAAAGCGATCATGGGCGGCCCCGCCGATCTGGTCTTGTCCGATTTATCGCCAAACACCACCGGCCACAAACGGACAGACCACCTGCGCATGATGGCGTTGGTGGAAATGGCATGGCTCTTCGCATCGGAAGTATTGAAACCGGGCGGCGCCTTTGTTGCCAAGGTTTTCCAAGGCGGTACGGAAGGGGATTTGCTCTCGCAAATTAAGCCGCGTTTTGTGACAGTCAAGCACATCAAGCCGCCATCCAGCCGTCAGGAATCCTCCGAGGTTTATCTCGTGGCCCAAAACTTCAAAGGCTAAGTAAAAAATAAAACGGGCCTGTTATGGCCCGTTCGTCTTTCTTTTATCGCACTGCCTTTTTAAAAAGCCATATCTGGCTGGTAGTGCGCATTCTGGCGGAACATCGCAACCAGAAACATCATGAGTACGAAGAACATCCAGCGCTCCTGCGCGGTTTCTTCTTCCTCCTGCTTCCTTTTGCGGCCTTCGGCTTCCTGCCACTCGCGCTTGAGATAAAGCTCGCGCTCGGCCTCTAGCCGTTCAAGACGCTCTCTTTCTATCTCGTAGTGGGTCGGTTGCTTTTTGGCTGGGTTGCCCGCCAGCTCCCTTGCCTGTCGCACCATCGGCTCGATGGCCATGCGGGTGCGGGGGAAGGGGGTACGGGTTGTGACAGACACTGTTGCCTCCTTTGTAAAGGTTACACCGTCTAGTCATCTCCATAATTAGAACAGATTGTTTAAAATTTGATTAATTTTGCTACTTCTGAAAAAATGAAGTTATAAAAATGGATACTTTTATATAAAAAGTAGCCAGTAGTTACTTAATATTGTTTTTAATTATTTGATATGTTGCGGATTTGGATACTGAATAAATATTATTTTATACAGTATTCATAGTAATAATCAAATCAGGCGTTATAACGATCATTGTCGTCATGCGCATACCGCAGGAAATCCGCCTTCTGCGCAATCATCATCACATCAACGGGTGAGCTCAGGAAACCGCCGACACGCGCCTGTGTGGCGCTGCTGCCTTCAACAATCGGCGCGGCAAAGGCTTCAAGGCCGGTGCGGCGGCTGTTAAAGCTGGGGCGTGACCAGTCAAGCGCGCGCGGTAATACAACTTCCGTATCACCGCTGCTGCTTTGTACAGCCGATGCTGTCTGCGTGACGGGCTCTTCGTTGCTGTCAAACTTGGCATCAAAGCGGTTGTATACAGCCTGCAATGAAAGCGGCGCACCGTTCTGGTAAAACACGCCGCGGTTTGCGCGCGCCGCCTCGGGGAACAGGCTTGCCGCCGGCGCCCACGGGTTCTTTTTCATGGCATTGAGGAAGTTGGAGGCCCCGTCAGCGCCCAGAAAATGCGCAAGATAAAGGTCGGTCCCCGTAACGTCACCACCCACCGTTTGTTTAAGGTAGCTGTGGTTGTCGCTCGCAAGTTCGGCCGCCATCAATGATGCGGCCTTGGGGTCGCGGCGCATGTTCAGTATCTGGTTTTTAAGGCCGCGGTTGGCAACCGTGTAAGTGCCGTCGCCCTTTTGCTCGATGGCGTTGGCAAAACGGTCAAAGCCGTGCTCGGCGCCATGGTTTTTCATCATCCGAAGCCACGTCTGCTCGATAAACTGGTAAAGCCCCGTGGCGCTGCTTGTTTTGGCCTTGGCATTGGGGTTGAGGCTGCTTTCAATATCCGCCTGCCGCACCAGATAGCCAAAATCCACGCCCGTTTTGGCGCTCGCCTGCTGGATGGCGGCCGTTACGCCGCTTTGGCGGGGGCTATTAATCTGTAAAGTGCCTAGTCTGTGCAACATGGTACCATTCCCTGTGCAATCCCCGTGCCAAACGCTAGAATCGCAAGTGAATCACAAAGGTTAAGGCCCATGACATACAGCGCCCCCGTCCTCGATATGCTTTTCGTCCTCCGTGCAGTCATCGGTGATGACGCACTGAAATCCCTCAAAAGGGACGATTTGGCCGAGTTGCTGGAACCGGTATTGCAGGAGGCTGGTAATTTAGCAGAGGGCGTTTTGGCGCCGCTCAACCATTCAGGCGACAAGGAAACGGCAAAGTGGAACGACGGCGATGTCAAAACCGCCAAGGGCTGGAAGGAAGCCTATGCCGCTTACCGCCAAGGTGGCTGGAATGGTGTACCCTTTTCAACCGATTTCGGCGGGCAGGGCCTGCCGTGGGTTCTGGCTTTTCCGGTGCAGGAGATGTGGCAGGCCGCCAACATGGCCTTTGGCCTTTGCCCGCTTCTCAACCAGGGCGCTGTCGAGGCGATTTACCACCACGGCACCGATGAACAAAAACAAACCTACCTCCCGAAACTCGTGAGCGGCGAATGGACAGGCACCATGAACCTGACCGAACCGCAAGCCGGCTCTGATTTGGCGGCAATCACCGCGAAGGCCGAGCGCGCAGGCAGCGGCTACAAGGTTTTCGGGCAAAAGATTTTCATTACCTACGGCGAGCATGATCTCGCTGACAACATCATTCACTTGGTTTTGGCCCGCCTGCCTGATGCGCCTGCTGGCGTCAAAGGCATATCACTGTTCATCGTGCCCAAATTTCTGGCCGATGGCTCGCGCAATGATGTGAAGTGCGTTTCCGTTGAACACAAGCTGGGTATCCATGCCAGCCCAACCTGCACCATGCAGTTCGGCGACAAGGGTGGTGCCACGGCCTTCTTGGTCGGCAAGGAACATGAAGGCATCAAATACATGTTCACCATGATGAACAACGCGCGCCTGTCGGTAGGCCTGCAAGGTGTCGCAATAGCCGAACGCGCAACACAAAAAGCCATGGCCTACGCAGCCGACCGTGTACAAGGCGGCAAACCGATTATCGAGCACGCCGATGTCAAACGCATGTTGCTAACCATGCAGGCCTACACGCAGGCAGGCCGCATGCTGGCTTACGAAGCCGCGTTTGCAATGGATAGCGGTGATAAACCGAAAGTCGAATTGCTCACGCCCATTGTAAAAGCATGGTGCACCGACCGCTCGGTTGATGTGGCATCGCTTGGCGTGCAAATTCACGGCGGCATGGGTTTCATCGAGGAAACGGGCGCGGCCCAGTACTACCGCGATGCCCGCATCCTGCCAATCTATGAAGGTACAAACGGTATTCAGGCGGCCGATCTGGTCCACCGCAAAATCCTCAAGGATGGCGGCGCCGCCATGAAAAACTGGATGGATGGCCAAAAGGAACTATTGCACGAACTTGATACGTCCCACGGCGGTGATATGTCGATGATCAGCGAAACCGTGCACGAAGCCTTTGACTCCCTCAAAGGCGCAACGGGGTCAATACTGGCCATGGGTAAAAACGAAGATCTGGAATCCGTAAGCGCCGTAAGCCACGCGTATATCAGTCTGGCAGGGAATGTTATGGCGGGTATGGCGCTTGCCAAAGCGGCCTTGCGCGCGCGTAATATGTTGCGTGATGGCAATACGACCGACTTCTCGCCCGAATTCCTGAAAAAGAAAATCATGCTCGCGCGCTTCTTCGGTGATCATATCCTTCCGCATACGTCCGGCCTTGCGCGCACTGTCCGCGTTGGTGGTGCAAGTGTGCTGCAAGGTAGCCTGTAATGGTTGAACTGACGCACGACACGGTTTTCAAGGCGATAGTAGATGCAGGCAAACCGGTCACAAAACGTGACCTTGCAAGGGCATTTGATTTACGCGACGCCCGCAAGATAGACCTGAAGAGGATTTTAAAAGAACTTTCGGGCATGGGTCGCATCCAGCAAATCCCCGGCAAGGCCTATGTGCCCGTTGAAGGCGCCGTACAGGAAGGTGATGAAGTTGGCGAGGCGCCTTCGGTGGTCGTACTCCGCATCTCCGAAATCACGCTCGATGGCGATGTGTTTGCCGA
>JAGWXJ010000033.1 GCA_018969935.1 Alphaproteobacteria bacterium | reverse complement strand
CAACGTGATGAACGACCAGCGCAAGGTGATTTACGAACAGCGCCGCGAAATCATGAACTCGAACACGCTGGAAGAACTCGTCCGCGATATGCGCGCCGATGTCGTCTACGATATGGTCACCCGCGCGGTACCCGCAGGCAGCTACCCCGAACAGTGGGATGTAACGGGCCTCAAGGCAGGCGTTAACCACACGCTCAACATCGATCTGCCGATTGATGCATGGGCAAAGGAAGAAGGCATCGACGACGCGAAATTGGAAGAACGCGTTCTGGACGCCTCCGATAAATTCATGGCCGAAAAAGCCGCCCGCACGGGGCCGGATGTTTTCCGCCGCGTTGAAAAAGCGATTGTCCTCCAGCGCGTTGACCACCACTGGAAAGAACACTTGCACACCCTCGACCACCTGCGTCAGGGCATCAACCTGCGCGCCTTCGCCCAGCGTGACCCGCTGAACGAATACAAGGCCGAGGCCTTCGCCCTGTTCCAGAATATGCTGGGCAGCCTGCGTGAAGGCGTGGTCCGTACCCTTTCCTATGTGGAGGTGGACCCGACGGCAGGCACCATGAACCTTGTTCCGCAAGTAAACCGCGCCAAGGTTGTCGAAACCCGTCAGGACCCCGCAGCAGCGCCTCAGGCCCCCGAAAAGCCTGAAGCCTTGCGCCCCTCGGTCAACAAAACCTTCGATGCGAATGACCCAAGCACGTGGGATGAACTGCCGCGCAACGCCTCCTGCCCCTGCGGCTCGGGCAAAAAATACAAACATTGCCACGGCAAGCTGACAGCCTCGCAATAACAAAAGCAAAGCGCGCGGCCTCAAACCACGCGCTTTTTCCTGCCGCCCGAATATCTCGCCTCTGGAAAAATGTTCTCCAAGTCATCGCTGTGTGGCATTGGCTAAAAGCGTCTTGATATGAAAAAACTACAGTCCCGCCTTCCACCCTTTGTCAATGCGCGCGAATACTTATAGAATCTTATGCAATGGCTTCATCCCAACGTCCTCAGGAAATCCCCTACGAACCGCAAAGCATCTATGCCTTGCTCATCTACGGCATCAGGCTGATCTTCCAGCTATGGCCGCTATGGATGCTCTATTTTCTCGCGGATAACGTAAGCGCGCTGTGGTTCAACTCGGCCCACGCCATGGGCGATAACGCCGTGTTGTACTGGCTCCTGCCTTTTGTGCCCGTATTTTTTGCGCTGGCCCTCTGGCCCCTTACCTTCATGCTCAAACGCATGTCCCTCGCCAACTGGACAACAGTGGATGCAGCATCCGCAGGCATTCTGCTGGTCACGCTGTCATCCACGTGGGATGTCATCGTCAAATACAAAGGCATGTCCATCGCGCAAATAATGGAAAGCAATTATACGCAAAGCCTCGCCATGCTCGGCTTCGCCATTCTACTTCTCAGCTTCGCCTTCAAATCTTCACTGGAGGAATGGGCAAGCAACCTCATTTCCTCCGACCATCAGGATACGCCCGATCATCCATCGGCCCCCGTTATCAAAGGTGAGGTCAAGGCACCGCCCGCCGCAGGCCTTCGTGAAATCGATGCCGATAAGCTTGCAGCCTCTTTGCAAAGGCGCGTCATAGGCCAGGACATCATTTCAACCCAGCTTGCAAAGGCCGTTGCCCGCCGCTTGGCCCAGCAACGCCGCGGAAAACCTGTGTTTACAGGCCTTTTTGCGGGCCCCACCGGCGTCGGCAAAACCGAGATGGCAAAGGCCGTAGCCACATCCTTATTGGGCAGCGATAAAACGCTGTTCCGTGTCGATTGCGGTAACATTTTGGGCGAGGCCGGTTTGCAAACCCTCATCGGTGCGCCCACAGGTTACATGGGCTCCGACAAACCGGGCGCTTTAACCGCGCATGTCCAGCGCTTCCCCAACAGCGTCATCCTCTTTGATGAAATTGAAAAGGCGATGGGCCAGCAGGGCCAGCAAAGCCCGCTCTTCCGCCTGCTTCTCTCCATGCTCGATGAAGGCCGCTTCACCGAACAGTCAACAGGCGCCACCATCGACGCCACGGGCTGCGTCATCATCATGACATCCAACGCCGCGCACAAAGCACTCGGCGCCATCTACGAACAACACAAGGAAGACCCGACAGCCCTTACAAGGGCCACGAAGGACGAACTTCAAAGCTACTTCGCACCCGAGTTTCTGGCCCGTATCGATCTTGTCACAAGCTTCTCCCCGCTTGATGCCGCTGCCCGTGGCCGCGTCCTTTCCCAACACATCGCGCGGATTGCAAAACAATATGAAGTCACGGTCGCGTCCATCGATGCCGCGCTCGTCAACCAGGGCCTCGTCCAGTGGCAGGCACTTGAAACCTATGGCGCGCGCGAGGTCCTGCGCTGGCTGGAGGATGCCATCTCCGACCCGCTGATAGACGCCAAAAAGGCAGGCATCAAAACGGTTGATCTGGTTTGGAAAAACGGTGCCGCCAAGGCCATTCCGGCAACAAAATTGCCCAAGTAGTCTTTCCAGTTTTCAGACATTTTCAGCTAACAATCTGATAAATATAGATAAAATCAAAATTCCATATACGCAACTATTTAACATAAAGTATTGATTTTCTGATACTTCCCGTGTATTCTGGTGCTTGAATGGCGGCACAAGTCCGCCAGGGGTGTAATTTTTACGGCGGTTTTTAATGGTCGAAAGACGAACGGATACTCGTTTGCCTGATAATGGCGCGCACGCAAGTGCCGCCGCGCCAAGCCGTGCGTCCTCCAAGCCCTCGTTTGTCCAGCATTCTGAAAGCATTGCGGCCCCGCAGGGCGTAAGTGGTGGCAATGGCTTCCGCCGCACCAGCGCCCGCTGGGGTAAAGTCGGTAACAAGGCAGACACACACGATAGCCCGCCCCCGCAACCAACCCATGCACCGGTAATAGACGATGCGCTGGATTTGCCGAGAATATACGCTCGAGGTGAACGGATAACGCCGCCATCCCCTGCTATAGATCCATCATTAGATTTACGCCAGCCACAGCCTGCCCCGCAAAGTCGGCGCAACGTGCGCCCGCGCATGCCTATTGTGACAGGCGCTGAACCTGCCGAAAAAGTCACGCCTACACCCCCGCCCCTGCCGGCCATGCAAACGGCAAAACCGGCACCAAAGCCCGCGCACCCCAGAGGAAGCGCCCGCTGGAATAATAAAAAAGGCGATGCGGCACCAGTAGCAGGCACGAAATCCGCGCTCGAAACCGATGACATCAGCGCCATCATCCAGTCCTTCAGGGGCCCTAAAGATGCCGCACCAGTTGGCACACCCTTCATGGATGCACGCGGCCCCGCACCCAAAATGCCCATCCCCGATGGCGCGCCATTCAGGGAGGCACGTAAGCCCGCCCCAGCAGCGGCAAAACCAAAAACCGTCCGCCCCAAAGTGCCTATCAGGCCTGAAGCGCGTATCGATGCAGGCGCTGCCAAAACCCGCTCGCCATGGGGCAAAAGGCTGCTCGTTGGCACAAGCGCGATAGCTCTATTGGCCATCGTGGGTACTTTTGTCGTGAAATCGAAATTCGAGGGCCCGCGCAACACCCCCGCCGCTACCATCGAGGAAGTCGACCAGACCATCTACAAAAGGCCGGAAGCCCTCCCCAAATTTCAGGACCGCGTACCGCAACTCCCCAAAAATGCCGACGTCGATAGAGGCGAAAGCGCAAAACCGTCACTCACGCGCAGAACCCCAATCTGCCGTATCTTTAATGGCGTCCCGACCGAGCCTGACAACCCTGCCTGCGCCGCTTTCAAACCACCGGAAAAACGCAGCCAGCTTAACCGTGCCGTACCCGTTGAAGCTGAAGTAGCTGAAGTCACGCCCGAAGTCCTGCCCGAACGCGCCGTTATCACACAAGGCGAAGGTGAAGCGCGTATCATTACCGCATCCCTGCCAAAAGAGCGGGAAATCATTACACCAGCCGCATTAGATGAAAACATCGTAACCAAACCTGCCTTAGTGCGCCCCACACACGTCGCATACAAGGACGCCTTGCACGCTTCCTCTATAATACCTGAAGGTGGCATAAGGGTACCCGATCGTAAAAAGCGAATTACCTATAAACAGAGGTTAGCGTGGAGCGAGGCCGTCATGAAGGCGAATGGCTGGACCGAACAATCCGTCCTGGCATGGCACAAAGACAAGGCCATCACGGTTGAATCGTATTTGCGCAACTACGACAACTCGCAATTGCCGCACCCTCAATTTTTGAAATACCTAATTCCGCACCTTGAGAAACACGGTTTCCAGAGAATGCAGATGCCCGATCTCACGCCGTATGACCGCAAATACGGCTTGCCCGTAGGCCTTCTCAACGAAATCTTCAAAACGGAAACGAACGGGAACTGCTCCCTCACGTCATGGGCGCGCGACAACGGCGCCTTCGGCTGCATCCAGTTGATGATAGATACTTACCTGGATGCCATTTCGAAAGGTGCAAAAGGCCGTGACCCTACCAATCTCGATGAAGCCATCGATATCGCAGCAACATGGATCAACTTTTATCGTAAGCAACTGGCGGGCAAACTGAACCCCGATCACAACTCCCGCGAATACATGGATCAGCTTAAGGCCATGTACAATTCAGGCCCTGATGGCGTGCGCAAGGCGCTAAGTGGCGGCAACCTTGTAATAGCAAATCTGGAATTCTGTGAGACGCAGCTTTACATCGATCATTCGCTGCGTCGCGTGGAAAGCCGCTGCCTGAATCCTAAAAACAAAAGGCACGCCATCGAAATCAAACGCCGGAATACGGAGGGCGATCCGGTGGTAGCAGCCAACAATAGTAGCAGCGGCTTTTGCTTCATTTTCTGTTCAAGCGCGAAAGACGATACCAGAAAACGCGGACGGAAAGCACAACCCGAAGCAACGGGCGGCATACTCACGTTCGCGCCTGCCACTAGCCCTAAGCTGAGCTTCCAGTAATCAGGCCGCAATCGCCTTTTTAACGGCTTCGCCAAGGCCTGCGGGGGAATCGGACATCACGAAGCCCGCATCCTTCATCGCCTTGATTTTGGCTTCGGCCGTATCGTCGCCGCCGCTGATGATAGCGCCTGCATGGCCCATACGCTTGCCTTTGGGGGCTGTCGCACCGGCAATGAAACCGGCGATAGGCTTTTTCTTTTTCAGGTTTTTGTACCACTTGGCCGCGTCAATCTCGGCTTGGCCGCCAATCTCGCCAATCATGATGATGGCTTCGGTTTCAGGGTCTTCCATGAACATGCTCAGCGCATCAATAAAATTGGTGCCGTTCACAGGGTCGCCGCCGATGCCAATGCACGTCGTCTGGCCAAGGCCTGCAGCCGTGGTTTGTGCAACAGCCTCATAGGTAAGCGTGCCGGAGCGGGATACAATCCCTACCTTCCCGCGTTTGTGGATGTGGCCGGGCATGATGCCGATTTTGCACTCGCCGGGCGTAATGACGCCGGGGCAGTTGGGGCCGATAAGGCGGGAGTTGGAGCCGGATAGCGCCTTCTTCACCTTCACCATGTCAAGTACGGGGATGCCTTCCGTGATGCAGACAATCAGTTCGATCTTGGCATCAATGGCTTCAAGGATGGCGTCAGCCGCAAACGGTGGCGGCACGTAAATGACGGATGCGTTGGCACCGGTTTTGGCCACGGCCTCTGCCACGGTATCGAAAACAGGAAGGCCAAGATGCGTGGTGCCGCCCTTGCCGGGGGTCACGCCGCCCACCATTTTGGTGCCGTAGGCAATCGCCTGTTCGGAGTGGAATGTGCCTTGGGCGCCGGTAAAGCCTTGGCAAATAACGCGGGTTTCCTTGTTTACGAGAACAGCCATTGGTTCGAATCCTTGGTTAAAAATGTCATCCCGTTATACCGATGGTAAACCCGATTGCAAAGGGGCGTTTTGTACCAAAAAACGCCGAAATTCCTTGTATTTTAACTATTTACATAATATAATTAGGCCGATGTTGCAAAAGACACCGACAACCTTGCACCAAACCCCTTCCGGCAACACACAGGAAGATGCAAAGGCTGCGGCTAAATTTAGCCGCAAACTGCACCGTGCCTTCTCCGAAGCAACGATCGGGGACCTATACGATTTCATCCATGAAAATCTGGACTTCATAAACAACGTTGTCGCAACCAAAAAAAGTCCGCGCAAAATCCTCGATATGATGGATAAATGGACCTCATCGTTCGAAGATAAAGTCCGCACAAAAAAACAAACAAAACACATGCGGCGCGAGATGATTGGCGTTCTCCGCCAGTTTCAAAAAAAGGCCGACCCTAAACAATCCGAATTGGTTCTCGACGCTCTTGCAGCCCTTCTCGATGATCGGCGCCGCAGGCATCTCCTTGCAGGTCGCGCGCTAAAACGCGCAGGAGCACATTTCATTTATCCGGTTACTGGACCGGGCGGGCCCGCGCGTCGCATCCTTAGTGTACCGCACAGGCTGGCTATCAATTCTGCTATTGCTACTTCCGCCAACCTTCTTGATGCAGGCCTGTCATTTCTTGGGATAGGCAAATGGACACGCGCAAGCGCCCTCGTCATTGGCGTCGCCACAGGCGGCGCAGTCCTGACACAATACGAAGTGGATGCTGCCCCGTTCATGGGTACGATGATTAAGCACATCGTGACAATGGACCACTTTAATGCCCAGTGCCACCCGCCTGAAATTTGGGAAAGCGGCGATAAAGTGCTCGCAGCTTACGCCGTGGTCGTCGGTAATAAAGGCGGCGCAGGGCGGCGTATGATTTATGGGCACTCCATGCGGGCCCTGCCCTACGGCGTTTCGCCGCTTGCCGTGGACTCGGTATCGGGCCGTGAATCCAATTATGGCCGTAACCTGAAAAATCCTAAATCAACCGCTGAAGGACCGGACCAGACACTTGTCGGCACAAAAATGGATTGGCTTCGCCTCTACGCAAAATCAACCCCGTTTTATCAAGCCGCCGCCGCAAGGATCGCATCAAAAACCGCAGGCTACGATGGTTACAACGAAGATTACGCATTGATCCGAGGGGTAGACGAACTGATAAAACTCGCCCGCAAGGACCCGAAAACGTATGAACGTCTTGGCAAAGAGGCAAAAGCAAAAGCTCCGTACGCCCACTTCAATCAGGATCAGGCTTTCATCAGGTACGCAGTAGAGTTGGCCAACAATTCCGACTTTGCTGGCGATTTGATATCGGCACGGATAGGTAAACGCTTCCCTTCCCTTTTGGCTGAGAAAGTCAAAGACATGACGATCGACCAGTTTATGGTTGCCGTCAGCGGATACTACAACGAGCATTTACACGGCGATACAGGTGGCGCCTTCGCAAAATGGGTAGCTGACAATCATCCGAATACAATCATGGGAATCAACCCCAGTGATGAGGCAACCGCAGAGGGCCAGGCGCGCAATAGGGCTATCGAAGAAAATTTAACCAAATTATTCAAGGTTTCTCCCTACAGGCACGAAACAAAATTCGCAGCGCAGGTAGGTGAATATTACACAACCATCAATGAACGAAACGGCCATGTGCATCCAAAGGGTGCCTTCGTAACAGCAACACAATACCAGCAGGATATTATCGATTGGATGGCAAGCTCGATAAAAAGAGAAGTCAGTCCGGTATTTGATGTCAGCATGCGCGGCAATTCTGTGGCAGAAGTCTGCGCCAATGATTTATCGTGGCTGCGCCAACAGTTTCCTGCCAAAGTCACTTACGGTCAGGTCACGCTCAAAGTGGTTTGGAATTCCTATGTCGACAATACGCCAAACTGGCTGCGCCCGTTTATTGACGATAACGCAGTAGCCGCACTTGATGCCGTAAACGGCTTTATCAAGTACCTCGAAAAAGAAACCAAACGCCAGTTACAAGGCGCCGATGCCGGGCCAACTATGCTGGACGCTTTGGCAGGCCGCCTACCTTCGCAGAAAAAAGCACCTGCACCAAAACGCTCTTGATGTTTAAGCCGCTGCTTTGGCTTTCTTGGTAGCCGCCACGATTTTCTCGGCGGCGTCGGCAAGGTTGTCGCCCGATACGATGGGCAAACCGCTTTCAGCCAGAATTTTTTTGCCAAGGTCAACGTTGGTGCCTTCAAGGCGCACGACCAGCGGCACGCTCAGCTTCACTTCCTTGGCGGCGGCAATAATACCGTTCGCGATGATGTCGCACTTCATGATACCGCCGAAGATGTTGACAAGAATGCCCTTCACGTTCGGGTCGCCAAGGATGATTTTGAAAGCTGCTGTCACGCGCTCGGTCGTGGCGCCGCCGCCAACATCAAGGAAGTTTGCGGGCGTGCCGCCATACAGCTTGATGATGTCCATGGTTGCCATGGCAAGGCCTGCGCCGTTCACCATGCAGCCGATTTCGCCGTCAAGGCGCACGTAGTTGAGTTCCCACTTGTGGGCCAGCGTTTCGGCGGCGTCTTCTTCCGTTTCGTCGCGCATCGCGGCAATGTCGGGGTGGCGGAACAGCGCGTTGTCGTCAAATGCCACTTTGGCATCCAGCGCCATCACTTCGTTTTTGTCGGTCACGATCATCGGGTTGATTTCCACGATGGCGCAATCAAGGTCCACGAAGGCCTTGTAAAGCGCTGCAAAGAATTTCATGGCCGATTTCTGCGCATCGCCCGTAAGGCCGAGGCCGAAAGCAAGGCGGCGTGCATGGAAGCCTTGGAAACCGGCAGCAGGGTCAACCGCCACCTTGATGATTTTCTCGGGGTGCTTTTCAGCCACTTCCTCGATATCCATACCGCCCTCGGTGGATACCATGAACGTCACGCGTGACGTACCGCGGTCCAGCACGACCGAGCAATAGTATTCCTTGGCAATATCAACGCCGTCCGTCACGTAAAGGCGCTGCACGAGCTTGCCCTCGGGGCCGGTCTGCTTGGTTACAAGCACTTGGTTCATCATGGCCTCGGCGGCGGCTTTCACATCCGCTTCCGACTTGCAAAGGCGTACACCGCCCTTGCCTTCAGGGTTGTTCTTGAATTTGCCTGCGCCACGGCCACCGGCATGGATCTGCGATTTCACAACATAAAGCGGCCCGGGCAGTTGCTTAACAGCGGCTACGGCATCGGCCACGCTCATGGCGGGGATGCCTTTGGGTGTTGCAACGCCATATTTGGAAAGCAGTTCCTTGGCCTGATACTCGTGGATATTCATCTGACAGATCTCCTTATTGAATCGCTGGCCCAAGGTTTAGCACGCGTATACGCAATTGCAAACGCCGTTCGCATGCGCCGCAACCGCGCAGGAAATCGTTTGAAAAACAATCCGTTTTTATGATTATGGCAATTAATTGACCCGAGGCGGCACAGTCTTGGCACCACGCAGCACAGGCGCCTGAATGCGCGGCGTCTGCCGTAACGAAGGGCTGGGCACCCACGCCCCCATCTCGTGCTCGATAACGCGGCTTGCGGCCACCGCCTGCAAATACAATTGCACTTGGGGGGCTCGGCGCCATGTCACAAAATCCGCCCAGCGGTCCAGCGCCTCCTCAAGGTCTTTTTCCTTGGCCTCGACCTTCTTGGGCCCTGCCTTGGCAACACAACGCAAGTAATCGCGGTAGGCTTGGCAAAACGCCTCGACAATCCGCAGCCCTTTTAATGTCCTGCCATCCGAAAGCACGGTCGTGGCGCTATCCAAAAATTGCCTGACAGGATGGAATGCCGATGGTTTTGCCAGCACCTCGTCGATAGCCTCATCAAAACCGATTTTCTCTTTGTTCTCGTTAAAGGCACGGTGCCACGCTGGCCCCTGCCCCATCGGCGCAACAGCCGATGCACATTCCCTGATGATGCTGAGGTGGTGCTCATATCCCTTTTTCATGGCCTCGATTTCACGCGCAAGCTGGCGCACGCGGTCATGCAGGCTGCGCTCGTAATAAATGCACGCTGCATCCAGCTGCTCGCGCATAACATGGACAGGTGAAAACTTGGGCGGCTTGTCACCCTTCAGAATTTCAACGTTGTCGTGGTTCGCGTAATAAACGCTCTCGGCGTTTGACAGATATTCCTCGTTCGCAAGGAATTTGGGGAACACGCGGCGGTACCCCAGCACATCCGCCTTCTGGCACTCGGCAATCAGGAAGTTCAAAAGGCTGCGCGGTTCGCCTATCTTTTGTAGCTCGTAGTAAAGATAGATCCCCGCCTCGACAAACTCCGCGGGCGCAGGCTCGGTCACGAATTTTTTGGAATACACGGTGCTGTTGCGCGGCATGAATTTATCGGGCGTCACGCCAAGTATCACGCAGGCATCAAAGATACCTTTCCAGTCCATGCTCACGGCAGGGATATGCGTGGGCCCTTCGGGTAAATCCTTGATTTTTGGCTGCTTCGGGTCATCTTCGCTCTGCGGCATCAGCACCCAGTCCATAAGCAGTTCTGGCGTAGGTTTTGCCAATCCCGTCGGCCAGCCTGATGTAAGGCGATGGTACAAAGAAGTGCGCTCCAGCATCACCTTGGGGTCGATCCCTTTGACATGGAACCAGGCATATATCGGGTTCACGCCCGATTTGATAAGCATCTCGGCACTCAGCAGCGCACCTTGCGTACTGAAAATTTTTGCAACGCGTTTGGCGTTAGCGGATACCTTTTTCATGGCGCCTGCATCCTACGGGTGGTTGGCAGGGCGCGGCGGGCTAAGCAGCATGCGGTTGCTCGACACCACGGGTTCGTACTCAACCTTGTTACGCTTGATGCCAAGCTGTTCGGGCGTCACATGCCCGAGGATATGGCGGCGGATGGCCTCCGCCGTCAGGAAGTCGCGCGTATGCGGCGCGCGGCGCCACGTTTCAAAATCCATCAGCTCGGTCAGCGATGTTTCGGCTTCGGCAATGTAACGGTGGTGTGCGGGGCCATGCACGTTATAAAGCCTGTAGGCATCGCAAAGCGCGCGGATGATGCGTGGCCCCGCTACAAAGTCGCCGTTGGGCAGGCGCGTGGAAGCGCTGCTCATCCATCCGATACGCATGGGGTGGAAAACATCGCTCTCGGGGTTGCGCGACAAAAGTTCAAGCGCGCGCTCAAGCCCCATTTTGTGTTTGGCGCGTTCAAAAGCCAGCAACCAGTCTTTAAACCCGTCAGGGCAAATGGCGCTTACGCACGAATGGATGGCCTTGAGTGCCGCACGGTGCCTGCGCGCATGCGCTTCCGTTTCCGGCCCGAGTTTTGTCACGCGGTCCTGTAAGAACTTAGCGTAATACCCGATGGTCATGTCCATCGAGTGCAGGATGTCATCAATAGGCGATGCGTTTTTGTAAAGGATATCGACCCCGTCCTTGCGGATGTGTTCAGGGTCCTTGTGGAGGGCCGCGTAATTTTCCTCGGCCTCGAGCAGGAAATCGAAATTGGGCTGGAAAGCGTCTTCCGCGTCATCGTAATCCAGCAGGGTACGGCGGCCCCACGCATTCGCCTTGTAATATTCATGGCGCAAGAAGCGGCGCAGGTGTTCGGGCACGGCGCCACGCTGTTTCAGGTCTTCAAAAAAGCGGCACGCGGCTTCAATAACTGGTGCAGGCGCACACGGCATGGGGTGCCCGCGCCCGTCCGTCACTTGGTCGGACGGCAATAAAAGCTGGTCAGGGGTGATATCAAACAGCTGGCAAAAATCATAAATGACATACGGGCTCGGATGCTCGCGGCCATTCAAAATACCCTGAAGCAGCGCCTTGGCATCGGGGCGCGGCAGGCTTTGGGGCCAAAACTGGTCGATGCGCTTTTCAAGCGCCAGTTCGTCCATCAGCGCGGGCTCGGTAATCCCTTTTGCATACATGTGAGCGAAATACGGGTTGATGCCCCATTTGATGAGCTCCTCCGCCGTCACGACAACGTGCGATTTTTCAAAAATCTTGCGCAAACGCTGCGTGGCTTCGCCGAATTGTTGCATTTGGTAGTCCCTGTATATTTTTTTGTTTCCTAATGGCTATGACAAAAGAAACGGGGATGCAAGGTAGTAAGCACCCAAATTCCCCTGCCCATGTCACAAGGTTTTGGGGGTGTACCCCCCAAAAACGCAAAGGCGGTTATGAAATTACATAACCGCCTTACGAAAAGCAAATATGGGTAAATAAGGCTTAGGCCGCCTTGGAAATTTTATCGACAGCCTCCACAAGGCCCTTAACGGCGTTAACCGAATGGTCGAACATCTTTTTCTCCTCGGCATTCAGCTCGATCTCGACAATCTTCTCGACGCCGTTCTTGCCAATCACGCAAGGTACGCCAATGTACAAGCCCTTCACGCCGTATTCGCCGTTCAGTTTGGCGGCGCAAGGCAGTACGCGGCGTTTGTCGCGCAGGTAGCTCTCGGCCATCACGATGGCTGAGGATGCAGGCGCATAAAAGGCCGATCCGGTTTTGAGCAGCGCCACAATCTCGGCACCGCCATCACGTGTGCGCTGGACCATGGCATCCAGTTTCTCCTGCGTGGTCCAACCCATTTTGACGAGGTCGGGCAGCGGAATACCCGCAACCGATGAATAACGCACCAGCGGCACCATCGTGTCGCCATGGCCGCCAAGCACGAATGCGTTGACATCCTCAACCGACACCTTGAATTCTTCTGCCAAAAAGTGGCGGAAACGGGCAGAATCCAGCACGCCGGCCATCCCCACAACCTTGTTGGCGGCAAAGCCCGTTGCGCGCTGCATGACTTCAACCATCGCATCCAGCGGGTTTGTAATGACGATCACAAAAGCATTAGGTGCGTATTGCTTGATGCCTGCGCCCGCCGCATTCACGATACCCGTGTTGATGCCGATAAGGTCATCGCGGCTCATGCCCGGCTTGCGCGGCACGCCTGCAGTCACAATCACGACATCGGCGCCGGCAAGGGCTTCATAGGAATTGGAGCCGGTAACCGAAGCATCAAAACCCTCAACAGGGGCGGCCTCGGCAATATCAAGGCCTTTGCCCTGCGGCACGCCTTCCGCGATATCGATAAGGACGATGTCGCCCAGTTCCTTGAGGCCTGCAAGCAAGGCGAGTGTCCCGCCAATTTGTCCTGCACCAACCAACCCGATTTTTGCTCTAGCCATGTGTATTAACTCCCGTTGTTTTGAACGGGGCCGATGTTACCCCGTTTTGCGCCGCACACAAGCGCCCCGACATGCATTATCCTTCACTATCCGCTTTTGACTTTTCCATTAAAATACATTATGAAAATAAAATGTGCGAACAGAACGCCATCACCATCATGCAAAACTGGAAGGCGGCGGCCAACATTGCCCACGCTGGCGTTTTACTTGTGGGCCTGCATTGGCAGGCCGAATTTTGCGATACGTCTATCAATCGCTGGAATGTCTGGAACGATCATACTGCCCGCCGCACCCGCACCTTCTTCGATAGCGTGCAAGGCCGCGCTGGCATTCTCAATGTCGCCCACACCCTCAACGATTACGATGCCCGTAAAGGCGGCGACAGAATGTTGAACGCCGAAATACCGGAAGCCACCAAAGCCCGCATTTGGCCCACACAGCCAAATCAGGCCGAGCGTGTACTCTACTCCAGCTACGACAATATTTTCGAACCCCCGAACGATGTAACAACCGAACTTGACCTCTCGCGCATCCTGAATGGCACAAACACACATACGGCCATATACACTGGCTGCAACATTCAGGCCTGCCTCGAAAACAGCGCGGCGACCTCCATACTCAATTTTGAAAACGTGGCCATCGTCGTGGATCTGGTTTCCTCAAACGGCATCTATGATGGCCAAACAAATACCTTCCCCTGTAAGGCTTGCGCGGGTTCGGGCTGGGCCACGCTGCGCAGCCTCTATCACCGCGATGCCATTTTGGTAAAAGCCGATGACCTGCGCGCCATGCTCGATAGCAACGCCCCGTTTGATATCTCCAAAATCGCCCTATCGCTGGAAGACGCAAAAACCGCCTACGAATCCGCAATCCCCGCCCTGCCCCTGCCGCCTCACAAAACGCCGTCACTGACACCCGCCTAAACGGCCTCCCGACCACTAAAAACGCCGGTTTTTAGCCGTTTCATCCATCCCGCTCGCGAATATGAATACAATTTAACTAAAATTTAAGGCATTGCGCGGTACTGTGGCCACAAGGGTGAAAAAGAATAAGAACGATAAAAAAAGAGACGGAGGCCTAAATGTTAAGATCCCTCTTCAACGGTGTTTCAAAAACAATCGAATACCCGCTCTACTGCGCTGAAGTTGCCATTCAGGGCCTTTCAACAGTTGGCGGTTTGCTCTGGGGCGCGAAGGAAGGTGCCATGATAGCAGGCTTGGGCTTGGGCCTGAGCATGTCAGCCGCACTCGCAACGGCAGCCGTCACTGGCCTAACCTGCGCCTATGTCTTCAACCGCCTGACAAAGCCCGAACCTTTCTCGTGGGAAGCAGCACCGGAAACGGCAACCGATACCCAAACCGCAACGGATACAGCCATCGCACCAAAAGTCGAAGCCACGGCCGAAGCCGATGCCCGCCCCGTCCGCGATAAATTCGCCGATGCAGGCAGCGGCAAACAAACCACCCGCGCCCCCAAACCCTCATGGGCCACGCGCGCTGTCAAAGCCGCCAACGACAAGGTGCGCAACGCATGGGGCGAAGGCCCGATGGCCATGCCCGTCCCTGCCTAAGTCAGCATTAAGCCAGACAAAAAAACCGGCCCATCAGGCCGGTTTATTTTTGTTTCTTAAAGTAAAACCTTAAGCGGCTTTATAGGTATCGCCTTGCTTGCCTTCATCCTGCTTGATACCGGCTTTCATCAACTCCTGCATCTCGCGTGCGGCAAGCAATGTTTTGTAGGCATCAGCCTGCCCGTACTGGCTGGCAATATGAAGGGCGGTACGGCCATCGGCGTCTTTGGCGTTTACATCCGCACCGGCAACCACCAGCATACGGATTTTCTCCTTGTCGCCCTTTTTGGCTGCATCCCAAAGGGCGCGCTGCATTTCATCCTGTTTCATGGCATCAGTTCCTTTTGCAAAAAATCTGGACCAGATATTATGTAAAAAATTAAAAGAAGTCAAGTTTTCCCCCATTATAAGCCGAAGCGCTGCCAAAAAGCCCGTTCCTCGATTGTGCCGATAGCCTCACCCACCGCGCCACCACGGGCTTTTACGCCCATAAGTGCCTGATAAAGCGGCTTTTCCGGCCCGAAATTGATAAACCGTACCTTCTCGCCATACTTGTCGCGGTATACCCCGCGCAAGTCACCAATGCCATCTGCAACACCCATGCCGACAGCGGTACTACCCGTCCAGATAGCCCCTTCGAACAGTTCTGAATCTTTTCCTTTAAGGCGGTTGCCGCGGCGCTCCTGCACCCATGCGATAAACTGCGCATGGATTTCCGCTTGTATGGCCTTCAGGCGCTCCACATCCGCTTTCTTTTCGGGGCTAAACGGGTCCAGCAACGACTTGTCTTTGCCCGATGTGTAAAGCCTGCGCTTGATGTCATGGCGTTTGATGAAATCCTCAAAACCAAAACCCGCTGCAATCACGCCGATGGATCCGACAATGCTCGAAGCCTGTACAAAAATCTTGTCCGCAGCGCACGCAAGCCAATACCCGCCCGATGCGGCAACATCTTCCACAAACGCGCTGACGGGCACTTTTTTCTCGGCCGCACAATGGCGTATGACACCCGAAAGCAGCGAGCATTGCGCAGGCGCCCCGCCGGGGCTGTTGATGACAAGCGCAACCTCGCGCACATCGCGCAAGGCAAAAGCATCTTCAATGGCCTCGGCGTAACGCTCATAGGAAATACCGCCCTTGCGCGTTCCGTTATCCGATATAACCCCCGACAGGCGGACGACAGCCACTTTGGGGCGGTGCTCCATAAAATCGCCGATGATGGGCAAATCACAGATAAAATCTTTCATGGCGGTATCATAGCGGCCCCGCGCACGAAGTCACCTCTATAATAACGTGCGGGTTTTTGGTATGATGGCGCCCATGCGCAACGCTCTCATTCTACTTATCGCGGCCATCTCGCTCTCAGCCTGCACAAACACCTTGGAAGGTGTCAAAAAGGATTCCGATCGCGCGGGCCAGAAAATGCAACGTGTCGTCGAGGTTGTAAGCGAGCCTTAACGGAAAGAAAGTACCCACGGGTACCTTCTGGCCACAGGCAGCGCCAGCTTGCGCGCCTCGGTATCGGGCATCGTTTCGGTCTGCCAGCGCATCTTGCCGTCACCGTTCGTGCGGCACTCCACCGATGC
>JAGWXJ010000173.1 GCA_018969935.1 Alphaproteobacteria bacterium | reverse complement strand
GCCGACGCCATCGAAGGTATGCGCGAGGCGTGTCTGGCACTCGATTACCCTGTCGTGTCAGGTAACGTGTCGCTCTACAACGAAACCAATGGCAAAGCTATCCTGCCCACCCCCGTTATCGGTGGCGTAGGGCTTATGGCAGATGCCCGCAAGGCCGCAGGCCTCGCCTACAAGGAAGGCGATACGCTGCTGCTGATAGGCGGCGCATGCAAGCATCTGGGCCAGTCCCTCTTCGTGCGGGAAATCCATGGCGCAGAAACGGGCGATGTACCCCCCGTTGACCTGAAACACGAAAAGGAAACGGGCGATGCCGTCCGCGCCCTCATCGAAGGCGGCTTGGTTTCAGCCTGTCACGACGTCAGCGACGGCGGCGTGCTTGTGGCCGTGGCCGAGATGGCATTGGCCTCCAGACTGGGCGCAAAACTTGAAGGCCCGCAGGATGCCGGCTTCTGGTTCGGTGAAGATCAGGGCCGCTATGTGGTAGCAACCCCAACACCCGAAAAGATCAAGGTACCGCATATCGTGCTTGGCAAAGCAGGCGGGGAACATCTGATGGATGTCGAAATAAACACCCTGCGCGACCTTAACGAAAGCTGGTTGCCCACCTATATGTCTGGCAAGAACTGACCATGGGTATGGAAGCCGCCACCATCGAAAAACTGATCCGCGAGGGTATCGCGGGCGCGGACGTACGCATCGAGGACCTGCGCGGCGACGGCGAGCATTACGCAGCCGTTGTCACAGCCGAGGCCTTCCGCGGCAAAACCCGCATAGCCCAGCACCGCATGGTGCAGGATGCTCTGCAAGGCCGTTTAGGTACCGAACTCCACGCACTTCAAATTCACAC
The DNA here is from genome assembly GCA_018969935.1 of Alphaproteobacteria bacterium. GTDB lineage: Bacteria > Pseudomonadota > Alphaproteobacteria > Micavibrionales > UBA1664 > UBA6145. The sequence continues at coordinate 1,804 of JAGWXJ010000173.1, read as the reverse complement.
ACGCATACCGGAAGGAAAGTAACCAATGACCACCCCCGTCTTTGACCGCATCAAGAAAGACCTCGCTGAAAACGATGTCGTGCTCTACATGAAGGGCACCCCCGTTTTCCCGCAATGCGGCTTCTCGGCAGCCGTGGTGCAAATCCTGTCCATCCTTCAGGTCAACTTCAAAGGTATCGATATCCTGCCTGATGGCGAGCTGCGCCAAGGTATCAAGGACTTCACCAACTGGCCCACCATTCCCCAGCTCTACATCAAGGGTGAGTTTGTGGGCGGCTGCGATATCGTCCGCGAAATGTACGAAAGCGGCGAACTTCAGGACATGCTGAAGGAAAAAGGCGTGAGCTTCGCCGGTCAGTCCGCAGCCTGAACCACAACGCGCCTGCGGGCGGTCAGCATCAATACATAAGCACTGTTGGTCAGCACCAGTGACGCTGAAAACAATACAGTCGTAATACTGAAGTTTGTCAGGGCCGCAATGCCCAGCGCGTGTTTAAGCGCGCTCACCCAATAAACCAGCGGCATATCCTCATGCGGTTTTATCCACCCTTTGCGGAAGGAGGGGTAGAACGCCAGCATGTCGATAATGGTAATGATGATGACGGACCAAAGCGGGTCGTTTGTCAGCACCCACGGTATGATCCCCACTATGGCGCCACTGGCGGCAAAACAGTCGCTACGCGTGATATCGCGCGTACCACCGCGCATATACCCAAACAGTGCGCCAAGCCAGCAGGTACCGGCGCCTGCAATATTCACCCACGCACCGGGGCCGCCGTGGTCAACGATTTGGGCAAGGCCACCGATAAGGTTGAAGATACCCCAAATACCCCACGAGAATATGTGCGGTCGCGTTGTGCCTTTCCAGGTGGAAATCAGATACGGCACCATGGCCGCAAGCGATATCGCAACGGCAGAAGCCCCTACAACATCGCGCCAGTCCATCATGCGGCCTTTGCACCCAGCGTGGGGTAATCCGTATATCCCTCGGCCCCCCCTCTGTAAAAGCTCTTGGTATCGGGCACATTCAATGCGGCGCCTATGGCCATTCTCTCGACAAGATCGGGGTTTGCAATGAACTTGACGCCAAACGCCACGGCATCAACATCCCCGCTATCAATAGCTGCTTGCGCGGACGCACCGTCATAACCGTCATTCCCGATAATTACGCCCTTGTATACAGCGCGCATTTGCGGCGTTATCACACGCTTGGCTACAGGCTCCCGCACGTGCAGGAAAGCAAGGTTGAACCCTGATAAAACCTTCGCTGCGTGCACCATCACGGCATCAAGGTTGCTATCCGTCATACTGTTATAGCCATTCATGGCCGTAAGCCTGATGCCCGTGCGCTCGGGCCCAGCGGCTTTCACGACACTATCAACAACCTCAGTCATAAAGCGCGCGCGGTTTTCAATGCTGCCGCCATAGGCATCGGTGCGCACGTTGCTGCCATCACGCAAAAACTGGTCAATCAGGTATCCGTTAGCCCCGTGTATTTCGACACCGTCAAAGCCCGCCCTGATGGCACGCTTGGCAGCATCGCCGTAGGCAGCAACAGCCGCCTGTATCTCATCAACCGTCATGGCATGCGGCACTACATAAGGTTTATGGACTGACTTGTGCTCGCCCTCCGCCGCAATAGCCGATGGCCCGTGCGGCTGCGCCCCATCCAGAAAATCGGGGTGCGATACGCGGCCCATGTGCCAAAGCTGCAAAACAATCTGCCCACCTGCATCATGTACGGCCTTCGTAATCGCCTTCCAGCCCTGTTCCTGCTCGTCCGTATACATGGCAGGTGCATCAC
>JAGWXJ010000172.1 GCA_018969935.1 Alphaproteobacteria bacterium | reverse complement strand
ATCAGGGTCTTCCCCTTCGACTGGTGTAATACACGCATCAATCACACGCAGGGCAGGGGCACCTGTTACCGCGCGTGATACCTTGTCAAAGCGCGTCGTAATCTGGTTGAAGGTACCAAGCCGCCCTTGGTTGCCCAGCGCCGTAAATACGGCGGGTATTTGCGGTGTGAGGCCGTGCGGCGCATCGAGTGAAAAATCAAGGTTGGCATCATCCCCGACGCCGAAATACACAACGCGCGAGGCAACGGCGCTTGGCGGGGCAGGGGCGCGCATGGCTATCCGCTGGAATACGCTTCTGGCCGAAAGTTTTTCATCATGGGCGGTGCGTGCGCGGTGGTAGGCGGCGATATTCATGTCGCGCATGGCGTAATAAAAATTGTCCATCGCAAACGAACCGGGGTCCATGAAATGCCCGATACCCGGTATTTCACGGAAGTCGATAAAACCGGGGATGGCGGTACCGGCCATAATGGCATCAACCACTTTTACATCACCGTGCGTGTCCACGTTTTGCAGGTGCAGGGCCAGATGCGGCGGGTGGGCAAGCGTACCGATATCTACGTTTGTAAATACGTGCGGTTTGCCATCGGTAATGCAGTAAGCCGCCGAGAAAAACGGCTTCTTGAGGTCCGTCAGCTTGCGGTCCTTGAAATGTGTGGTGATGGCGGTTTCAAGAATGCTCGGGTCGTATTTGCCTTCCTCAGGCTTGGGCTGGTAGCTCTCCGCCCAGCGCAGCAGGCTTTGGAGGGTACGGTGCGCAGGTGCATGCTGCTTGATGAGCGGCAACGCGCGCATGATGTTTTTAAGCGCGACTGTCTTTGAATCGCGCGAGAACATCTGGTGCATGACGACAAACGTATCGTCCATCACCTGCTTGGCGACAGGGCGCTCCATGGCTTCTTCGCGCGAATAGGCGGCTGCGGCAATCATGCCCACCGATACGCCGACGTTGATATCCGAAAGCTGGTAAATGGGCACACCCGACAGCTTTTCCAGATACGATGCCACGAACATGGAAATAAAGCCGCGTACGCCGCCCGAAGGAAACGCGAAGAAGGTTTGTACCTGCGCCTGTTGCGATGTCATTTTTGGTGGTTGCCCTGTTGCCGGAACCTTTGCCTGAAAAGGTAGGCCCAGCTAAAGCAGAACGCATAGAAGATTCAATCACGCGCCGCACAAATTTTGCGAGTTATTATCAGGAATCCTGAGATATTCCGGTAAGTGCGTGCACTGTGCGCCGCAGCGTGGACATGAAGTCGTTTTGCTGTTTCATCTTGCGGTCGCGGTTGGAAACCAGCAAATGGCATAGCGAATCGAAGGTCTTTTGGTTTTCCTCGATAATCAGGGCGGCAAACTTGCCCAGACGCTCGATATTCTCGGGCGTGGCGTCATCAATATCGCCAGACGGCAATTCCATGCCCTCTTTGGGGTCAAGGAGCGAACGGTTGAGGATGTAAAGGTTGCGCCCCATTTCATGCCCGAAGCTCTCCATAAGGGCGCTTTCAGTGGCATGGAAGAAGATATTGATAAGCGGCAGGTCGTTCGCGGGGTCCACAACACCCAATGCGCCAAAACTATTCCATTCATCCTTATGGATGGACCTGTTGGTGATGCCCGTTCCAAGGCAAATCATCACGGGTTGCGCCCCTTCAGGCACATGCTGCCTTACTGCGCCTTGGTAGGCCACGGCAGGGTTGTCGAAGATAGACCCGTCAATCGCATGGATGGACCGCCAGCGGCCCGTATTGGGGTCATAGGCCGAAAAATCATGGCAGGGAAAATACGTAGGCGCCGCCGTGGATGCCATCACGGCATCATAAAGCGTGACTTCCATCGGTTTCTGGTTGCCTTCGTTGCGCGCGGCACCATTGATGTTTTTAAGCCATACGGCATGCCCGCCTGCCACAGCGTTTGTTTCGTTACCGAGGCTGTAGCAGGGGATAACAAGCGACGTCAGGGAATCGCCAAGCTTGGCATCGCCGTAAAGCGCATAAAGCGCGTTGGCGAGGTTACGGGGGCTGTAATACCCGTGGCTGATAAGGTTGTTCAGCGAGAGCTTGATGGTCCGGTTGTTGAAATCGTGCAGCAGCCCGCGCAGCTCACGGAATCGGTCACGCGGGAAAATATTGGCCCCCTCGCTTTCATAAAACCTGATCATGTGGCGGGCCTTGTATTGCGGCTCGTGAGGGCGGCGCCTGTGGGGGCGTGTAAGGGCGGCGTTCAAAATCGCGCCCGTCGATGCCCCTGTAAACATATCCACCATGTCCGCCATGTGCAGGCCGGTGCTTTTTTCGATAGCGGCCATGATATGCGCAGGGATAAGCCCGCGCATGCCGCCGCCGTAGGTGTACAGGGTAACAAAGGTGTTCGTCACAACCCTATTCTATAGTTTTTTCATGGGGTTGTCAGAATTACTTGATGATGCCACGCAGCAGTTTTTAACGGTTTAGAAACGTCCACAACTGCTCTGGGTCAGGTGGCATGGCCCCCGCGCGGCGGATGATCAGGATATCAAGGTCCATCTGGTATCTTTTGGGCAGGGCAGGAACTAAAAACTCGCCTTGCAGGTCATCCTCGATAAGGCTTTTAGGCAAAAAGGCCATGCCAAAGCCAGCAAGGGCCATGGCCCGCAATACTTCGGATGAAGGGCTTTCAAAAACAACCTTGAG
>JAGWXJ010000171.1 GCA_018969935.1 Alphaproteobacteria bacterium | reverse complement strand
AGCGTGCGCTCGAACTGGCCGGTGTTTTTGGCGTTGATGCGGAAATATGTTGAAAGCTCCATCGGGCAACGGACGCCTGCGGGGATGTACACAAAAGACCCATCGGTAAACACGGCGGCGTTGAGGCAGGCGTGTTTGTTGTCGGTATACGGCACAACGGAGCCGAGATATTTTTTCACGAGATCGGGGCAGCGCTGTACGGCCTCGGATATCGAGCAAAAGATGACGCCTTTTTCTTCCAGCTTTTCCTTGAAGGTCGTCGCCACTGACACACTATCGAACACGGCATCGACGGCTACGCCTGCCAGTATCTCGCGTTCCTTCAGGGGGATGCCGAGTTTTTCGTAGGTTTCCAGAAGTTTGGGGTCAACTTCATCCAGCGATTTCGGCGCGGGTTTTTTGGGGGCGGCGTAATAGTGCGCGTCCTGATAATCGATCGGGGCGATTTGAAGTTTGGCCCAATCAGGCTCCGGCATCTGTTGCCAGTGTTTGTAGGCCTTGAGGCGATAATCGAGCAGCCATTCGGGCTCGTTCTTCTTTTTTGAGATCAGGCGGATGATATCCTCGTTCAGGCCTTTGGGCGCGAACTCCATATCAATATCCGTCGTGAAGCCGGCAGTGTATGTGCCGGCCATCATCTGGACCTGTTTTATGGTGTCGGCTGTTGCGGCCATTTCCGCCTCATGCTGCCTTTTTTTGGGGCTTCATCATGTCTTCCAAGGTAATGCCTTGAAATGTAGTGCGCACGGCGGCGTTTACGATATCCCAGCGGCCTGACATGGCGCAGTGGGCTTCCAATGCGCAAGGTTCATCGCCGCCGTCTACGCAGGCCGTGAGGCCCAGCCGCCCTTCGATGGACGTTACAATATCGTAGACTGTAATTTCGCGCGGGGTGCGCGAGAGCGTGTAGCCACCGTTGGCACCGCGCTGTGATGTAACGATGCCGCCTGCGGCCATGAGCTTGAGTACCTTGGCGACCGTTGGTTCAGGCAAACCGGAGCCTTGCGCAATTTGCGAGGCGGAAAGCGAGGCTGCGCTATCGCGGCCCAGCGTTTCAAGCACCACCACGGCGTAGTCGGACATGCGGGACAGTTTGATCATGGTCAAACCGTACAGAATTAGTACGGATTATGCAAGCTTCTGATATTACTTGCGAATGGCTCGCAACAACTCGTCGGCATAAGCCGACAGGGTATCATCGCGCGCGCCCATGACGATAATGCGGTCACCTGACTTGGCGGCTTTCAGCACGGCATCCGCGCATTCCTCGCGGGTGGGCAGGTAAACGGCCTGCTGGCCAATGGCCTCAGCCACCTGTTTGGTGCCGATGGATTTATCGGCGGTGCCACCCAGATACAGCGGGTCACACAGGTACACGCGGTCATCCCAGCCCAGATTGTCGGTGAATGTTGAGGCCAATTCCCGCCACATGAGCTTCAAGGGGCCGTAACCGTGCATCTGGAATATCACATGCAGGCGACCATCGAAGGCCTTGAGGGTTTTGAGAGTGGCCGCGATTTTATCGGGGTTATGCGCGAAGTCATCGATTACGGTGATGCCGTTTTGCGTGCCCACTACATCCATACGGCGTTTGATGCCTTTGAAGTATTTGAGGATGTCACAGCCCTGCTTGAGCGAGATACCATAGGCAGACACGGCAGCAAGCGCGGCCAGTGCGTTGGATAGGTTGTGCGCGCCCGGCAATTCTAGGGCCAGCATGGCTGTTTCAGTGCCGTTTGTGATTTGTACATTCAACCCATCGGGCCTGAAATGCGCTTCAAGAACAGACAGATTGGCATCAAGGAAGCCGTAGGTTAGAGCGTTGCCCTTTGCAAGCGCCCCCGCCTCGGCGTTATCGGCATTGATGACTGCCACACGCGCTTTGGACGTAAAGTCACCGAACAGCGCGCGCAGTTCATCGAGCCCTTTATGGTCGATGGAGATATTGGTGAGGATAGCAACATCGGGGTTGTAGAGGGCTATCGAGCCATCGCTTTCGTCACTTTCCGTCACGAAAACATCGCCGTGGCCGACCAGCGCCGTCGTGCCATAGTTTTTGAGGACGCCGCCACACATGACGACGGGGTCAAGCCCCGCCTGCTTGAGTATAAAGCCTATCATGCCCGTGACGGTGGTTTTGCCTGACGTGCCACCAACGGCGATACGCTTCGGGAAGGCGTTGAACAAATCGGCTAGCAATTCGGCCCGCTTGAGGATTGGTATGTTGCCTGCGCGGGCAGATACAATATCGGGCACCGTTTCCTCGATGGCGGCAGAAACCACCATGAAATCAGCATGCCTCGGGCCCGAGCCATCCTGAGGGAAAAGCGTGATGCCTTTTTCCTCAAGGGATGCGAATTTTTCGGGCGTGCGGCCCTGGTCATGCCCCCTATCGGAGCCTGAAACATCATGCCCCTGCCCTTTGAGGATAAGCGCCAGCGGCAGCATGCCGGAGCCACCGATACCGGAGAGGAAATACTTTTTAGACGCCACGCTATTCACCTGTGCGGAAAGGTTTTGCCACGCGCAGGAACTGGCCTTTTTGTGTTTCCCACTTGGCGAGCATACGATCGACGCTGCCATCGTTCAGCATTTCCTGCAGCGCGTTGTCGATGAAGGATTTGAGTGCAGGGTCACCCTGCGGCAAAGCCAGCGTGAAGGCCTGCACCT